>JBMFHK010000045.1:0-17327 GCA_049976865.1 Solirubrobacteraceae bacterium | reverse complement strand
GGGCGCTTGCCACGCTTGCCGCCTCCCCGCCAATCGCCACCAGCGCCAGCACCAGCAGCAGTGAGAAGTGGCGCGCGATGATGGCGAGCGCCACAAACAGCGCGAACTCCAGTGAGTAAAGGCCGGTGAGCGTCGGGCGGGCGCGACGGGACTCGACGTGCGCGGTCACTAGCGGTGAGGCGAGCGCCGGCAACCCGCGCATCGCCATGAACAGAAGGGCGGTGGCCAGCGCGCTGCCGGTGCGGCCGTATACGAGGATCGCAAGCGCTATCTCCCCGATCCAGTTGCCGAGGTCGTTGATTGCGTAGGTGCCCGCCAGATGGCGAAACGCAGCGGTTTTCAATGGCTGCAGGGCGGGCACAGGCTAACCAAAGGTTATGAGAACTCTAACCAACTGTGGCCTACCGGATCGCATGGCAAGTAGCAACCTTCGACGTGTTCCCAGCAGATCCTCTCTGCATCACAACCGGGTTGAAAGGAGCAAGCCGTGGGCGTCAAGGTGCTTGTTTAGTTTTCTGTCGCTGACTTTGGGTAGCGCTAGCACGCAAGTCCCAAAGTGAACGTGTTTTCCACCTGTGGATATCGGCCGGGCGCAGCAAAGGTTTAGCCGAAACTGCAGGTTTCATTGCAACTGACGGTGAATGTTCACCGTCAACTGTTGCCGCGTACCGGGTGCTGGCTTATGCTGCCCGCCGATGTTCACTGTGGATCACCACCATCAGGTCGCTGGTTTCGGAGTGAGCTCAGGGGGCAGCATCCGGACGCCGGTGCGTGACA
This sequence comes from Solirubrobacteraceae bacterium, assembly GCA_049976865.1. Classification (GTDB taxonomy): domain Bacteria; phylum Actinomycetota; class Thermoleophilia; order Solirubrobacterales; family Solirubrobacteraceae; genus Palsa-465. Next base: position 16,550 of record JBMFHK010000045.1, on the reverse strand, counting down.
TCGAGGTCTCGGAACTGCGGGCCTTCTGCGCGGCGGCGGCGCTTGGCAGCATCGCGCAGGCGGCACGCTCCATGCACGTCAGCCAGCCGGCCATGTCAAAACGCCTGCGTGCGATTGAGGCGGTGGCCGGTGCTGATCTGCTCAGGCGCAGTCCGCGCGGTGTCACGCTGACGCCGGCAGGGGCCGAGCTCTACAGGGTCGCCCGGCGCTTGTTGCGCACCGCCGACTCCGTCCAGGCGCTGATCGGCAGCCCGGGCCCGGCGGTGCCGGTGCGGATCGCCTCAAGTCCCACCGTCGCTGAGCTGCGGCTGCCAGGCGTGCTCAGTGAGCTGGTCGCGCGTGACCCTCGGATCGCCGCGGAGCTTGTGTCCGCCAACTCCGCGTTTGCACGCGAGCTGGTCAGCGAGGGCCGGGCCGAGCTGGGGATCGTCGCGCTTGACCCATACGCGCTGCACGCAGACAGCCTTGAGGAGCATCCCGTGTGGCGCGATGAGATGGTCGTGGCGGTCCCGGGAACACACCCCTGGCGGGACCTGGAGGAGATCCCGGCTGATGAGTTTGCGGCCACAGCGGTCCTTCAGCGTGATCCGTGGTCCAGCTCAAGCCGTGTTGTCGCGGCCGCCCTTGACCGTCTCGGGCTTGAGCGGACCCCACCACTGCCGGTGATCGGCAGTCTCGCCGCGCTGGTCGCGCGGTCCAACGCCACCGGCGCACCGGCGCTGGTGTCGATGCTTGCCGCACGCGACGCATCCGAGCTGCAGATTGAGTTGCGACGGGTTGAAGGGGTGCGCTTTGGCATTGAGTACGGGCTGGTGTGGTCCGGCTCGATGCATGATCTGCGCCCGGAGGTTCAGATCGTCGCCAACCACATTCTCGCGCTGCCGTTCGCTCGCGTCACCTTGCGCTGAGGCAGGTCCGTAACGGCGCCGGGCCGGACCCGTGTCCACCGTGGTGCGGGGCGGTCGGCCGTGACGCTTGCCGCCTGCCCAAACGCTAGGATCGACGCATGAGTGAGCTTTCAGGGCTGACGATTGTGGCCTCCGGCAAGGTCCGCGACATCTATGACCTCGGTGACGCGCTTTTGCTGGTCGCCTCTGACCGGATCTCCACCTATGACGTGGTCCATCCCAACCAGATCCCTGACAAGGGGGCGGTGCTGACGGCCATCTCCACCTTCTGGTTTGAGCACACCGCCAAGCTGATCTCCAACCACCTGGTCTCAGTAACCGACGGTGTTCCTGATGAGGTGCGCGGCCGTGCGATGGTGGTCAGGAAGCTGAAGATGCTGCCGGTTGAGTGCATCGTCAGGGGTTACATCACCGGCTCCGGCTGGAACGACTATCAGCGCACCGGCGTGGTCTCCGGTGTCACGCTGCCCGCCGGACTGCTTGAGTCAGAGCGGTTGCCCGAGCCGATCTTCACGCCGTCCACCAAGGCCAACGTCGGTCACGATGAGGCGATCAACTTTGAGCGGGCGGTGGAGCTGATCGGCGATGAGGACCTGGCCAAGCGGCTGCGTGACGCTTCCATCGCCGTGTACAACCACGCCGCCGAACATGCGCGCCGGCGCGGCATCATCCTGGCCGACACGAAGCTTGAGTTCGGGCTCGACGCGGACGGCGCCCTGACCCTCGGCGACGAGGTGTGCACGCCGGACTCCTCCAGGTTCTGGCCGCAGGAGGGGTATGCGCCGGGGCGCCCTCAGCCGAGCTTTGACAAGCAGTTTGTGCGCGACTGGGCCTCCTCAACCGGCTGGGACCGCACCCCGCCCGCCCCGGAGATACCGGGTGATATCGTCGAACGCACGCGCGAAAAGTACATCGACGCCTATGAGCGCCTGACGGGTGAGCCGTTCAGCGCATGGCAGCGGCGCACCGGCAAGGCCGGCTGACGAAAAACCATGCGGGCACGTGTCCTGATCCGGCCCAAGGCGGGGATTCTGGACCCTCAGGGGCAGGCGGTCGAGCGCGCCCTGCCGGCCCTGGGCTTCAACGGCGCAAGCCATGTTCATGTGGGACGACTGATCGAGCTGGACATCGACCAGATCGAGGAGCTGTCGGCGATGTGTGAGCGGCTGCTTGCCAACCCGCTGGTTGAGGAATATGAGATCCAGTACGGCGACGGGATGGGAACCGGTCCGGGGCGGGGAGCGTGAAGTTCGGGGTAGTCCGCTTCCCGGGCACCTGTGACGACGCTGACGCGCAGCTGGCCGCCGAGCGTGTGGGTGAGGCCGTGCTGCTCTGGCACCGCGACCGCGACCTGCACGGCGTCGACGCGGTGATCATTCCGGGCGGTTTCTCCTACGGTGACTACCTGAGGGCCGGAGCCATCGCCCGGTTCGCGCCCGTCATGGAGACGGTGATTGAGTTCGCCCGGGAGGGCGGGCTGGTGCTGGGGATCTGCAACGGCTTCCAGGTCCTGTGTGAGTGCGGACTGTTGCCGGGCGCCCTGCTGATCAACGATCACCTCAAGTTCGTGTTCCGCCAGGTGACACTGGATGTGGTTGACCGTTACACACCGTTTACGCGCACGGCCCCGCCCACGCTCTCAATCCCCGTCAAGCACACGACCGGTCGCTACTACTCTCCCCGGCCCGTCCAGGTGGTGTTGCGTTATGCGGCTGGGCAGAACCCCAACGGCGCCCAGGATGACGTTGCCGGCGTTGTCAACAACGCCGGCAACGTGTTTGGTCTCATGCCCCACCCAGAGCACGCTGTGGACCCGCTGACCGGCTCCACCGACGGCCTGGCGATCTTTGAGTCGATCCGGGCTACCGTGAGGGAGCGCGCTGGTGTCCACTGACCGGCGACCGAGCCACACGCTTTACCACCGCTTGGCGGTTACCGGCGGCGGCGCCCACCGGCAGCGGTGCCCGCCCCTGATCCGCCGCTAGCCGTCAGCTATCCACCACCGTCCAGCACCGACCAGCACCCACGACCGATGAGCACAGCTCCACAGCCAAGGTACCGCACACTCGGTCTGACCGACCATGAGTATCAGCTGATCACCTCCAGCCTCGGTCGCGAGCCGGTCGACGTGGAGCTGGCGATGCTGTCCTTGATGTGGTCCGAGCACTGCGCGTACAAGCACTCAAAGAAGCTGCTCAGGCGTCTGCCGACCCAGGGCGCGCACGTGCTGGTGGGTCCCGGTGAGAACGCCGGTGCCGTTGATGTCGGTGACGGCATGGCGGTGGCCTTCAAGGTTGAGTCACACAACCATCCCAGTGCGGTTGAGCCGTTCCAGGGCGCGGCAACCGGCGTGGGCGGCATCCTGCGCGACATCTTTGCCGTGGGCGCACGGCCCATAGCGGTGCTTGACAGCCTGCGTTTCGGCGAGATCGACGCGTCCCAGCGGTCCCGCTACCTGCTTGAGCAGTCGGTCGCCGGGATCGGCCACTACGGCAACTCAATCGGCGTGCCAACCGTCGGCGGCGAGATCTACTTCGACTCCAGCTACGAGCAAAACTGTCTGATCAACGTCATGGCGCTCGGCCTGGCCGGCCACGACAAGCTCACCAGCGCCGCCGCGGCCGGGGTCGGCAACGTCGTGATCCTGTTTGGCGCGCTGACCGGCCGTGACGGGATCGGCGGTGCCTCCGTGCTGGCCAGCGCCGAGCTCGGCGACGGTGACGACGCCAAACGCCCGACCGTGCAGATCGGCGATCCGTTCACAGAGAAGAAGCTGCTTGAGTGCAGCCTTGAGCTGCTGGAGCGCGGCCTGCTGGCCTCGCTCCAGGATCTGGGGGCGGCGGGTCTTACCTCAGCGGTGGCTGAGATGGCCTCCAAGGGCGAGCTCGGCATTGACATTGACATCGCCCGCGTGCCGCTGCGTGAACCAGGCCTTGAGCCGTTTGAAATCATGGTCTCCGAGTCCCAGGAGCGGATGCTCTGCGTGGTTGAGCCTGACCGGGTGGGTGCTGTGCTTGAGGTCTGTGAGCGCTGGGAGGTGCTGGCCACGCCGATCGGCAAGGTCACCGACACGCAGCAGCTGCGGCTGTTTCGTACCGGCGAGTTGATCGGAGAGCTGCCCGTGCCGCTTCTGGTTGATAACTGCCCGCTGTATGACCTTGCTCCCAGGCGGCCCGAGCGGGCGCTGTACGTCGCTGGCAAGCAGCGGCTTGCCAGCGACGCTGACCCGGCAAGCACACTGCTTGCACTGTTGGCCAGCGCGAACCTCGCTTCCCGCCGCGTCGTTTATGAGCAGTACGACCCGGTGGTCCAGTCGCGCACGGTGCGCCGCCCCGAACAGGCCGACGCCGCGGTGCTGGCGCTGCCGGTGCTGGCCGCCCGTACCGGTGCTGACGGTGCGCCGATCGCCGGCATCGCGGTGTCCATCGACGGTAACGGGTGGCGCGTGGCCGTGGACCCGCGCGCCGGCGCCGCCGAGGTCGTTTATGAGTGCGCTGCCAACCTCGCCTGCGTCGGCGCCGAGCCGCTTGGCCTGACCAACTGCCTGAACTTCGGCAACCCGGAGAAGCTGGACGTCGCCTGGCAGATCTCTGAAGCGGTCGATGGCCTTGCACAGGCCTGCGGTGAGCTGGGCGTGCCGGTGGTCAGCGGCAACGTGTCGTTGTACAACCAGTCCCCGGACGGGCCGATTCTGCCGACCCCTGTGATCGGCATGGTCGGCAGGCTCCCCGATGTTCGCAACGCGGCCGGGCTGGCGTTCACCAGACCCGGCGACCGAATCGCGCTGGTGGGCAGCTTCAAGCCTTCACGGGACGGTTCACAGATCGCCAAACTTCACGGCCTTGCGCCCGCCGGGGTACTGCCTGAAAAGGATCTGCAAGCGCTCAAAGACGCCCATGATCGCGTCCGCCAGGGGGTGCGCGACGGCGTGTTGCGCAGCGCCCACGACATCGCTGAGGGGGGCATCGCGGTGGCGATCGCGGAGTGCTGCATCGCCGGCGGTGTGGGCGCGAGCGTGCATTTGCCTGAAGAGCTTGACCCGTTTGGCGAGGATCTGGGCTGCGCTTTCATAGTTTCCGGTCCGGCGCAGGCGCTGGGAGATCTGCTCACCATCGGTGTCGTTGGCGGCGCCGAGCTGGACATTGACGGGCTTGCGAAAGTCCCGGTAGCACGGTTAAGGTCCGCACATGCTGGCGGACTGACGCAGCTTCTGAGCTAAGCTGCGCCCCGAGTAAGCAAGGTGTCAACTTCTGTGGATCTACGTGACGGGCCGCGCGACGAGTGCGGTGTCTTTGGTCTCTTTGCGCCCGAGCGTCTCGCTCCGGGCGCGGAACCCGCACGGCTGGCCTACTTTGCCCTGTATGCGCTGCAGCACCGCGGCCAGGAGTCAGCTGGCATCGCCATCGCGCCGCTTGACGGCGGCATCATGGCGGTGCGAGACCAGGGCCTTGTCTCGCAGGTCTTTGATGAGAACACGTTGCGCTCGCTGGTCGGAGACCTGGCGATCGGCCATGTCCGCTACTCAACCACCGGCTCCTCCGCGTGGGAGAACGCCCAGCCGATTGTCCGTGACGACCGGCGCATGCTGGCGCTCGCGCACAACGGCAATCTGATCAACGCTGTGCAGTTGCGCCAGGAGCTGCGCGCACGTCACGTGCCGTTGCGGTCCACCTCGGACTCAGAGATCATCGCGGCGCTGCTTGCCACCCACCCGGCACAGACTGTTGAGGACGCTCTGGCCGACGTGCTGCCGCGTCTGCGCGGCGCCTTCTCAGCGGTTGTGCTCACTGAGAACAAGGTGGTCGCGTTCCGCGACCCGCACGGTTTGCGGCCGTTGTCGCTCGGTGTCATGGTCAACGCTGAAACCGGCGCTGAGCTTTACTGCGTTGCCAGCGAGTCCTGCGCGTTTGATCTCATCGGTGCGCACCACCTGCGCGACGTTGCACCCGGTGAGGTGGTCACCATCGGTGAACACGGGCTTTCTTCAAGGATCGTCGCGGGTGGGCAGCGCGAAGCGTTCTGTGTGTTTGAGTACATCTATTTTGCGCGCCCGGACTCGCTGATGGCCGGCCGGCGCTTGCAGGTTGTGCGTGCGCGGATGGGGGAGCTGCTCTGGCGGGAGGCGCCGGTTGATGCTGACCTTGTGATTGCCGTCCCGGATTCCGGTAACGCGGCTGCACGTGGTCTGGCCCGGGCCGCTCGCATCCCGCAGGACGACGGTTTCATCAAGAATCGCTACGTGGCGCGCACGTTCATCCAGCCCGGACAGCAGTTGCGTCGCAACGGTCTGCGGCTGAAGTTCAACCCTCTGCCGGAGGTCATCGCCGGCCAGCGGCTGATCGTCGTTGATGACTCCATTGTGCGCGGCAACACAATGCCGCAGATCGTGCGGATGCTGCGGGAAGCCGGAGCGGCAGAGATCCACGTGCGGATCAGCTCGCCGCCGATCAAGCACCCGTGCCACTATGGGATTGACATGTCCACGCGCGAAGAGATGATCGCCCACAACCGCACAATCGATGACATCCGCCGGATATTGGGTGCCGACTCGTTGCACTATCTGTCGCTGGAGGGTGTCTATGAGGCGCTACAGGGGTCTCGTGCGACTCACTGTGACGCCTGTTTCAGCGGTGATTACCCACTGCCCGGGACTGAGGACGCGGCCGGCAAGTTCGCGCTTGAGGGTTCCGCAGCTGTTGCGCTGGCGCCCACGGTGGCTTCGCCATGAGCCTCCCAGCTGCCACACCGCCGCCCGACGGACAAGTCCAGGCTGGACGCAAGCCGCTTCTGGTGGCCGTGCTCGCGTCCGGCAACGGCACCAACCTGCAGGCGCTGATCGACCAGGTGCACGGTCGTGAGGGGATCCAGATCGTGGCCGTTGCCTCCGACAACCCGGACGCGCGGGCGCTTGAACGTGCCACCGGCGCTGAGATCGCGACCGCCGTCTTTACCCTTGAGCAGCATGGCGGCGACGGCTCGCTGCGAGACCGGGAGATGGCGATCTGGCTGCGTGATCGCGGTGTCCAGCTGGTGGTGATGGCTGGATACATGCAGCGTGTCACCAATGAGTTTCTGGACCGCTTTCCGGACGGCGTGATCAACGTCCACCCGTCGCTTTTGCCGGCCTTCTCCGGGCTGGGCGCCGTTGACCAGGCGCTCGCCTACGGTGTCAAGGTGTTTGGTGTGACAGTGCACTTCGTGGATGAGGGTATGGACAGCGGCCCGGTGATCATGCAGCGCGCCATCGAGCTGCCGGACGCTCGCGAGCCTGACGACGTCTGGCCTCAGATCCACGCGATTGAGTACCAGATCCTGCCCGAGGTTGTGCGGCTGTTTGCGCGGGGGGCGGTGCGGATCGCCTCACTGCAGCCGCGGCGAGTGCTGATCGGTCCGCTGGCGGTACTGCCGGAGCAGTAGAGTCGCAACCATGACCACGGGCGCCGACGATCGACTCTTGAAGCCCGCAGCACCCGGCCAGGTGCAGATCACCAGGGCGCTGCTATCCGTGTCGGACAAGGCGGGGATCGTTGATTTCGCGCTTGGTCTGATGGAGCTTGGGATCGAGATCATCTCGACCGGCGGCACCGCCCGGAAGCTTGAGCAAGGCGGCCTTGAGGTCCGTTCGATCGTGGATCTCACCGGCTTTCCAGAGATCATGGACGGGCGGGTCAAAACACTGCACCCGAAGCTGTACGCGAGTCTTTTGGCCGTACGTGATGATCCGTCCCACATCAGGGCGGCAGTCCAGCAGGACGTGGAGCAGGTGGACATGGTCTGCGTGAACCTGTACCCGTTTGAGCGCACCGCCGCCAAGCGGGGGGTCAGTGCGGCGCAGGTGATCGAGCAGATTGACATCGGCGGGCCGGCGCTGATTCGCGCCGCCGCCAAGAACTACGCGTACTCGGCGCCGGTCGTCTCGCCGGCAAGCTATGACGCCGTGCTGGAGGAGCTGCGCGCGACGGACCGGCGTTTGTCGATGCAGACCCGTGAAAGCCTGGCTGCGGAGGCGTTTGCCTACACCGCTCGCTACGACACCGCGATCACCCGCTGGTTCCAGGAGCAGCACGAGGATTTCCCGCCGCTGTTGGTTCGTGCTTTTGAGCGCACGCTGGAGCTCCCCTACGGTGAGAACCCGCATCAGCGTGCAGCCTTCTACACGCAGATCGGCGCTCGCTCCCACGTGCTCTCGCAGGTTGCCCAGCTGGGCGGCCGGGATCTGTCCTTCAACAACCTGCTGGACCTCGACGCGGGCCGCGCGTTGCTGGCAGAGTTCGCGGCGCCGGCTTGCGTGATCGTCAAGCACAACAACCCGTGCGGGGCGGCCGTCGGCGGGACCGTGCTTGAGGCCTATCAGCATGCCTTTGCCTGCGACCCGATGAGCGCCTTTGGCGGTGTGGTCGTCGTCAACGGCAGGGTGGATAGACACGTTGCCGCCGCCATACACGAGCAGTTCGCGGAGGTTGTCCTGGCCCGCGGGTTTGATGACGAGGCGCTTGAAATCCTCGGCCAGAAGCCCAACCTGCGGATTCTGGATGACCGTGAGCGCCGCCTTGAAGGTCCCCTTGAGCCGATCCTGCGGCAGGTGGCGGGCGGCATGCTCGTCCAGGACCGGGACGGCGTCCGCGAGGAGCGCGACGACATGGAGGTCGTCAGCCAACGTGAGCCGACGGAAGATGAGTGGCAGCAGTTGCTGTTCGCCTGGCGGGTCTGTAAGCACGTCAAGTCAAACGCGATCGTGCTGGCCCGGGATGACGCTACGGTCGGAGTTGGTGCGGGGCAGATGAGCCGTGTTGACGCTGTGCGGATCGCGCTTGACAAAGCGCAGGTGCCCACGGCCGGCGCGGTGCTTGCCTCAGACGCGTTTTTCCCGTTTGGCGACGGTCCGGGGATCGCACTTGAGCAGGGGGTGACGGCGATCATCCAGCCGGGCGGGACGATCCGTGACGCCGAGGTGGTTGACGTCGTCGACCGGGCCGGCGCGGCGATGGTCTTCGCACGCCACCGTCACTTCCGGCATTGAGGGCGGGAACGGCTCGCATGTCAGTTTCTTCTGAAGGGGCGTTGACAGGTTCCCCTGCGATCAGCCGGCTGGGCGGTGACCCGCCGTCCCCGTGGGAGGAGCTGTTTGGCTTCAGCCGGATCGTGCAGGCCGGCTCGCTGGTGGTGATCAGCGGCACCACCGCCATCGACCCGGCCGGCGTGGTTGTCGGGAGCACCCCGTATGAGCAGGCGGTCGAGATCTTCAGCAAGCTCAGACGTGAGCTTCAGCGCCTTGGGCTTGAACTCGACTCGGTCATCCAGACGCGGATGTACGTGACAGACATTTCACGGAGTGGTGAGGTTGGGCGCGCCCACGCGCAGGCGTTTGGCGCGGTTCGCCCGGCCGCGACCATGGTCGAGGTCTCAGCGCTGATCGATCCGCGGATGCTGGTCGAGGTTGAGCTGCTGGCACTGCGTCCGTCCTGAGCGGGATCACAGCTTCGGTTGCGTCGGGCTGCCATTTTCCGGCGGCGCGCACTACCCTGCTTGTGGTTTGCTGATTGTGCGTGGCGCGATCAGCAAAGCACGGGCCGCCGTAGCTCAGTTGGTAGAGCAGCGGACTTTTAATCCGAAGCGCCCCGGTTCGAGCCCGGGCGGCGGCACTGATTTAGGGTCTTGCGAGGGCAATGATGGTGGCGGCAGGGGCGTCGGTTGCCCCCGACGCCCCTGCCGCCACCATAAGCACCCTGTGCGCACACTGTGGTTCCCCTGGGGAACTGGATTTCGGTGACAGCGCACGGTCCTACGTCGGCGTTGTGGACGGATCACGCATTGGTCAAGGCGCAGCTGCTGGGCATCCCCAGGTCGGACGTCAAGGACGCGATTCTGAGCGGACACGATCAGCCTGTCCGGAACGCTCGAGCTGCGACTGACTGGCAGCGATGGTTACTGTCGACTACATGCCAGTGCTGACGCTCTCCGAATCTTCCAGCTTGCGTGCGCGGACGGCGGTGCCGTACGCGACGACTTGGATTATCGAGGCATCGGCGTCGGAAGAGTCGAAGCGCATCATCAGCACAGCGTTGGCCCCGAGCCTGTCCGCCGGCTCCCGCAAGCGGCCTTGAGCCAGTCCAGCGGTTCGCAAGGATGCTCGAGGATCGCTGGGCGGGCGTGGCCCGCTGGCATCACAGCCAGATCAGCAATGGGCTGTTGGAGGGCCTCAACTCACTCATCCAGGCCGCGAAACGCCGGGCCCGCAGCTACCGTTCAAACCGCAACTTCATCACGATGATCTACCTCATCGTCGGCAAACTGAACGCCGGGCCCGTCGCCACCTGACCCACATCAATTAGCGAGGAGCCCGACGAGGCCTTCGCTGATGATCGTGAGAGAGTCAAGATCATCAGAGGCCGTGTTTGCGTAGCCGACCAGGATCACGTCCAGGCCGCCTCGGCGCAGACTGTCCACGAGTTCCTCGGAGTTCCCTTCTCGCACGGCGACTTTGACGTGCGGGTGTGCTTTGTGGAAGCCGGCCAGCGCATCGAAGAAGGGGTGACGGAGCAACCCACGACCATTCCAACCTCCAGGTGTCCGCGTAACAGCTGATTGGTGTCACCAACCGCTTCGGTGAAGGCTTGCGCGGGGGGCTGGCGCGCGAGCCCAGGTGGTTCGTCGCCAGCCCGACGGCAGCTGGCTGCGCCTGCTCGACCAGCCCGAATTCATAAACACCACCGAGCCAAACTAGCCACAAGCAAACAACACAGACGAGCTATTTCCTCCACCCCATGATCGCAACAGCACGATCCGGACCACCGGACCGGCACCTGCTTTTCACTCGGCACAAGCATCTTGACCCCGCGGGCGAGAGACGTGCAACGCGCGGTCGGCAGGAGCCGGCTCGGGACTGCCATACGTGACATAGGGTATGATGTGCTTGTGGTGAAAACGACTGTGTATTTACCGGACGAGCTGCATCGAGAGCTCAAGGTCGCGGCGAAGGACCGCGGTACGAGCGAGGCAGAGTGGATCCGCACGGCGGTCCGCCACGAGCTGCTCGGCGCCCCTGCGGGTCAGGCTGAGCGTGCAGCCCGTCGCGCCCGGCTGCTGTCAGCTGTCGGTTCACTCGATCAGTCCGTCTACCCGCCCGGCTATCTCGATGAGCTGCGCTCCAGTTGGCGCGGCTGATCATCCTAGACGCCAGCGTCGGGATCGCCGCGCTGTCAGCTAGCGACCCGCATCATCAGGCGGCGGCAGGCGCGCTTGCGGCGGCTACTGACGACGATCTGGTGTTGGCTGCAACCACGAGGGCAGAGATCCTCGTCGGCCCGTCCGCGTCAGGAGGCGCCCAGCTGACTGCTGCCCGTGATTTTGTTGACGGTTGCGAGACCGTCCCGGTCACGGCCGCCATTGCCGATCAGGCAGCCGTCTTACGGGCGAGCCACCGAGCACTCAGCCTGCCAGACGCAATCTCGCTGGCCGTCGCCGGCCTGATCGGCGCAGACGCGATCTGGACCTTCGATCACCGCTGGCGCACCGTCGATCCGCGCGTGGTCGTGCCGGCACAGGACTGACAGACCCGCACAGCTAACGCAGCGTCAATGTCGGGATCGAGCAGATCAGAGCTCAACTGTGCGAAAGCTGCGCTTCGTTATGTCCGGTTGGTGGACCGCGTTGCCCATGTCGGGTGAGGTACTGGGACGGCTGGTTGCGCGCGACCCAGTCCGATTATTCGAGTACCGAGGGCCGGCTCTCCAGTAGCCATCCTTGTGGCGCGCGATGGTGACCGCTTTGCTGTCGCTGGGGATCTCGCTTCGCTCGATAACGATGACACGGCGTAAGTAGCCCCCTGTGCTTCCAAGGCAGACAACTTCAAAACCAGTCGTGCACTTCACGCACTGTCTGCCAGTACTTCCGTGCGCGCCACGGTGAGCAGTGGGCACAGGTTGCGCTGAATGGTTTCAGAATCCTTGAGGGCGAGCTTCAGGCGTGTCAAGGTCATGGTTACAGTGACCAAGGCAGAGGCTCTGGACGGCGACGGCCTAGATCTAGCGCCCGAGCTCCTCTACCGCCGACTGGCCGCCGCGACTCGCTGCGGCCTCCGTCGCGCGACAGCGGACACGGCCGGTCCGAGCCTCTTCGCGGCTGGTGGCTGAACAACAACGGACTGGCGTCATAACCAGTTGATCGGGATCAGAATCGGCGCATCACGCGGCTCGCTGCGGGTCCTTCCGGCGGAGCACGATCCGCTTCCCGCACGAGTCCGCGCCGTCGGAGAAGTGGCGGCGCGGGCCCCAGCCAAACGTCGCACGCGCAGTGCAAGCGACACGCCTCGCGGGCCGGGACCGCGCACGCGGCGTGGTCCAGTTCTCGCCGAGGCGACCGTCATGCTGGCTCGGATGCCAGAGTGAAAGCAGTAGTCGCTTGGTCAGCTGACAAGTTCGACGATCGGTCGTGCTCGGGCGAGCTGGCCGTTGGTGGTGAGGAGCGTCGCGTGCAGTTCGGTGGCCAGTTCGATGTATAGGGCGTCGACGAGTCGGAGCTGGTCGCGCGCCGCCCAGGCGCCTGCCAGCAGGCCAGCCAGCGGATGACGGATGATCGGGGCGAGAGCGATTTCGCTCAAGGCAGCCGAAACGGTGTTGGCGTCAAGCTCACCGGAGCGATGCAGCCGGCCCAGCGCAGACAGTGCCTCCGCATCGATGTGCGCTGGGGCATGTAGGTCACAACCTCGCAGCCGCTGACGAACTGCAACTCCCTGCGGCGTGCCGATCAACGCCTCGACCAGCGCGGAGGCGTCGAGAACAATGGTCTCAGGCACCGAACTCGTCGTGCGCTTCGTCCAGGGCGCTGATCACGGCCCCGTGGGTCAGCTCTGTGTTTGGCAAGCGCTGCAGCCGCTGCAGCCAAACATCGGTTTCGACGCTGGCGAGAGCGCTACGGATCGCGTCCTGCGTGACGCCCGAGACGTTCACGCCTGCGGCGCGGGCACGGTTGGCGAGGTCATCGGGGAGGTATACGTTCACTCGAGCCATACACACACCTTATACACACAGGCGGTGCGGATATCGCTCCCTCCTCGTCGGCGACCCAAAGTCAGCGAGCGCATTGGCGATCAAGCGTCTTGCCGCCAGGTAACGTCCGTACGCCTTGGTGGAGATGGCGAGCCCGGCCTCTGCGACGGCCGTCTCAGACGATGGCGCTGCCCAATCCGATGTCACTCAGCTGACGATCTCACTCACCGGACACGGAAGGAGGTTGCTCTGCTGAGCGTGGTGGCATAGCTGGGCGCTGTGATCCTGACCCGCACATGCACCTGCTTGTGCAGAAGCAGACGGCTCCAGGGTATGTAGAAGTGGCCTGGCGCGGCAACCGAGCCCAGGTTTGACCGCCGGTGGTGGGGCCATCTTGCCTGAACGGTGACGGTCATGCCGGAAGTTATGGGGGCTCCGTCGGGGGTGTGGATCTGCAACGAGAAGTGGCTTCTGTGCCATGGGGGCGACACCGGACCGTGTGGCTTTGAAGACCGTTTGCGTGTAGCCGTTTGAGTTGATCTCCGTATTGACAACCGCGGTGGTGTTTGGCTCTGTGTAATCCGTGGTTCCGACCGGGAACGCCGACAGGTACTGATCGGTGCTCGTCTGCCAGTTGATCGTGACGGTGTCCCCTGCAATGACGGGCAGGTCAGCCACCGCCGCGTGAGCTGCGTCAGAGACGGTCAGGTTAATGGGGAGCTCATTGGCCCGGCGCAAAATGAGTTTGGACTCTCTATTGTTGTAGGAGATGACTTTGAATCCCGAAGATCTGGTTGAGATCGAACGTCACGGACGGCGCTGCAGCGTCTGCCGGTCTGGGCGCAGGTGGCGCACCTTTGAGGTTGTTCGCGAGGAGGGTCGCGAGCCGGTGGTCATGTGCCCCGCGTGCCGGACTCGCTATGCACAGGCACTGCCTGCTCGCCTCGCGCGGGCGGTCGTCGGCTCGCCTGTCACGCAGCCGTCTGTCAAACAGGCAGCCGCAGCTGCAGCCGTAGCAGAACCGCCGTCTGAGCAACACGAGGATCGACTGAAGAAAGCCCTTGGCGAACTTCCTCGCGGCGTGTACGCGACCGGACGTATCGCGAAAGCCGCCGGCCTGAACCCTGACAAGGCGCTGGTCAGGCTGCAGCAGCTGCAGGCAGCTGGTGAGATCCGCAAGGTCGGCAACCGCTGGTCGACAGAGCCAGCGATAACAGACCTTGAGGGGGCGTTTGATCGGCTTCAGGCCCGAACCAGCAACCTGCGGATCGTCCGCGAGAGAGCGCCCGTAAGCTGATCTGATCCAGGCTGCCGCGGCTTTCACCGGGTGAGGGCGCACTGCGGCGTCGCTCCGCGGTGCGGCTGGCGCTACTCCGCAGTGCGGCGGGGGCGTTACTCTGCGGCGAGGCGGGGCGCTACTCCGCAGTGCGGCGGGGCGTGGGCCACTCCTCGCCTGAGAGACGCGCCAGCGCGCGGATCAACGACTGCGTGCCATCGCGACCGCCGCCCTGCGCGCGCAGCGCCAGGTAAAGCTCGTGCGCTAAAGCCAACCCCGGCAGCGCCAGGTTCATCCGCCTTGCTTCGCTGAGCGCTATCTCCATGTCTTTAATGAAATGCTCGACCATGAAGCCGGGGGCAAAATCGCCGCTGAGCATGCGCGGCGCGTAGTTGGACAGCGACCATGACCCGGCTGCGCCGCCAGCCACGGCGGTCAGCACCGTCTCCGGGTCAAGGCCGGCGCGGTGGGCGTAGAGCAGCGCCTCGCAGACGCCGATCATGCCCGTTGCAATCAGTGTCTGGTTGACCATTTTGGTGTGCTGGCCAGCGCCGGCCGGCCCCTGGTGAACGATCGTCTTACCCATCAGCTCAAGCAGGGGACGGATCGCCGTAACTGACGCCTCATCACCACCCACCATGATCGACAGCGTCGCGTTGCGGGCGCCAACATCACCGCCGGACACCGGCGCGTCCACGCTGGCCACACCGCCGCTGGCGGCAATCTGGTAGATCTCCTGGGCGAGCGCTGGCTCGCTTGTGGTCATATCCACGATTACGCTGCCCTTGCGAGCCCCGGCGAGCACCCCCCGCTCTCCCAGAATCACCTCCCGCACATCCGCTGGGTAGCCGACCATCGTGAAGATCACGTCGGCCTGTGTGGCGGCCTGCGCCGGGGTTTGCGCCCAGCGCGCGCCGCGCTCAACCAGCCCTGCGGCACGCTCACGGCTGCGTGTGTGAACCGTTACGGGGTGTCCGGCAGCCAGCAGGTGGCCGCACATGGAAGCTCCCATCACGCCGGTGCCGATCCACCCGATCCGGGTTGCCGCCGCCTCTGGGTGGCCGGGATGCAGCACGCTTGCACACATGGCAACAGATCATCCCACACTGGGGGGTGCCGGCGCAGCGGCAAGGTCTTGCGCGCCGGCGTGCGAAGCCCCAGCTGCGATCTCCCGGATGGCGCCATCGGCCGGGACCTGCGCGCCGGCGTGCGGGCGACGTGCCACACCAGCCGCGCGTGTGTTGGGGTGGCGCGGACGGCGAGCCGGACACACGATTTTTGTCCAAAAAGCGGGAAAGCGTGCGCGGTGGGGCTTGCAATCCAACGGGCTTCTTGCGTATCTTTTTGATCAGCGGTCCGGGAGGGAGCGCAGCCCACAGAAGCCAAGTGCGGCGGCTCCCGACGGCAGGCGATAAGGCTTATTCCGTGCGCAGGCTACGCGCGAAAGCAGGCACAATCGCCGCCCCCGGGCCGTTTTTTCGTCTGTTGAGGATCATTCCTGTTGGGCGCCCGTATCGACGCCCCGTGTCGGAGCGCCCTCAGACCGGGATGATGTCGACATGGCGGCCCGCCGCCGCCGCCAGCACGGCCAGATCCTCGGCGTCGGAGGTGAGGATCGTGTCGCCGTCCTGGGCGAGCAGCACGAGCGCCGCGTCGAGCACGTCATTGCCGCCGGTTCTTGCCAGCAGCGCGCCGCTTGCGCGTCCGAGCTGCTCGTCGAGGTTGACCACCACTGCGGCCGCGAGCCACATCGCAAGCCTCGCTTGGCGTGTGCCGTCGCGCCAGACCTGTCCCACGATGCCGCCATGAGTCATCGGTGGGCTGCCGAGCGCTCGCTGGCGCTTGAGCCGCCGGTTCACCGTCGGATCGCCACGCTCCAGCGCGATGAAAGCGCCGGCATCGAGCAGCAGTGTCATCTTGGCCGCACGTGGATCGCTCTGGCTTGCAGCTCGCGTTCGGCGGCGATCATGTCAGCCTCGGTGATCTCGCCATGCTCGGCCTCGTACGCCGCGATGACCGCATCCATCGCCCGCAGCTTCTCATCACGCTCGAGCGCCGCCCGCAGGGCCGTGTTGACCCAGGCGCTGAGGCTCTCGGCGCGGCCGTCCGACACCACCTGGTTGCCGAAGCGGATCAGCTCCACGTCGACCGTGACCGACAGGCGTTCCTTGGTGCTCATACGTTCATGCTACCAGCATGCCACGATGATCGGGTGGTCCTCGCCGCCTGGCCCGCTGGCCAGGCGGCGAAGTGCAGCGCTACAGCGCGTCAGCTGTTGGAGGTGTATCCGGCGAACGTGCAGCCGCCGGAGCTGTTCAGGTTGGTCTCGGGTTTCGCAGTTCATAGGCCGGCGGCTGCCCATGCTTGCTGGACTGCGCT
>JBMFHK010000044.1:0-18941 GCA_049976865.1 Solirubrobacteraceae bacterium | reverse complement strand
GCATGGTTCTCAAAGCCTGCCAGCAGCTGTCCGTCGGGTCCTGAGAGCTCGGGCTGGATTGCGATGTTGCCAGTCAGCCGGTCGCCGACGGAGCGTACGGTGCGAATGTCCAGCAGCCCGACGCCAGGCAGCACGATGTCATCCATTTCGTACTCGTTGCCGAGCAGCTGATAACCGCCGCAGACACCAAGCACAACGGCGCCGTCCGCGGCGGCGCTGCGCAGCGCGTCGCGCTTGCGCGTGTTGAGATCTTCGGCGCACAGGCGCTGGTCACGGTCC
This sequence comes from Solirubrobacteraceae bacterium, assembly GCA_049976865.1. Lineage (GTDB taxonomy): Bacteria > Actinomycetota > Thermoleophilia > Solirubrobacterales > Solirubrobacteraceae > Palsa-465. Next base: position 18,662 of record JBMFHK010000044.1, on the reverse strand, counting down.
TGGCCGCCGCCAACATAGAACAGATCGGCCCAGCCGGGAGCCAGTTCATCCCCGATGTGGCTGCCGCGCAGCTGGAAGTGGATGCCGCGCCACTCGCAGCGCCGGCGCAGCACCAGCAGGTTGCCACGATCCGCATAGATGTTCATGAGATCTGGGTACAGCGCACAGACATGCAACGTTTCAGGCTCACACACGCAGAACCACCACCTGGCTGCCGGTGTGCTCGGCGCTCGGCGCGATACGTCGGGTCTGTTGCGCTTGGAAGCCAAGCTCTTGCCCTGCTCGGATGATCTGCTCCGGCTCGACCATGTCAAGTGAGATCGCGGTGTTGCTAACAGTTCGGTTGCCGGCAGCATCGATGATTTCGCGCCGACGCTTCAGGATCAGCGTGTCGCCCACCCGCGTGACAGCGGTGGGCTGGCTGAAGTAGACGACATCCTGGATCTCGGTGACGTCCGGCAACGGTGCCGGGTCGCCTGCGTCTACCTCAAACTCTTCGACATCCTGCGTGCGCACCAGCGCGATGGCCAGTACGCCGCCGCTGAGCATGTGTGTGTGGGCGCAGCGCAGGAACGCTCGGCGGCCAAGCGGGCCGCCGAGCAGCTGGACGGTCTGCATTGGCACAATCACCAGCGCGAAGCGGGCGCCGCCTAACTCCAGTGCGCGTGCGTCAGCGCACACCGTGGTCAGGCTGAGCTGGAGTTGTACGGCGCGCCGGTCAAGCTCGCGCAGAAGCTCCTGCTCAAGGTCGATGGCGGTCACGGCGTGCCCAGCGGCTGCCAGCGGGATCGCCACCCGCCCGGTGCCGGCGCCGACATCCAGCACGCCTTCTCCGGCGGGTGCAGCCTGCTGGGCGAGCTTTAGCCAGAAGGGCAGGTCCTGCCGGTAGGCGCCGTACTCAAGGTCGTGCCAGATCACCTCGTTCACGCCGCGCTCTCCCAGTAAGCACGCGTGTGGCCGCGGTCTTCAAGGAGGTTCTGGAGTTCCAGTAGCGCCGTGTAGGTAGGCAACACGTGCAGCGTGCTGCTCTTGCTGGCCGCGCTGGCCGCACTGTCCAATGCGCTGGCAAGGTCCGGGATCACCTGGATGCGATCCTTTGTAATCCCGGCGTACTTGAGGCGGACAGCCATTTCTGCGGCGCGTGTACCTGAACACACGGCCCAGCCGACGTGATCGTCGAGCACCTCAAAGTCAGCATCCCATATCCAGGAGACGTCCCGGCCGTCAGCGATCCGGTCGTTGAGAACAAGCAACAGGTCCCGTTGGCCGGGTTCGAGCGCCAGCGTGCGCAGTACCTCGTTGGCACCGGCTGGATTCTTGATCAGCAGCATCTGCAGGCTCACGCCCGGGATCTGGATTGTTTCTGCGCGACCAAAGGCGGCGCTGGTGGCCTGAAGGCCAGCGACGACCACGTCAAGGTCCACACCCAGTGTCAGGCACAGTGCCGCCGCCGCAACCGCGTTGTAAACGTTGTAGAGCCCTGGCAGATGCAGATACACCGAGCGAACCCCCACGGGCGTGACCAGCAAGAAAGTTGTGGCTCTGGTGCCGTGCAGCGTGATCCGCTGTGCTGAAACGGCTGGTGACGGCCGCTCTCGTCCGCAGCTCTCGCAGCAGTAGTGCCCAAGGTGCCCAAGGTAGACGTCGGTGTAGTGATAGGGCGCCCCGCACTGCCGGCAGTGCTTGGAGTCTGAGGCGTGGGGCAGCTCGCCCAGCGACAGCGCGCTGTCCTGGACACCGAAGTACACGGTGTCGGCTCTCTCCCGCCCGAGATCGGCGACCAGCGGGTCATCGGCGTTGAGCACCAGTGCGCAGTCGGGGCTCAGATCTCTCACAACGTGATCCCAGCGGTCGGCGATCGTCTCAAGCTCCCCATAGCGATCCAGCTGATCGCGGAACAGGTTGGTCAAAAGCAGCGCGCGCGGCTGCGTCTGGGTGATGACGGTGTCCAGCCAGAACTCGTCGAGTTCAAACAGCCCCATGTCACCGTTGATGTGGCCACCGTGACCAGCGGCGTCAAGCAGTGTGGACGCGATCCCGCCGGCCATGTTCGCACCGGCGCGGTTGTGGATCAGCTCGTGGCCGGCGAGCGTGAGAATCGAGGCCGTCATGGTCGCGGTGGTGGTCTTGCCATTGGTGGCCGAAACCGCCACGCACCCGTTCGGCAGTCGTGCCGCCAGCTTCGTGATGGCCTGTGGTTCAAGCCTGAGCAGCAGCTTTCCAGGAAGGCTGGTGCCGCCGCCGCGCCCTGTCCAACGGGCCAGCACCCCCGCGGTCCTGGCAAGCTGGATCTTCGCGCCAAACAGCACGGTCATGCCGCCTCAGGAGTGGTGTGCATGAGTTCCGCGTCCTGCTGTGCTGGCACCATCACGCTCAGAGCGGCCGATGCGACGTTTATCCGCATCGGCAGACCGCCAAGCGACTCGCCGTCAGCAAACACGTTCAGAGGACGGTCGGCGTCAATGAAAACCTCTCGGCCGCGCAGCACGGTGACGGCGGCAAGTCCAACATGGGTTCCGCTGAAAACGTGCGGCATGGCGGCAAGCAAGGCAAGCTTTGGCATGGCGGCCACCATGACTACGTCAAGCTTGCCATCGTTCAGTGACGCGTCTGGCGCGAGCCGCATGCCCCCACCGTGCTGTGGCGCATTTGCCACCGCCACCGTGTAGCCGCTGAAGCTCTGTACGCTGCCGTCCACGGTGACCGTGAAGAAGGCCGGCCGCCACCGGGCGAGCGCGCGCAGGCCACCGTACGCGTAGATCATGCGGCCGAGCGGCAGCCGTGTGGCGTTGGCAATCTGGTTTGCCAGCGAATCAAGGCCGCAGGTGGCGATTCCGATGAAGGGGCGGGCCGGTGAGATCCCCAGGTCGATGCGGCGCGGTGTGCCGTCGAACAGCACCGCGCAGGCCTGCTCTGGATGGGGCGGCAGCCCGAGCCCACGCGCAAAGTCGTTCGCCCGCCCCCCGGGCAAGACGCCCATCGTCACCGGCGTGCTGGTGAGTGCCGAGGCCACCGCCGCGACCAGCCCGTCACCACCGAACGCGACCGGCATCAGACCCTGGTCGGCCGCGGTTCTGGTGAGCTCGGTTGCATGCTTGAGGCTGTTGGTGATCTGTACGGACGGCTCGACGCCGCGCGCGGCCAGCGTACGAATGACACCGGGTAGGGCGCGCAGCGACCGTCCGCCGCCAGAGGTGGGATTGATTATCAGCGCCAGCATCAGGGGTTCAGCACCAGTGCGGCCAGATACGGGCCAACCGATATTGGCTTTGAACGGTTCCAGCGATCAAGGTCAGACTGAGTGCTGACCCCGCTGAGCACCAGGGCAGCGTCAAGCCCGGCGGCGTGTGCGCCGTCAACGTCGGATGCCAGATGATCGCCGATCATCAGCGTCCGTCCCGGCCTGAGGCGGTCCAGCGCTATCTCAAAGATCCTTGGGTTCGGTTTGCCCAGAAAGGTCGCCTTAACGTCTGCGGCAAACTCCAGTGCGGCAGCCACAGCCCCAGTGCCTGGTGCGATGCCTCCGGCCGTCGGGAACGCCCGGTCCTGTCCACCGGAGATCAGTCGCGCACCGGCGTACAGCGCTCTGGTTGCCACCAGCATGTCCCGGTAGCTGAAACTGGGGTGGGAGAGAGCGACCACGATCTCAGCCTGCTCCTCCTGGTCAGTGCCGTTGATCACCCGGTGCCCGGCGTCGCTGACTTGGCGGAAGATCGGCTGGCCGCCGATCACATACACGCGGGCTGGCGGTGTGATCTCTGCCAGTACGGCCCCAATCACGGAGCCGACGCTCACGATCTCCTCAACCCCCGCCGTGCATCCCAGCGACCAAAGCTTGCGGACGTACTCCTCAGGGGAGAGGCTGCCGTCGTTTGTCAAAAACGCCAGCCCTTTGCCGGCGGCGCGAAGTGCACTGATCGCCTCTGGCGCCCGGGGGGTGGTGCTGTCACCGACCCAGACGGTTCCGTCAAGGTCGAGGATCACGTTGTCATATGCGGCGATCAGAGGCGACAGGCTCACGGCGCGATTATCCTCGGGGCGCAAGCTTCACAGAGGCGCCAGGCTCGCTTGGCTTGGCGGCGAAGGGTCCATCAAGCATTCTGGCCCATCGTGGCGAACATCGTTGACGGCGGGGCCCACGGGACGCGTGACGAGCAGCCGTGCTGGCAGCCCGGACAGCATCGCCGTCAGTGCCGGGGCGCTGGTGGCGTTGTTCAGCCAGGTCGTTTCGTCACTGGCACATAGGATCACCGGCATGCGATCGTGGATGGTGGCGACCGCCGCGTTGGCGGCGGCTGTGATGATGGTGCAGCTGCGCAGCTCATCTGTCTGCCCCGGGTGCCAGGAGGTCCACAGGCCAGCCATGGCGAAGACCTCCCCGTCGCTGCGAGTGATATGGAACGGCTGTTTGGTGGCCCGACCGTCACGGTGTTGCCATTCATAGAAGCCATCCGCCAGGATCAAGCACCGGAAGCGCTTGAACAGCGGCCGGTAGGCGGGGCGTTCGCTGAGCGTTTCCGCACGCGCGTTGATCATGTGAAAGCTGGTCCGTGCGCTCCTTGCCCATTCAGGGACAAGTCCCCACCGGAGCAGCTCCGCATGCGGCCGCTCCCTTTGATCGTTGGTGATGGCCAGCACCCTGCTGCCCGGTGCGATGTTGAAGGAGGGACGGAGATCAAACTGCTCGCTGATCCGGAAACGGGCCCGCAGCTTGGCGGGATCGGAGGCGAGCAGACTGTATCGACCGCACATCAGCCCTGCCGCCCCATGTGCAGGTGCCGGCCGCGTCGGGCTGCGCAAAGCATCCTACGCTCGCCGTGCGCCTGTTCCACCTTGTTTGCGTCGACCGTACAGGTACAGCACAACGAGGGCTATGGCCACCAGCGCGAACCCATAAAAGACCGCTAAATCAAGCGACACGCCCCCCAACGGCAGTGCGACCAGCTCCACGATCCCAAACCCCAACGCCAGAATCCCGACCACCGCGGCGACCGCTGCGAGAATCCCGACGATGCGCGCCATGAGGCCGGCGCTTTTGGGCGGCGCGACGAGGCCGATCAGGCGTAACCCGAACATCTGCCAGCGGCTCAGGGGCGGGCCACCGAGCTTCTCAGTGGCCGCCTTCAGATCACCGGCCCGACGCTCGGCCAGCGCCATGGATGCGTCGGCCATCCTGCGAATCTGGAGACGCTCCTGGGGGCGAGCGGCCGCCAGCGCCTTCTGGAAATAAATACGTGCGGCGTCCGCGTCGTAACGCTCCGCGGCGCGCGCGCCAAGTATCGCTTGAGCTGCCGACCGAAAGCGCGTTTCCATGGCAAGCTCCTCGTCACTCTTGCTCTCAAGGGCCTGCATGGCTGCAAGTTGACTCTTCTGCTCGATCCGTATTGCGCGCTGTTGCTTGGCCATGTCGGGCAGTCTAGTAGTCAGCGGCGCTCTCTTCCCTGCAGGTATCAGACGTTGAAGGTCAAGGCAGATGCTCGGTGCCCGGAGGACCGGGAGAGCTTCTGTATCGCACACACCCAGATCCCATCTGGGTTGTTACCGTTAGATTCTGTGGAGGCTGTTGACGGGGAGCAGGTATGCCGGGTGGCTAGCTACGAGCGCTGTGTCGAGCGCACCATTACCGCGCCCCCGGAAACAGCAATGGCGTTCATTGCGCCCAGGGGTGCAGGGGCGGCAATCACACAGGGTGTCAACCAGAAACCTCTGCAAGCAACCTGAAAGGAACCTTGAAAATGCGATACCGGAGACTTGGTAGCTCAGACCTTGAAGTATCGGAGATCTCTCTCGGCTCATGGCTGACCTACGCCGGTGGAGTGCAGTTCGACCAGACGCGCGCCTGCACCGAGGCTGCATTTGAGGCCGGCATCAATTTCTTTGACACCGCCAATGTGTATGGCCAGGGCGCGGCCGAAAGCGCGTGGGGCCGGATCCTGTCGGCCCATAGGCGGGACTCCTACATCCTAGCAACCAAGGTGTTCTTCCCAATGTCCGAGGACCCCGCCGAGCGTGGCCTCTCCGCAGTCCAGATCGAGCGGCAGATCGAAGCTTCCCTGAGCCGGCTGCAGACTGATTACGTGGACCTCTATCAAGCGCACCGTTTTGACTCTGAGGTGCCCATCGAAGAGACGGTTGAGGCGTTTCAGAAAGTCGTCGCCGCAGGCAAAGCACGGTACATCGGATTCAGCGAATGGACGCCTGAACAGATCCGCGTGGCGCTTGAGATTGCCGGGCCGGGGCTCTTCGTCTCGTCGCAGCCACAGTATTCGATGCTCTGGCGCGCGCCAGAGCCGGAGGTGTTTGGCCTCTGCGCGTCTCACCGCATCTCTCAGATCGTCTGGTCGCCTCTGGCGCAGGGCGTGCTGACCGGCAAGTACATGCCGAGCGCCGCTCCTCCCGCTGACTCCCGCAGGGCGAGCGCGTCCATGAACGTGTTCATGGACGATCTGATGCGTGATGAGGTGCTAGAGGCGGTGCAGCGCCTGGCGCCCATCGCGCAGGCAGACGGGCTGACCATGCCTCAGCTGGCGCTGGCCTGGATTCTGCGGCGTGAGGAGGTGGCCTGCGCCATTGTTGGTGCGTCCCGGCCCGAGCAGGTTAAAGCCAATGTGGCCGCCTCGGGCGTGGAACTCACCGCAGCAACACTCGAGGCTGTGGATGACGTGCTGGCAGACGTTGCGGTTCTTCAGCCACGGCCCGCTGTCGGCGCCAGCGTAGGGATCACGCGCCGCAGCTGACGCTAAAGAGACGCCGATGGTGTGAGTTGTTCAGGCTCGTAGAGCGCTGAGATCCAGGTTTGCCAAACCGGGTTGTGGGCTTGGGTCACGGGACCTTTCATGACGAGCTGGGTTTTGCGCGACGGCGAGCTGACTTGCAAGAGACTGGATCACGCTGTCCACCTCGATCACTCCGATCATGCGGCCCAGCTGGTCACACAGACAGATGGGAGAAAAGCGATCCGGGCCGTGCCGTTCGGCGGCCCGGACTGCGACCTGGATCAGATCCTCGCCGGTGCTCACGCACATGGCCGTGTGGCTCACGATTCGCCCTCCTTCCCCGGGCGCCAGCACACGCAGAGGCCGATCAGCACCGTCGACGATAACGGTGGTCTGTCGCACCGCGCCCGGCGCGGATGTGACACGGGGTGCGGGCTTGGCCAGCGCGCGCAGCGACTGCGCACGCAACGCCTCATGCTGGCGTTTGAGCAGTGACGCGACTGCCACCGCTGGTCGGCTGACGGTTGTGGAGGGGGCGCCCAGGTAGTCACCCTGGGCAAGCGTTATCCCGAGCTGCAGCAGCCGCTTCACCTGGCTGTGGCGCTCGACACCCACGGCGATCAGCTGCGCGTCGGAGGCTAGTGCGAACCCTTGCAGAGCGCGTGCGGCTTCGGTGTGCGACGCCTGTTGATCAACCCCGGCGGTCAGTGATGGACCGAGCTTGATGAACTCCGGCCGGATCGCAAGGAGCTCTCCCACGCTGAGATATCCGGAGGCAACGTCGTCCACCGCGAAGCGTGCACCACGCTCGCGCAACGCTCGAAGGCCAGACCAAAGCGCCCGGTAGTCCTCCACAGGGGCCTCTTCAGCGATCTCCAGCGTCAGACCCGTGAGATCGTCAAGCTCCACCAGGGCGGCGGCAACCTCCGCTGACAGCAGCGCACCGAGACTCACGTTGACTGAGAGCAGACACTCGGCAGGGATGCTGTCACGACGCGCGAAGATCGCGCGTAGGGAAGCTGCCTGAAGGCGCGCGGAGTAGCCGTGGAAGCTGGCGGCCTGGAACCAGGACCGCGGGCCAGCAGGATGAATCGGTTCATCAAAGCGCGCCAGGCCCTCCCAGCCGATCACCGTGCCGCTGGTGAGTTCCACAACCGGTGCAAACACCGGCTTGATTCGGCCGGGTTCGCAAACCCGTTGGAAGACCTCCGGCCAGGATCTGTCCATGATCTCCAGCATCACGGTCTGCTTCGTCTGGCCGGCCCTGGTTGATGAGCGCGCCCGCCCATCTGTGGCCGATCGTGGGACCGTCGCTCAAGTGATGGCCTCCCAATGGCCGCACCGCACACCCGCGCGACAGTTCACGAGCTTTGCAGAAGCCCCGGTAACTGTTCGCGTCCTTTGTTGGCTTTGAGGGCTGCCAGCACGATGGTCGCGGCTCAGACCGGCGGGCGTGACTGCTAGCGGTGTGCGGGGGAGTCAGGATGCACAAACTGCAGGCCTGAAAGCCGATTTGTGCATCTGATACCGAAAACCGGCGGGTCTGGGAGCAAACTGGCTTTGCGCAGTGTCAGTTTGTGCATTTAAGCTCCCTTGCGGCTGGCGAACCGTCCACGTGGGGTGTTGGCCAGGATGGTTTGCGGCGCGGTCACCGGTCTGGATGGTGCGGCCAGCCTAACCGTGGTGGTGCCGCCGGGCTGATGGCTCCCAGTCGCTGACCACGGCGGAAGGCCGGATCTCGGCGGAGAGGCGCGGATCGGGTATCAACGGCCCCGGGGCGGTCAGCAGCGGAATTTCACCGGCCCACACCGGCAAGGCGTAATCCGGTTCGTCGTCGGCGGGAGGGCCGGACCGCTGTTTGGCTGAGCATTCGTCAAGGTTCATGGTCAGCACCTGCGTGGCCTGAAGCTCCTTGGCAGTTGGCGCGCGGACCTCAGCCCAGCGGCCGGGAATGAGTCTCTCAGTGAACGCGGCAAGAGCGGCCTCTCGTTGTGTGGCTCCGGTGACCGGTCGGCAGTGGCCCAGGATCATCACCGAGCGATAGTTCATGGAGTGATGGAAAACAGCGCGCGCAAGTACCAGGCCGTCCACGAGGGTGACGGTCAGGCAGGCGGGGATACCCTCGCCGCACCTTCTGATCGCGCGGCTGGCGGCCGAGCCGTGGATGTAGACGGTGTCTTCGACCCGTGCGTACAGGGTGGGGATCACATAGGGTTGGTCCCCGTCTACAAAACCGAGGTGGGCGACGATCCCTTCGTCAAGGATCTCATTGATTGTGTCGCGGTCATACGCGGCGCGGTCCGGAACTCGCCGAATCCGGGTTCGTGGGGTTGGCATGCGCGGTACCGTACACCTGTCGCGGCGGTGGGTGAGCGCCATTTGGTCCGGGGCTCGCACCGCCGTGGAATCCATTGGCTGCGGCGGGCGGCGGCTTGCACTACAACATCACCAAGCTCGACGTCGCAGCCATGCTCATGCTCAATCCCGGTCGTGAAAGGCTGCTAGCAAGCTCGTTCGGCGGCGGTCACTGTTGATGGCGGTTTGAGGATAGGGAGGCTTCCGGCCGCAACCTGAGCATGGCAAACGCGAGCGCGAGGAGAGCCAGCGTTCCGATCGGCGCGATCACAGCGGCGTTGATCGGCCGATGACCGTGCCCAGACGGTGCGAGCACCACCATCGCGACCACTGTCGTGAGCTGACAGGGAAGCTGAATCATTGCGAACCGCAGCAGCGGCGCCTTGAACACGTCAATCGCAAGCCAAGCACGCCACGGAACCTGGGCTGCCAGCACGGAGGTGACGTACACCAGGTGCAGGCCGGCAAGAATGGCCAGAAGGTGCCAGTTCAGAGTGTCATGGCGCGTGAGCTCGCCGGCGGCTAGAAAGCCGATCAGCAGCCAGCCAAGCAGGTTTTCCGGCTGGGCCGCAGCAAAAAGTGCCAGCACCACACCGAGTGAAAGCCAGCCGTTGACGCCATAGGCGACCGTGGTGAGCGCAACGCCCTCAACCGCAATCATCAGTCGCAACGTCGGCGCCGGAACGACTTTCCGCTGGCCTGGCAGGCCGGCGGGCACGCCCGTCCAGGAGCGGATCTGGATGCTCATTGGCGGGTACCCTCCGGGCGGCCGCCGCGGCGGGGTGGGCGGCTGAGCAGCTGCAACCGGGCCTGCCGCGACAGCGCCGCTCCGCGGGTCTGCCAGGCCAGAATCTCGACCCCACCGGATTGCAGCCGGCGGATGCGGTCCTCCCGTTCCATCATCACGATCCGGTGGGCGAGCCTCATGTATCTGGTGGTGCGGGCGAAGCGCGCGCTCGCCAGCACGTCAACGGCGATCACCCGGTGACCGGCGCCACGCCAGACCAGCGCCAGGCTTGGAGCCTGGTCGTCCAGGAAGCTCGACAGCACGTACACCAGCGCTCCGGGTGGCACTATCGGCGCGCGCTGGTGCCGGAACGGTACCGCGGAAGGCTCGGTGATCGCGATCGCCCGTTGGAGCCGCCAGAGGTGACGCCTGCCGCCCGCGTGGGGGATCATCCGGGATCTGCTCGAGAGATCCTGAAAACCGACACGATCGCCGGCTCTGATGTAGGCCTGTGCCAGCGAGCTGGCGGCCTCCCTGGCGATGTCCAGCGAGCTGATCCCCTTCAGCGCGGCTGTGTTCGTACTCCAGTCAGCGATCTGTTCACCAACATCATCACGGCTGTCCATCACGATCAGCACGGTCGCATCGGCTAGCGCGGACGTCCGTCGGACGTAGAGGTCTCCGGCAGGCTGCGAGCGGCGCGCTGTCGCCTTCCAGTCGATGCGGCGCAGCCGGTCACCGGGGTTGAACAGGTGGATGTCCCGAAAGTCCCCGCCATCGCCCGCGCGCGCCGACTCGTGTGAACCGGTCAACGCCTGCAGCCGCCTGGGTAGCGGCAGGGAACGGATCGGGACCTGTTGCGGTGAGATGACCCGGTCCACGACGATCTCCGGCAACGGCAGGCTGAAGATCGCTGCGTCCGTGCAAAGCAGTCTGTAGTCAAGGCGCAGGAGCTCCTGCGGGCCAGAGTGCAGCAGCGCCACGCGCCCTGGCAGCTCACGCGCTGCCAGGGCGGTCAGGACAAGCTCATGTGGTTCACCGCCCAGCAGGCTGTAGCGCAGAACGACCGCCTCGGTGCCAAGCGGGGAGTCAATGCTGATCACGTAGCTAACCTCGGCAGCGTCGCCTGTCTGGCTGAGCTCCTCCAACGTGACACGAGCCTCTGTGGTGGCGGCGGGATCTGGCCTGCGTTCCCACTGAAGCACCACGGCGGCCACCAACGGCAAGGCCAGCAACACCACATCCATCCGGCCGGCGATCAACCCTGCCGCCACGATAATGACAACCGTCGCCGCCCCTGCGGTCAATCCCTCAAAGACGTTCCAGGTAGGTGGGCGCGCGGCCATCGAGGCTGTCGCCGTCAGATGGCTGACTGGCGTTGCCCGACGGTGGGCGGGCCCGGGACGCTGGCGACCAGGCCTGCCACAACGTCGGTGGCGCGCCTGCCATCCGCCCACGCCTCGTTGGTCAATGACAGCCGGTGCGCCAGGACAGCTACCGCTACCCGCTTGACGTCCTCAGGCGTCACAAAGTCGCGTCCGTCGATCACGGCCAGCGCACGGCCCAGAAGCATCAACCCCTGCGATCCGCGCGGTGAGGCGCCAACTGCCACCGCGTTATGGCGGCGGGTGGCCGCTGCCAGATCCACACAGTAACCGGCGATGTCGGGCTCCACGTGCACGCGCTCAATACCCGCCTGCATCGCCCGCAGGGTGATCACATCAACCACCGGCGTCACGTGTGTGGCCTCGGTTTGCCGCCGTACCCGGTTGAGCAGGATCTGCTGTTCGCCGTCCCGGACCGGGTATCCAATCTCAATGCGCACCAGAAAACGGTCGAGCTGCGCCTCCGGCAGAGAGTAGGTGCCCTCGTATTCAATCGGGTTGGCGGTCGCGATGACATGAAACGGCGGGGCGAGTGGAAAGCTCTGGCCCTCCACACTGACCTGGTTCTCAGCCATCGCCTCAAGCAGCGCCGACTGGGTCTTTGGGGAGGTTCGATTGATCTCGTCGGCCAGGAAGATGCCCGTGAACACGGGGCCAGGCCTGAACACGAACTCGCCGGTGGCCGGCTGGTAAACGAACGAGCCGGTGATGTCGGACGGCAGCAGGTCAGGTGTGCACTGCAGGCGCCTGAAGTCCAAGCCCAACGCGGCGGCGAGGCTGCGTGCAGCCAGGGTCTTGCCGAGGCCGGGCACGTCCTCAAAAAGGACGTGCCCACCCGCGAGAATGCTGCCGAGCGCCAGCTCAAGCGCGTCGGTCATCCCAACCACCGCCTCCTGGACTCGCGCAAGGATCTCAGCAGCGAGGTGCGAGATCTCCTCGACCGGCAGCGGTTTCACCCCATCAGCGTCGAGCTCGCTGTGTTTCGGGGGCTGCACGATTGCTGGTTTTTCGCTCATGGTGACCGGTTTTGTTGATCCTATTCGGCGGCTCAAGGTTGCGATGCGTGTATTGCCGGCGGAACTCAACCTTTGCCGGGTGCGGAGGTTGGCGATCTGGCTGGGATTTCCTGTCCCTGGGCGCCAGCGGGCGCCCAGGGCAGCGTGTCCAGAACGTCAAGGCAATAAACCAGCGTTCTCAGACGCACTGGCTTAGCGCGTGGGTTGACAAGCGCTGTGTAGGCGCGCCGGCCGATCAGACGCTCAATTGCCGCACGGTCCGCAGGGTTGTGCAGATCAAGGCGCCGGCTGGCCAGCCGCTGCTGGGCCAGCCGGCGCACGCGTGACTGTGCCGCAAAGTCAACGCGGCCCCAGCCGAACCGCAGCGACTGGCTCAGGCGGGTCACATCGTTGCGTGTACCCAACGCTCGTCTGCGCGATCCGCCGCGCGAGGCGGTCCGGTCGCTGACCTCGAGGTTGAGAATTGCGGTGACGCTGACGACGATTATCGTGGTTGTGAGGCCAAGTAACACGGCTCGCCAAACGTTCGCGCCGAAGTACCAAAAGATCACCGAAAAGCCAACGGCTGTGGCCAAACGTCCGGCGGCGTGGCGACGCTTCAGATAGCCCAGCGGACCGGCTTGTTCTGTGCCAGATGAAGATTCGCTGAGTTCGGGGGAGAAAGTCATGTCTGCCTATGCCGCCGGGTGTGCCTGAGCCTGCCAGGTGGCGAGCAGATCCTGTAATGCAGCGCGTACCTCCAGCACATCCTTCGCGCTCACCGGATGGTCGCCAAAGCGGGTCCGCAGGTACAGGCGCAGCAGCGTTTGCAGAGCGTGGTCATCGGCCAGGGCGGTCTTTAGGATTCTGCCCGTGAACTCGGTGGGAGTTTCCGCCGGGGCGCGCACTACGCCGGACTCCTCCGCGGTCTGCTCAAGTCCAAGCCATGCCCGTACGACTGCGTCGGCGGGTACGCGTGCCACGTCGAGCGTGCGCAGGGCCGCCTCGATGCCGGTCAGCAGTTGTTCAGGGTCTGGTTGCGGGTCGGGTTCGGGCATGGGCGGTGTGTCCTGAGCGAAATCGACCTGCGGTGCGTCGACGTTTTTTGCTGGAGCTGACGGGCGTCCGGTCCACCAGCGCCAGACCAGTGCCAGAACCAGCGCGAACAGTATGGCTGCAAGGATCCAGCCGATCAGGGCGACCGGTAGCTTCAGATTGCCGCCGTGTTCAGCGTGGTGCAGAACGTAACTGGGCGCGGGCGCCTGGGGCTTTCGGGCATGCACGCGCAGGTGGGCTGAGAGGTGCGGAATCCACCTGACCCCGCGAAAGTCCGTGGTGCCCGCAACCGCGGCAACAACCGCGATCACAACGGTCAGCAGCAGGCTTCTGACAAGCAGTCTGTGGCGTTCGCTGAGTGCGCCGCTCCGCCAGGCGTCCTGTGTGGGCATCCGCATCTCTACGACGGTACCGGAGCGTTGCGGTGGTGATCACGCTATCCCGTCGCGGGCAGGTGAGTTGTGAGGCCCGCCCCGGGCATGCCGCACTCTGACGAGAACGGGTCTGCACCGTCCTGGCTGTAGGATCATGATCATGCCCGCGAAACGTGCTTGCCAACTGGTGGTGATGAGTAGCACTATCAGGCGAGGCTTGGTGCTTTGATGTCGCTCGGCCCGGTGGGTGGATGAACGTGGCTGGCAGATCGGGCAGGGGTTCGGCGTACCCGGATAGTGGTCCGCTGCAGTAAGTGGCGCACAATGTTTGGTCGTCGTCAAAACCAGCGGCAGCGCTCGCCTGCGCCCCTGATTCCGCACCGCATCCCTTCTGGCCGGAGCGCTACCGAGCAGCCAAATGCCACCGGTGATATCCACGCGCCACTGACCTGGCGGTTCTGGCTGGTGTTGGTTTTCACCGGTGTGGCGGCGGGGCTGTTGGGTGATGTGATGATGGTGATCCTCTTCACCACCGAGCACGTCGCCTACGCTTTTCACACGGGCTCCTTCCAAGATGCCGTGACGCGGGATTCCGGGTTGCGGCGCGTGGTGGCGTTGGCTGTCGCTGGGGCTATCGGGGGGCCGGCTTGGTTTTTGGTGCGCCGCTACACAAAAGGGGAGCCGTCCGAGATCGACGAGGCGGTGTGGAACGGTGAAGGAAAGCTCTCTTTCCGCAGGTCGCTGGGCACCTCGGTCATCTCCGAGCTGGTGATCGGCATGGGCGCATCGATCGGTCGCGAGGCGGCCCCCAAGCTGATGGGCGGCGCCGCGGGCTCATGGCTGTCTGACTTTGCGCGGCTCACCCCCGCGCAACGGACTCTGATCGTTGCCTGCGGCGGCGGCGCCGGGCTGGCGGCCGTCTACAACGTTCCGCTTGGCGGCGCCCTGTTCACGGCCGAGATCATGGTCGGGTCAATGGCCCTACCGGTTGTCATGCCCGCGCTGGTCGCGGCCGGCGTTGCGACGCTCACCGCCTGGCTTTACCTTCCGGACCGCGCCACCTATCTTCACGTGCCGGTTCACCACGACTCTGTTTCACTGATCGTCTGGGCGGTTCTTGTCGGACCGCTGTTTGGCGTGGCTTCGGTTGCCTACATAAGGATGGTCGCCTGGGTTTCACATCATCGTGCACGCGGGCGCTTGGCGCTGGTCGCTCCCCTGCTTGCGTTCGTGACACTTGGTGTGATTGGGATCGCCTACCCGCAGCTGTTCGGCAACGGCAAGGACATGGCCCATGAGGTATTTCTCGGCACTGGCACGGTCGCGCTGCTGCTGATTCTCACCGCGCTCAAGCCGGTCGTCACCTCGATGTGTCTTTCCAGCGGTGCCAGTGGTGGGCTCTTCACGCCCGTGATGAGCACGGGGGCGGTGATGGGCGGCGCGCTTGCCTTGGCTTGGGCGCATCTCTGGCCGGGAACCTCGACGAGCACCGGTGCGCTGGTTGGCGCGGCCGCCATGATCGGCGCGGCCATGCAGGCCCCGGTGGCATCGATCGTGCTGATCATGGAGCTGACCCACAGCGGTTTCAGCATCGCTGTGCCGATGATCATCGCCACCGCATCGGCCACCATCGCCACCAGGCACATAGACGGCTACTCGATATACACCTGCCGGTTGCCGGCGGCGCCCGATTTTCCCGAGCGTTTCCATCACACTCGGCAGGCCAGCCAGTGACCTTCAATACGCCGTTGCCATGCTACAGCGCCGGCGCCCTTTCGCCTTCACGTTGCCGCCGAGCGCCCGGCAATCTCAGTTTCCGCGCGAGCACCCGGCGTGATAAAAGGCAGACATGGGCAAACAGCCGTTAACTGCCATCTACGTGTTCTCGCTGGTGGCGGTCGTGGTGCTTGTTGACATCCTGTTTTTCAGGCATCATTTTTGGCAACGGCTCATGGCGAACGTGGGCATCGTCCTTGTTTTCGCGGCGTTTGCCATGCGGTTTTTGAGACGTTCCTGATCAAAAGGCGGTTTGACGCTCCCGTCTTGTCCGGGGCCTTTGTCCTGACCGGTTTGTGAGACCAGCCAGGTGGGCCTGCGCTGTGGCGGCCGCCGGCCGCCAGGTGGGCCTGCGCTGTGGCGGCCGCTTGCGGTAAGTGGGCACAGAGGTCCAGCTGACGACGGTCATGCGTGGAGTCGCAACCGTCAACCGGACGCTAGATTACCGGCCAATACCTAGTTAACACCTATGCAAAGAGAGTTCGGATAATGCGTCATATAGGGCTGCGTGCGCCGGCTGTGGCCGGCGTCTGTGCGGCGATCATGTCTGCTGGAATCCCAGCCGCACAGGCGGTGACTGGCCGGCATACGCACAAAGCGCTCAGGCACAGCGGCAACGTGGAGGTGTTCTCGGCAGGGTCGCTTGACACGCTGATGACCAGATCCATCGGTCCGGCCTTTCACGCTGCCACGGGTTACACCATGGTCAACACGTCTGAGTCCTCCGGCACCATTGCAGCTGACATCAGAAACAAGGTTGTCGTCGCCGATGTCTTTGTGAGCGCATCGCCTGCTGACGACGCCCTGCTCGAGGGGCCAAAGCACGGAAGCTGGGTTTCGTGGTATGCGACCTTCGCGACATCACCGTACGTGCTTGGCTACGACCCGAACAGCCGGTTCGCCAAGGATCTACGCACCATGCCGTGGTACAAGGTCATCACGATGCCCGGATTCCGGCTCGGTCGAACCAACCCGTCGCAGGATCCCGGTGGGGTGCTCGCGGTCAAGGCGCTCAAGGAGACAGCCAGGGCCAAGCATCTGCCGGCGCTGACCAGGCTAGCCACAGAAACCTCGGATGAATACGTGGAGGACTCAGAACAGGCTGACATTCAGAACGGACAGCTGGACGCCTCATTCATGTTTGAGGCCGACGCCAACTCACAGAAAAGCCCCTTTGTGAAGCTCACCGGCACGCATCTACTGGGCGATTACACCATCACGATCGTGCACAACGCGCCGCACATGCCCGCCGCACAAGCTTTTGTCAAGTTCCTGCTGGGCGCCAAGGGGCAGGCGGCGTTGCGAGCAGATAAGTTCGGCGTGGTATCTCCCCCGAAGGTCAGTGGTAACGGTGTCCCGGCTGCTCTGTCAACCGTGCTGAGGTAGCGATGCGAAGCAGCCTGCCGGTGGCGCTGCGGCTGCTCGGCGCGCTGCTCGTCGTTTACCTCGGCTATCCAATCGGGGCGTTCCTGTATCGCGTAGCCAGCGGAACCAACGAGGGCTGGGCCGCGCCCGGCCTGTGGCCGGCACTGGGCGTGTCTGCTGAAGGCGCCACCATCACCCTGGTGGTCGGCGTGCTGACCGGCGTTCCACTGGCCTACATCCTCGCGCACCGCCGAGGTTGGGCCAGCACCGTGATCGGGACGCTCGTACAACTGCCGCTGGCGGTGCCACCGCTGATGAGCGGGGTGCTGCTGATTTACATCCTGGGTCCCTACACTTTCCTGGGCCAGATGTCTGGGCAGCGGCTCACCCAGACCATGATCGGGGTGATCATCGCCCAGTCATTTGTGTCCATTCCGTTTCTGGTGGTGGTGGCGCGCTCTGCGTTCAGAGCGGTGGACTCGTCTTTGGCCGATGTCGCGGCGACGCTTGGTCACAGGCCGTTTGCGCGGTTTGCAAGGGTGCACGTGCCGGCGGCGGCCGATGGGATCCGTGCAGGCATGATCCTGCTCTGGCTGCGAGCATTCGGTGAATACGGCGCAGTGGTGATACTGGCTTACCACCCCTACAGCCTGCCCGTCTACGTGGCCAACGTGTTCTCCTCGGCGCCGCTGTCCCAGGCGGAAGCCCCAACGCTGCTGGCCCTCACTGTGGCGGCACTGGCGATCGCACTCGGTCAGCTGCGCGTACGCCCTCGGCGTGCCCGTCGCGTCTCGGTGGCACCCGCCCTGACACCGGTCTCCGTAGGGCCCACCCTTGCGGTCGGCTTTGACCTGAACACCACTGTGGGGAGCTTTAAGCTGAGCGTCACCCATCCGGCCGGCAGCCACCGCCTGGCGATCCTGGGGCCGTCAGGTGCGGGAAAGTCCATGACACTGCGAGCCATAGCCGGGCTGCTTGACGGAGATGTGGGCAGCGTCAGGTTTGGCACCGAGGAGGTTGGGGACAGTCCCGCCGAGCAGCGCGGGCTTGGCTATGTGCCGCAGGGTTTTGGGCTGCTTCCAGGTAAGACCGTGTGGGAACAGGTGATGTTCGGGGTGAACGCCGACCCCGTCCGTGCGGCCTGGTGGCTTGGCAAGCTTGGACTCGAAGAGCTGGCCGCCCGGCGGCCCGAGCAGCTCTCCGGGGGTCAGCGTCAACGGGTCAGCCTCGCTCGCGCGCTGGCGGTGGGGCCTGCCCTGCTGTTGCTTGACGAGCCGTTCTCCGGGCTGGACGCGCCGGTTCGCTCGCAGCTGAGACGGGAGCTACGCCGGCTTCAACGGGACGCCAACCTTTCGACGATCATCGTCACCCATGACCCGGAAGAAGCAGCGCTATTGGCCGACGAAGTGATTGTCATAAGCGAGGGGCGGGTATTGCAGTCAGGGCCTTGCCGTGAGGTCTATCAACGGCCCGCTTCGGTGCAGGTCGGACGCCTGCTGGGGATAGACAACCTCTTTGAGGGCGCTCCCGACGTTGCGCCGGCAGATGCCGGACTTGGGCGCCCGTCCCTCTGGCACCTTCCCCCAGAATCAGTGGTGGTCAAGGCACACGCCGACGAGCCAGACCAGTCCATGTCGCTACTGGGCGGCGGAGTGGTTCTCGACATCATCGACCTGGGCCGCGTGTACGAGGTGGTGGTGGAGCTTTCAGCCGCCCTGCTGGTCAGGGCTCGAATGACGCAGGTGGACGGACTGGCGGTCGGGATGGGCTGTCGAGTTGAGACAGTGCCGGGTGCTCTCTCAACCTGGCAGCGACCAGCTGCTGACCCTGCCGGGAGCACGCCGCTTTGACTTCCTCCCCGTCCTTCCGGACGGGGATTCCCTCGGGGCGGCTCATGCCGCGCCTGCCAGGGT
>JBMFHK010000043.1:0-20749 GCA_049976865.1 Solirubrobacteraceae bacterium | reverse complement strand
CAACACCAACCCCCGCAACCGGATCCCTGACACTTCCATAGCGCTCCGGCCCGGATTGCCGCTAGATCACAGCCCAAACCAAGCCGCCGACATCTGAATAGTCACGCCGCCCAGGCAAAGCTGCCACTGCCACAGCTGCCCAGCCGAAGTGGGCGCTGCAACCGGCCGAACATCTGGCCCGGCTCGTGAAGCCGTCCGGCCACCCTTTTGGCACTCTTTACATGAGAGTGCCAAAAAGGTCTGAAAGCAGCTATAGTTTGCTTGGTGTTGGCACTCAGGTTCGCTGAGTGCCAGGCGACCCCCGCGAGACTGGGACCGAACACAAGGGACAATCTGGAGGCTCTGTACATGTCATTCAAACTTAAGCCCCTTGGCGACCGGCTGATCGTGCGCGCGATCGATGAGCAGGAGACCACCGCAAGTGGCATCGTGCTACCCGATACCGCCAAGGAGAAGCCGCAGAAAGGCAAGGTCCTTGCCGTTGGTGAGGGCAAGATGAACGAGGACACAGGCAAGCGTACGCCGCTTGAAGTGCAGGTTGGCGACGAGGTCCTCTACAGCAAGTATGGCGGCACCGAGGTCAAGGTTGACGGCGAAGATCTGCTCGTCCTCCGCGAGTCAGACGTGTTGGCCAAGGTTCAGTAGGACGACCCACTTCTTTTACAGGAGATACGAAAGATCACATGGCTCACAAGGAACTGAAGTACGGCACTGATGCGCGCAACGCGCTGCAGTCTGGCGTCGATGCGGTTGCCAACGCGGTTAAGGTCACGCTCGGCCCCAAGGGCCGCTACGTAGTGATTGACAAGAGGTTCGGCGCCCCCACGATCACCAATGACGGCGTCACCATCGCCCGTGAGATCGAGGTTGAGGACGTCTTCCAGAACCAGGGCGCTCAGCTTGTGCGTGAGGTTGCCACGGCGACCAACGATGTGGCTGGCGACGGCACCACCACCGCGACCGTGCTCGCTCAGGCGATTGTTCGCCAGGGCCTGAAGAACGTTGCTGCTGGCGCCAACCCGCTGGCGCTCAAGCGCGGCATCGAGAAGGCTGTTGACCAGGTTGTTGACAACATCGCCAAGCAGTCAACCCCGGTGTCCGGCAAGGATCAGATCGCGCGCGTGGCGACGATCTCAGCCGGTGACGAGGAGATCGGCGATGTCATCGCCGACGCCATCGACAAGGTCGGCAAGGACGGCGTGGTCAACGTCGAGGAGGGTCAGACCTTCGGCATGGACCTCGAGTTCACGGAGGGCATGCAGTTTGATAAGGGCTACATCTCGCCCTACATGGTTACCGACCAGGACCGCATGGAGGCCGTGCTTGAGGACCCCTACATCCTCATTGCCAACCAGAAGATCGGCTCAGTCCGTGACGTTCTGCCGATTCTTGAGCAGACCATCCAGTCCGGCAAGCCGCTGTTGATCATCGCCGAGGACGTTGAGGGCGAGTCGCTGGCAACGCTGGTTGTCAACAAGCTGCGCGGCACCTTCACCGGTGTGGCTGTCAAAGCGCCGGGCTTTGGTGACCGCCGCAAGCGCATGCTGGAGGACATCGCGGTCCTCACCGGCGGCGAGGTCATCACTGAGGAGATGGGTCTCAAGCTTGAGAACACCCAGATCTCTCAGCTTGGCCGTGCGCGCCGTGTGGTGGTGGCCAAGGACACCACCACGATTGTCGATGGTGCCGGTGACGGGACCGCCATCAAGGGCCGCATCAACCAGATCAAGAATGAGATTGACAACACCGACTCAGACTTTGACCGTGAGAAGCTGCAGGAGCGCCTCGCCAAGCTGTCTGGCGGTGTCGCCGTAGTCAAGGTCGGCGCCGCCACCGAGACCGAGATGAAGGAGAAGAAGCACCGCGTCGAGGATGCGCTGCAGGCGACCCGCGCCGCTCTCGAGGAGGGCATCGTCGCGGGCGGCGGCGTCGCCCTGCTGGTTGCGCAGAAGCAGCTTGACATTGAGAGCATCAGTGACCCTGACGAGCAGACCGGCGCCAAGATCGTGTACCGTGCGCTTGAGGAGCCGCTGCGTCAGATCTCTGAGAACGCTGGTCTTGAGGGCTCCGTGGTTGTCAATGAGGTCCGCAAGGCCAAGAAGGATCACGGCCTCAACGCTGCCACCGGTGAGTACGTGAACCTCATCTCCGAGGGGATCATCGATCCGGCCATGGTGACCCGCTCGGCGCTGCAGAACGCCGCGTCGATCGCCAAGAACATCCTCACCACCGAGGCGATTGTCGCCGAGGTGCCGGATCCGGCTGCGGCCGGCGGCGCTGGCGGTGGCATGCCCGACATGTCGGGGATGATGTAGGCCGCAGGTCGCGTCCATCTGTAACGGGTGAGAGGAGCCGCCCCGGCCAGCTGGCCGGGGCGGCTCCTCACTCCGCGTGGGGCAGCCTGACGGTGAAGGTCGCGCCCCCACCCGGCGTCTCGGTCAACGACACAGTGCCTCCATGTGCGGCAGCTGTGGCTGCGACGATCGCCAGCCCCAGGCCGCTGCCGGGCAGGATGGCGGTCCCGGCACCACGCGTGAAGCGGCCGAAGATCCGCTCGCGATCGGCCTCGGGCACGCCCGGTCCGTGGTCGGCGACGGACAGCTCCAACCAGTCCTCGTCGCCTGCGAGCCTGACCTCCGCGCCGCCACCGTAACGCTCGGCGTTTTCCACCAGGTTGCGAACCAGCGTACGCAGCGCCAACGTGTCGCCTGAGACCTGCGCGCCCGCCAGGCCTGCGGGCACACTCTCAAGCCGCGCGCGCGAGCCCGCCAGCACATCCGCAACCAACTCGGCGAGGACCACCCGCTCGGAGGCGTTGACGGTGTCCACGCGCGCCAGCGTCAGCAGGTCTTCCACCAGGCGGCCGAGACGCTCCGCCTCGGCCTGTGCGTCCCTCAGCGCCTCCTCCCGGTCGGCGCCATCAAGCCGCGCGTCACGCAACAGCTCGAGGTTGCCGCGCAGCGTCGTCACCGGCGAGCGCAGCTCATGTGAGGCGTCGGCGACCAGCCGCCGCAGCGCCGTGTCAGAGGCCTCGAGGTGGGTGAGCATCCGGTTCAGCGACCTGGTGAGGCTCGCGATCTCATCGTCGCCGCCGGCCTGCGGCACGCGTGCCGCGAGATCACCGGTCGAGACGATCCGGTCGGCGACCTCGGCGGTGCGGCGCAGTGGCGAGAGCGCACGGCGCGTGATCGTCACGAGGGCCAGCGACGCAAGCAGCGCGCCCGCGAACATCGCGATCAGCACGCCGCGGCGCAGGGCCGCGAGGTCGTCGCGGGCGGCCACATCGGATACGGCGATGCTCAGCAGGCTTCGCCGGTGCGCGAGCAGTCTGGTGAAGACCCGCAGCGGCCGGTTCTCGAGCGTGACGTTGGCAAAGCCACGGTGCAGCGGCGGCAGCTTTCCGAGCTTTGCTAGCGCCGCTGTCTGGCGCCTGAGCGCCCCACCTGGCGACGTGATCTGGGCAAGCTCGGTGCTGTTGGCTCGCGGCGTGAGCAGCAGGCGCGGACGCGCGGCGAGCTGCACGAGCAGGCGGTCCTCGTAGGTGCGAGCGCCGTGCTGGACCAGGAGGTAGGCGATCGTCGCCACCACGAGCGCCGTCAGGCAGACGGCGGCCACCCCGGCCAGAGCGACCCGGCGCGTCATGCCGTCGGCTCCCGCAGCCGGTAGCCGACGCCGGCGATGGCGACCCGGCGCGTCACGCCGATGGCTCCCGCAGCCGGTAGCCGACCCCCCCAGGGCCAACGCCGCGCACGGTCTCCACCAGCTCGGGGGCTCCGAGCTTGCGCCGCAGCCCGCTGAAGGCGACGTTCAGCGCGTTGGAGGACCCGCCGCGGTTCTCACCCCAGAGTCGCTCCCAGATCACGGTCGCGCTGAGCACCTGGCGGGGGTGGCGCATCAACAGCTCGAGCAGCTCGCGCTCGCGCGGTCGCAGCTCGAGCGCCACTTCCGCCCGCCGAACCGCTCCGGTCTCGGTCTCGAGCACCAGGTCAGCGAAAGTGAGCCGCTCCCCTAGCGTCAGGCCACTGCGACGCGCGAGCGCCTCCAGCCGTGCGACGAGCTCCTGGAAGACAAACGGCTTGACCACATAGTCGTCGGCGCCGCCGCGCAGACCGCCGATCCGGTCGCTGACCTCACCGCGCGCGGTCAGCATCAGGATCGGTACGGCGCTGGTCGCGCGCAGGCTGCGGCAGACCGCAAGGCCGTCCATGCCCGGCATGCCGATGTCGAGCACGACCAAGTCGGGGACAAGCCGCTGGGCCTGTTCCAGGGCGATAAGGCCGTCGCCGGCCTCGAACACCTCAAAGCCGGCGTAACGCAGGCCGCGGCTGAGCATGGCCCGCAGGCGCTCGTCGTCTTCAGCGATAAGCACCCGCGGGCCCATGCTCGCCATCTTATGGCCGTGCCTGGATGAGATCTGCAGGCTTCAGGCCGAGCACGTCCAGCTGGCGGACACGCTCACGGTCTTGCCTGCCAGCGCCTGGTTGTGCTTGCCGGAGAGCGTCTTTGAGTACTGGACGCTGCCGCCGCTGCTCGTGACCGTGACCGGCACGCCGCGCAGAATGCGTCCGTGGAAGCGCGCGCCATGTACCTGCGTGACCCGCACACGACCGGTGTAAGCGCCCGCGCCCGTGTAATTGCCGATGACCAGCCGGATTCGCATGCCTTGGCCTGGGCGCCCGCCGACCGTTCTCATCACGTAGCGGCCGTTCACCACGCGGCAGCTCACCGCGCCGGCCTTGGTGTGGCTCTTGCTGTTGGGGCCCACGAGCGTGATCGTGCCGTTGCCATTGGCGTGCGCGGACCGCGGTGTGCTGGCGCTCGCGCTGCTGACCAGTAGCGCCACCGGCGCGACGCCGACCGCCAAAGCCGCCGCCGCCCCCAGCGCCCTCCTGTGTGATAGAGACATCGTCTGACCTTTCTGTTGGTTGCTTTAGAGTCCGCGGCCGGACCTCACACACAGAGCTTCGGGCAGCCCACTAAGCGACGACTATTCGCGTCAAAACGACCCGGCGCCCAGCTTAAGCGCCGGTGCCGTCGCGCGTTGGTACTGGTAGCCTCGCGCGTTCAGGTCGGAAGGAGCTTCACATGTCTGGTTCAGAGCCGGTCGCGATCATTGGCGGGACGGGAAATGTCGGTTACGGATTAGCGTTGCGCTGGGCCGCGGCCGGCGTGCCGGTCATCATCGGCTCACGTGATGCCGGCCGCGCACGAGAGGCGGCGCAGCGCACCGGCGCCCAACAGGGGATGGCAAACGCGGACGCTGTGCGTGAAGCAGCGATTGTGGTGGTGACCGTCCCCTTCCTCTCCCAGGCGCAGACGCTGGCCGGACTCAAAGACGTGCTGCGTGAGGGCCAGCTCTTGGTTGACTGTACCGTCCCGCTGGCGGTGGCTACGGGCGGGCGCGCCACGCGCACACTGGGTGTCTGGCAGGGTTCAGCCGCCCAGCAGGCGGCTGAACTACTGGTGCCGACCGGGGTTCGTGTGGTGGCTGCACTGCACACGGTGGGGGCGCCGACGCTGGCCGACCTGGATGCGGCGCTTGCAGAGGACGTGCTGGTTTGCGGTGACCGAAAAGCTGACAAACGCGCGGCGGCTGCTTTGATCGAGCGCATCGACGGACTGCGCGCGGTTGACGGCGGCCGCCTTGAGCAGGCGCGTATAGCGGAGTCGATCACTGCGATGCTGATCGGCATGAACATCCGCTACAAGACCCACGCCGGGATTCGCATCACCGGCCTGCCTGGCACGCTCTGGTAGCGGCGGGCCCGGCAGCGTGTGGTAGGGCACCGGCAGGCCGTGCTGGTTCGGCTGCGGAGGGACCGGTTTGGTCCGGCGGCTCCAAGCTTTGTCCAGAAGCGGCGCGATTTGCTTTGTGTGGTCACTCGCGACGCCGAAACAGAGTCCGTGAAACGTTCAGCATGGCGGCGGGCCTGCAACGGTCCTTGCAGCGGACGGCAAGTGTCGGCCAGCCGCCACAGTCGCCTTGACGCCAGAATCCAGAAGACTAGTGTCCGGTCCGTTCTTTACGCCCAAACATCTAGAAGAAAACCGGGCTCGCGGCACGCCACTGAAGGCGGGTGGCACGCCGGCGACGCCCCCGCTGTGCGAGGAAACAAAGCTGGATCGGTGTCTTCCAGTGAGACGGACAGAAATTGTGAAAGAGTGTTGACATGGCGATGACGGCGACCCGCGAAGACCGAGGTCGTCAGGCTGGCACACCGCGCATAGCTGTAGCGGAGGTCATACCGATCCATGGACGCCTTCGCACGCGTTCGGAT
Organism: Solirubrobacteraceae bacterium; assembly: GCA_049976865.1. Classification (GTDB taxonomy): domain Bacteria; phylum Actinomycetota; class Thermoleophilia; order Solirubrobacterales; family Solirubrobacteraceae; genus Palsa-465. The sequence continues at coordinate 14,471 of JBMFHK010000043.1, read as the reverse complement.
CGGCGGGACTATTCTATGCGGCCGACGGTCACCGCCGTCATACCGACGCTGAACGAGGCCAGGAACCTGCCGGAAGTGCTGCAGCGATTGCCGCGCGGCGTCAACGAGCTGATCATCGTCGACGGACATTCCACCGATGACACGGTTCAGGTGGCTCTGTCGCTGCGGCCGGATGCGCGGATCGTGTTTCAGGACGGTCGCGGCAAGGGCAATGCGCTGGCCTGTGGCTTTGCTGCCGCCCGCGGGGACATTGTTGTGATGATTGACGCCGACGGTTCAACGGATCCAGCGGAGATCCCAGATTACATACGCCCGCTGATACAGGGCGCGGACTTTGTCAAGGGGTCGCGCTACATGCACGGGGGCGGCAGCGACGACATCACCTGGCTGCGCAGCGTCGGCAACCGGGCGCTTGGGCTGAGTGTGAATCTCGCGTTTGGCACCCGCTACACCGACCTGTGCTACGGCTACAGCGCCTTCTGGCGGCGGGTTCTGCCGCAGCTTCAGATCTCGTGTGATGGCTTTGAGGTCGAAACGCTGATGAACGTGCGGGCGGCCAAGGCGGGTTTGCGGATCGTGGAGGTACCCAGTTATGAGCGCGCCCGTATTTACGGTCTCAGCAACCTGAACGCCTGGCGTGACGGGCGGCGTGTGCTCAGCACGATCGTCGGCGAACGGCTGAGCGGTCTGCCAGGAGCGTCGGATGCGTGGATGCCGGATTACACGGAGCTTGGCGAGAGCGTGCCGGATCTGCGCATCGTCACCGGCCGTCGACCACATGACAACGATCACGCGCAACTGGCCGCCCGGTCGGATACCCACCGGGTTACTGCTGGCGCCCGAGCGCCTGGCCGGTCAGCTCGCAGGGCTCACGGCAGGCGGGCCACGAGCGAGGAGCCCTCCGAGGTGAAGCTCTCAGTCAGCTTTTCATAGACCCCTGCCGTTTGGTGCGCCACGTCCGTCCAGGTGAAAGCCAGCGCGTGCATCCGTCCGCGCGCCCCGATGCGGGCTCGCCTGGCATCGTCGGCGAGCAGCTCCCGCAAACCGGTGGCTAGCGCCATCGGCTCGCCGGCCGCAAACCGCACGCCGCCAAGGCCGTCGTCAGGGACGATTTCTCGCAGACCGCCGGTGTCCGCGGCCAGGCATGGGCAGCCTGCAGCCATCGCTTCCAGCGCCACCAGGCCTGACGGCTCGTAGATCGATGGCACCACACAGACGTCGGCAACGCTGTAAAGCGAAGCGAGGGTTGCCTGGGGCACCCAGCCGGCAAAGCTGCCGACCCCGTCCAGCCCGAGCTGGCGGGACTGCCTTTTCAGATCGTCCTGCGCAAGCCCTGCGCCAGCCACCAGAAACCGCAGGGGCAGCCCCTCAGCGACGAGCTGTGCCAGCGCCTCAAGCGCCAGGTGAAAGCCCTTTTCATAGACCAGGCGCCCAGCCAGCAGGACCAGCGGCTCACCGGGTCGCGCGTGACGGGCTCGCAGCGCCCGAAGCTCCGGCTCAGGCTCGGCCGTCAGATCTTGCGGGTCCACACCGTTGGGGATTGTGGACAGCTTGCGTTGTGCGACGCCGAAAGCGTCAGCGACCTGCTCCTTCATGAAGTCGGAGCAGGTGATCACATGGTCGGCGCTGCGGGCTGCCATGCGCTCGGCCCGGTGGATCTGTGACTGTGGGGGCTGCTGCACCCATCCCTGGTGGCGACCGAACTCCGTGGAGTGGATCGTCGTGACCAACGGCAACCCCTGGTTGATGGACAGCCGCCATGCGGCATCGCCGACCAGCCAGTCGTGGGAGTGCAGCACGTCGAATTTGCGCGTTTCACATAGCTGCCTGGCCGCCCGTTCAAGGCTGCGGTTCATACGTATGACCCAGCGCAGAAACGCCCCGAGCTCAGTTGGCAACGGCGAACTTGCCACGCGGTGGACCCGGACGCCGCGCACGAGTTCTTCGCCTGGCAGCGCAGTGCTGCCGCGTGTGACCACGTGCACCTCCATGCCGTGTGCGGCCAACGCGGCGGTGAGCTTGGCGACGTGGCTGCCAAGACCACCCTCCATCACCGGCGGGTACTCCCACGAGATCATCAGCACTCTCATCGCGCTGCCAGGCTAAAGCATCTGCCTCCAAGGCGGGGACCGGCGCGTGGCCATGCGGGATCTCTGTGCCGCATGTGATGTGTTGACCTGGCAAACGTTTGTTTAACAACGACTAACATCTAACTATGACGTGGGTCGACTTTCAGGATGTTTGGCCACGTTGTGCCGGTGGCAACGGGCGTTGCCACCACCGGCGGGTACTTCAAGTTTTCCCAAAAAAAGGGGCTGATGATGACGAGTTCGCACAGCGAAGCCTTCGTTAAGTCGGGTCGGCGTCTGGCGGCCGCAGCCGCGGTGAGCGCAGCCGCACTGGCCTTTCCGATGGCGGCCATGGCTGCTTCCTTCAAGCTCACGCCGCATATCCGCAACCACACGCCGATCATCAATCGCAAGTGGCCGCTTGAGATCGACGTGACCAAGGGCCGAGACAAGCTCAGCGGTACCGTCAAGTATCAGTTCCTGTTCAGCGGTTCAGTGGTCAGCACCCAAAAGGGCCACAGGTTCAAGAACGGCGTTTACAAGGACACGATGAAGTTTCCCCCCGACTCGCTTGGCGAGCCGCTGACGCTGCGCATACTGGTCACCACCAGGTACGGCACCGAGCACGTTGACTGGAAGGTGACCTCCAAGAAGTAGCGCTGAACGGCTGCTCGACATGGCCGGCGCAAAGGTCAGACTCAAGGACGTCTGCCGCGACTTTGGCTACACGCCCGTCATCCGTGACGTGTCGTTCACGGTGGAGCCCGGCTGCGTGGTCGCGTTGACGGGGCCGTCGGGCGCTGGCAAAACGACGCTGCTGCAGATGATCGGCAGCCTCGACCGTCCCAGCTCCGGTTCCATCTACGTTGACGAGGTGGCCGTCAACGCGCTACGCGATCCAGTCCGTTACCGGCGTGAGACGGTCGGCTTTGTGTTCCAGCTACACCACCTGCTGCCGCAGCTCACCGTGCGGGACAACGTGGAGCTGCCGATGGTCGCTTCGCACGTGCATAAGCACACCCGTCATGAGCGTTCCGCCGAGCTGCTTGAAGCGGTCGGCTTGGATGCGCGTAGCGGCGCCCTGCCCGCCGACCTCTCCGGTGGTGAGCGCCAACGCGTGGCGATCGCCCGAGCGTTGGCCGGCCGTCCCCGTCTGATCCTGGCGGACGAGCCGACCGGTTCGCTGGACGGTGACTCGGCGGCGCGGGTCTGGGCGTTGTTGGTGCAGGCGCGCGACCGTTTCGGGTCCACCGTGATCGTCGCATCTCACGATGAGTCGCTGATGTCACACGTGGACCGAGAGCTCACGATCGTTGACGGCACGATCCGTGAGGTCTCAGACAGCGAGCGGCGCGACATCGCTCTGACCCGCACCTCACTCAGACAAGTTACGCAGCCGGAGACGCTGCCATGACGATCGTCGTCCAAACCTTCCAGACGCTTGGCAGACGTCCGCTGCGCACGCTGCTGACGGCGCTTGGCACAGCGCTTGGCATCGCCACGATCGTGGCGCTTTTGGCAATCTCTGATGGCGCCCAGCGTAGCGCGGGCAGATTCCTTGACCTCGGCTCCTCCGACCTTGGGATCTTTCAAAAGGATGCCGCCGACCCCACCACCTCTGTGCTGCCGCTCGCCATGGTCGCTTCGCTGCGTCGTACTCCAGGCGTTGCGGCCGCCGCACCGCTGATCCTGCTGGTCGACAAAATTAAGGGGGCGCCCGCCGCCATCGCCTTTGGGGCCAACCCCGGGTCGTTCGTGACCGATCGCTACGTCTTCACCGCGGGTCACATGTTCACCGGGCCGGCCCAGGCGGTGGTGGGCAGCCAGCTGGCTGCCGAGCTGCACATCAATGTCGGCCGGCGTCTGAAGGTGGCGGGCCGAAGTTTCAAGATCACCGGCATCTACCACCTGGGTGTCGCCGAGCAGGACGGGGGCGCGGTGATCCCGCTCGCCGCCGCCCAGGCCCTGGCCGGTAAGCCGGACGAGGCTACAACCATCGCCGTCAGCCTGGCCTCCACCGTCAGCCGGCGCCAAGGGCAGCAGACGATCACGCACCGCTTTCCCGGCGTGCTGGTGATCGGTGACGGCGTTCAGGCCTCCCGTGCCGGGGTCAACAGCCAGATGCTGACGAACATGTCACTGGTCCTGGCGGTTGTCGCGCTGATTGTCGGAGGCATAGGGGTTACCAACACGATGCTGACGGCGGTGATTGAGCGGCGCTCAGAGTTTGCGCTGCTGGCGGCAGTGGGCTGGAGCGGCTGGCAGATCGCGCTGCGGGTCATCACCGAGGGCGTCATGACCACTTTCCTGGGTGCGGTGATCGGGCTGCTGCTCGGCATCGTGGGTGCGGACCTGCTGGTCCACGCGCTGGGAGCACAGGAGTTTGTCGCTCCTAATGTGACTGCCTGGATTCTCGGGCGCGCGCTTTTGGTGGGTGTGGTGCTCGGCGTGCTGGGAGGCCTGTATCCGGCCTGGCAGGCAGCCCATGTCTCACCCGCGCAGGTGCTCGCGCAACGATAAAGGCCGCGCCTGTCTAAGGACAGGCGCGCACGGTGAGCCCGGGTCCGATCCCGGCAACGTGCACATTCCGGGCGCGAGCGGGCAGGGTACCGGTGCGATGCGCGCAGGAGACCGGCGCGGTGAGCATAAAGTGCGAGCGGCGGGCGTTCACCCTGCGGTCGTGCGGCGCTGGACCGTACAATCAGGCGTCGGTTTTTAAAGCCACCGCCTAAAGACAGGAAGAAGCAAGACAAATGGCCTACGTGATCGCCGAGCCGTGCATCGGGACAAAGGACACCTCGTGCATCGAGGTGTGTCCGGTCGACTGTATCCACCCGACGCCCGACGAACCCGATTACGAGCGTGCCGAACAGCTCTACATCGATGCTGAGGAGTGCATCGACTGTGACGCGTGTGTTGAGGCATGCCCGGTGGACGCCTGCTTTGCTGAGGATCAGCTGCCCGAGGAGTGGCAGAAGTTCACACTGATCAACGCTGAGTATTTTCGCAGCCGCTGATCTGCCGGCGCCGGCGCATCGTCGGCTTGTTTTGCGGGCCAACCTTTGGAAGGCGCACCGGTTCACCGGCCGCACTGGTTCTGCGTGCGGACCGGCGGTGGGGTGCGGCGTGTGTGTGACGCTTGGGTGAGGGGGGCGCGGAACGCGCCCCCCTCACCCAAGCTTGCGCTCTCCAAACTACAGCGCAGCGGTACCGACGCTCACGCCATCGGCAGTGACATGCCGGCGGCTTTCACGGCCTGGCCGGTTGGGCCATGCCCGTTACCGTCCGCGGCAATCATCGGTAGCTCTGTCGGGAAGGTTGCCATGACCCGCTCGGCCAACGCATCAAGCGCCTGTGCGGCCGGGTCGGCAGGCTGTGAGAGCACCACCGGCAGCCCAGAGTCGGAGGTCTCGCGCAGCGCCATGGTCAGCGGTATCTGACCCAGCAGCGGCACCTCCAGCATGTCGGCCAGCAGCGTCCCGCCGCCCTCGCCAAACAGCGCAAACGACTCACCTGAGGGAGTTGTGAAGCCGGCCATGTTCTCCACCACGCCGAGCACCTCAAGCTTGAGCTTGTCAGCCATCTCGGCGGAGCGCTGAGCGACCTTCTGGGCGACGGCCTGCGGGGTGGTGACGATCAAAAACTTTGCCTCCGGCAGCAGCTGCGCGAGCGTGATCCCCACGTCGCCGGTGCCCGGGGGCAGATCAACCAGCAAATAGTCAAGCTCACCCCAGTCAACGTCCTGGAGGAATTGCTCGAGCGCCTTCTGGAGCATCGGCCCGCGCCAGACTACGGCAGCGTCCTCGTCTAGGAAGAAACCGATGGATACGATCTTGACACCGTCAGCGCCCTGCAACGGGATGATCTTGCGTTCACTATTGACCATCGCGCGCTCACCGCTGAGTCCGAACATGCGAGGCTGCGAATATCCCCAGACATCGGCGTCCATGATGCCGACACGCTTGCCGTGGGCAACCAGCGCGGCGGCGAGGTTAGCGGTGATGCTGGACTTGCCCACACCGCCCTTGCCAGAGGCGATACAGAGCACGTTGCTGACCATTGCCAGCGCACCGTCCGGCAGTGACCCGCCTCGGCCAAGTTTGCGGCTCAGCGCCTGGCGCTCGCTCTCAGAGAGCACATCAAAGCTGAGGTTTACCCCGACGACCCCGTCAAGTGCTCGCACGGCATCGTTGACAGATGTTGTGAAGTGGTCCCGGATCGGGCAGCCGGGGGTGGTTAGTGAGATGGTCAGATCGACAACACCGTTGGCGTGGACCTCGACTGAGCGCACCATCTCGAGCGTGACGATGTCCTGGTGCAGCTCCGGGTCGATGACCACGCGCAGCGCATCGATCACCTGTTCTTTCGTTGGCATACATCTCATGATACGTTCCCCCGTTATGCTGTCCGCGCTGCCCCGGGACCCAAGCCGTTGGAGGCTCTAATCGAAATGCCGTTAACGATCACGCCCGTTGATGGCAGGTCTGACCTGAAGGAGTTCATCGACCTGCCGTTTCGGCTGCACCGCGACACGTCGTGGATCCCGCCGCTCAAACTGGAACGCTACGCGTACCTGAGCCGCACCCTCAACCCGTTCTTCAAGCACGGTGACGCGCAGCTTTTCCTGGCTCGCCGCGACGGGCGTGTGGTCGGCCGGATCAGCGCCCAGTACGACAAGAACTTCAACAGCTTCCATCAGAACCGCTGGGGTTACTTCGGCTTTTTGGAGTTTGAGGACGATCAGGAGGTTGTGGACGGCCTGCTGGCCGCCGCTGGGCAGTGGTGCAAGGTGCGCGGCCGAGATCGCATCGTCGGCCCGTTCGACTTCATCATCAATGAGGAGTGCGGCATTCTGATCGAAGGCTTTGAACACGAGCCGATGATTCGCCAGCCCTGGCAACCGCCCTACTATCAAAAACGCGTCGAGGCGGCCGGGTTGGTCAAGGCGATGGACGTTCTGCACTGGGACCTGCGTCTGGATGACCGCGACAACCGCATGGTTGAAGCGCTCCCCAGGATCGCCGAACGGGCGCGAGATCGCTATGGCATCCGGATCCGCAAAATGTCGTTCTGGAGCCTTGGCAAAGATCTGAAGGAGTTCCAGAAGGTCTACAACGCGGCGTGGTCCAAGAACTGGGCCTTCTCACCGTATGACGACCATGACGTCGCTGACCTGGCGATCAACTACCGCCTGATCTTTGACAAGCGCTGGTTCATGCTGGCGGAGAACGCTGAAGGTGTCATCGCCGCCGCAATCACGATCCCTGACATCAACCAGGTGCTCAAAAAAATGAACGGCCACCTCCTGCCCTTCGGCTGGTGGTACTACCTGAACCGCAAGCGGATCATCGATCGCTGCCGTGTTGGCTTCCTCGGAGTCAGGCCGGAGCATCGGCACACCGGTGTGGCCGCCCTGCTTTACATGGAGAACTTCGACATGGCGGCTGTCTCACGGATTAAGTGGGGCGAGCCCGGCTGGATCCTGGAGACCAACCACAGCATGAACCGGGGTCTTGAAGCGATGGGCGGGCGGGTCAGTAAGCGCATGCGCATCTACGAGCGTCTGCTTGAGCAGGATGCTGAGCCCGCAGCCCCTGGTCCGGAGGTCAGCCGCTATCAGCCTGGCGTGCAGGAGCAGAGCTGAGTGTCGGCCGGGCCCAGCCGCCGGTCCAGCGGGACCCGCGGCTGGGCTGGCGCGGACCGCGGCCGGATCCATGCGCAGCGCGCCCACCGACATCGAGGTGTTTTGCACCGAGAACCACAGCTGGTTGTCCAACGCTTATCTGGTCCTCAACCGTGCGGCTGGTCAGGCGATCCTGATAGACGGTAACGGCGTCCCCGGGCCGCTGTTGGACCAGCTGGACGGGAACCGGCTCGAGCTTAGCGCCGTGCTGCTGACCCACCATCATGCCGACCACATCCTGATCGACGGTTACCGGCGGTCGGGGGCGGTGGTGATGGCCCATCCTGCCACCGCCGGTTTGGCGCAGATAGCGGTTGACCGGACGCTCGCTGATGGCGAGTCGTTGACTGTGGCCGGCCTCTCTACGCAGGCGCTGTACACGCCCGGGCACGCCCACGATCACATCGCCTACGTGGTGGAGGGTGTTGGAGTGTTCACCGGGGATGTGTTGTTCAAAGGGACGGTGGGAGGTACGCGTGGCAGCGGCGGCACCAATCGTTTTGATCTCCGTGGCTCAATCCAGCGGATCCTCGCTCTGCCTGTCGACACGGTCGTCTATCCCGGTCATCGCGAGTCAACCACGGTCGGTGCCGAGCTGGCCGCCAACCCGTTCGTGCTCGCCTGGAACGCTGGTGAAGAGCCGTTAGATGAGGCCTGTACGGTGCGTGGAGAGCAGGCTACGCTGCTGCTCTGGGGGCCGGATTACGACGGCACCCACAAGGCCTGGGTGAGATTCGCCGACGGTGTCGAGCACACGGTCGGAGGGTCTCAAGTCGTGCGCGGCGCCTGAACCTGGTCCGGTCGCGCGCAGACCTGCTCGCCGCTGTGTTAAACACCGCCGGGGCGCCACTTTCGTGGCACCCCGGCGGTTGAGGGAGGAGAGGGTGCTGCATTCGTCGGCGGGGATATGAGGCCGACGAATCCTTCCGCCTAACTCAATCTCCTTGTTGAGCGGCGGGCAAACTCGCTGATACGAATATAGCTCACAGGCGATCAAATCCCCCAAAGTTCTCGAAGTTTTGACTTATCTCACTTATAAGTCGATCAGTGCGTCCGTTCACGACCTGCGGTCTGTTACCCCTTACCTAAACGGCACCGGTCTGTTTCTTAAAAATCCTCGGTCGGGCCGGGGCTGTCAGGGAAGGCTCACCACGCGACCCTTCAGAACCATTCATCGGCAGTACTGCCATCGACCTTGAGCGTCCAGGGGGGCGTCGGCAGGCACCATGTCCGTGTACGGCGTGTTTAGCCGTGCACCCGGCGCAGCCATGCGGCCGGATCCTCTATCTCTGCGAGGCTCGGCAGCGCCTGGGGTTCTGAGAACAAAAGCTGCTGCACCTCTGCGCCGGCTTGGTGCACGATCTGGTCGCAGAAGCGCTTGCCGCGCTGATACTGGCGCATCTTCATCTCCATTCCGAGCAGGCGACTGGCGAGCTTGCCGAACGGAGTCTGGGTTCGACGCCGCGCGTCCAGGGCTTGCCGCAGCGCTGGAAGGGATGGCAGCAGCTCCGGTGCTACGGCGTCCATCACGTGTTCGGCATGGCCCTCAACCACCGCCATCACCGCTTGGGCGCGGTCAAGGATCGCCTGCTCCTGGGGCGAGACCACCAGCCCGATCAGATCTCCGTGCCGCAGCGCTGAGCCGGCCCTGTTTACGGCGGCGCGGCTGGGCAGATGCAGGTGTCGTCGCGACAACAGCCGCTGCTGTGCATGCTCCATCAGCTCCGCCACCAGGCCCCCGAGGTGGTCCTGAAGCCACGGCACGCCGCCGAACTGTACGGCGTGTGTGACCTCGTGCAATGCCACCCAGGTGATGAACTCGCGCTCATCTGCGCCAAAGCGCGTGATCGCATCGCCAAGGTTTGGCGTCACAAACAAAAGCCGTGGCTGGTGGGCCTGGGCCTGTTGCCGCAGCAGCACCAGCTCGTATTGGCCCAGCACACGTTTGCCCATGTAGCCGACCGCCAAGCCGACCTCGGCGGTGCTCACGGTCGCTACCCGCAGCTGGGCTGCGTTGGAGAGCCTGTGCATCTGATCGCCAACTTGATCGAGCATCGGTTCCATGAGCGCCCGTGTTGAGCTGATGTTGGCGGCCACCCACTGACTGCGGCTCACCGCCTCCGGGCTTGGGATCGGTTCTATCGGCACCAGGCTTGTGTAGGCGCTGACGCGCATCTGAGCGTCAGCGACGATCGGTTCAAGGTCAAGGGTGGGGACGGTGTTAACGCTCCGGCCAGCGACCCGTCTGGCCAGCCACTCCGCAGCCACCCAGTCGATCAGGGGAGCAGGCATGCAGCCTCCAGTACGCGCAGTGTCGACTCGCTGCGCGCGGCAAACACCTGTGAGTGAGGGGCGATGTCAAGTGGCGCGCCCAGTGGCGGCATTACGTGGGGGAAGCTCACGTGTCCGCCCGCCTCGCGCACGATCAGCTGTGCGGCGGCGGCGTCCACCGCCCGGCAGCGTCGCATCGTCACAACCCCGTCGAGCCTGGCTGCCGCCACCTGGCAGAGAGCCGGTGCTACCGCGCCCAGCACGCGGATCCGGTACACGTGGCTGATCAGCGCATCGGCGGCGAGTTGCAGGCGTCGCGGGTCGACTGACTCAACCGCGACGAGCTCAAGCCTGCCGTCCCGGACGCGGTGTTCCTCCAGGCTCGTGTCCAACGGCTGGTCGTTGAGGAACGCCCCGTGATGAAGCTCGGCCCGCCACTCCTCACCGGTGCCGAACTCATACACGTATCCGAACACCACATCCGCCATGGTGAGTCCGTGCGCGACCGCCAGCGCAAGGGCATGGTGCGTCACGCCGCGCTTAGCGTTCAGCGAGCCGTCAATTGGGTCGATCACCACCAAAGGCACCGGTCCTGCGTCGGCGGGCCCGTCGTCTGGCACTGTGAAGTCGACCGAGCCGCGTTCCTCTGAGATCGCATGGAAGCGGTGACCCTGTGCCCGCAGTCGCGCCAGCTCGTCAAAAACGATCGCTTCCGCCGCCGCGTCGATCTCAAGCGTGCGATCACCGCCGTGGCCAATCGTGCCGGTCTCACCTACGCGCTGGGCGATTGTCGAGCGCTGCGCCAGCATCTCCCGGATCGCCACTACGGCGTGCCGACAGGCACCGAGCCAGTCTGGTTGTGCTGATTTGATCGGATCCACCACGAGCCTATGCTGTCAGACCAGGTGATCGAGACCACCCTTCCCCAGCATGACATGGCCGGCCTGGACAGTTATGGTGGCGGGCCGCTGATGATCCTCGGCGCGGCGGGAACTGGCAAGACCACCCTGTTGATCGCACGTTACCGGTGGCTGTTGGAGCAGGGGGCGCCACCTGAACGGCTCGCTCTGCTGGCCCCGACCTCCGCCCGCGCCGACGCGCTGCGTGGCACGCTTGAGCAACAGCTTGCCGGGGGGTTCGGGGATCTGGTGGTTGTCAACCCGGCCGAGTTTGCCCTTGCGGTGCTGACCCGGGCCGGCACCGGGTTCGGCTTGCGCAGCGCGCGGCTGACGGTCGCTGACCGTTTGGCGATGCTGGCCGGGCGGATTGACGAGCTGCCGCTGCGTCATCATGACTTCGGCGGCAATGCGAAAGCGATGCTTGGCGTCGTGGTCCGGCGGATCGATCGGCTCAAGGCCGAGCTGATTGATGCCGACCAGTTTGCAGTCTGGGCGCAGCGCCAGGACAGCGCCCGCGAACGTGAGTTCGCCAAGATCTTCCAGGCCTATGAGCGCATGCTCCGTGAGCAGGGCGTCTGCGACGATGCCGATCTGATTCGCCGGGCTGACGAGGTGCTGGCAGACGGCCAGTCGATCCGTCAGCCGTTCCAGCATGTCTTGATCGATGATGCGCAGGAGCTGGATCTCTGTGCAGCTGTGCTTGCCCGGCGGATCGCGACCGGGGCTCTCACGGTCGCAGGCGATCCACTGGCTGGCGCAACGCGTTTTCGTGGCGCCGGCATCCAGCGTCTGCACTCGTTCCAGACAGCTGACACGCGGGTGGCGCAACTGCGTGTGTCGCACCGCTGTGCCACTGCGGTCAACCTGGTGGCCCGGGCGCTCGCAAGCTCGGCGCTGGCGGCCCGGCCGGTGGTGGGCGAGGGCGTCGTTGCGGGCGCCGGCTTGGCCGAGGACAACAGCATCGCTGCTGGCTCATCAGGCTTGGTTGTGGGCGAGGGCGTCTTTGCGGGCGCTGGCTTGGCCGCGACCGGCAGTGTGGAGTTCTGGCGCTGCGAGAACCAGCGCGCTCAGGCACAGGCGGTGGCTGCTGAGATTGAACGGTTGATTGCACGTGACGGCGTGGCACCTGGCGAGCTGGCCGTGCTTGTTGCTGACATCGCCGGTGACGGCCAGGCCGTCGCGGTGGCGTTGGAGGAGCGTGCCGTGCCTCACCGGCTGGTGGCCGACGCCTCATTCTTCCAGCGGGCGGAGGTCCGCGACGTGCTTGCGTGGCTGCGTCTGCTGATCGATCCAGGAGACGCGTCAGCGGTTGTGCGTGCGCTCGCCCGCCCACCCATTGAGCTGCGCTCCATAGACATCGCCCGGTGCACACAGATCGCCCGGCGCCGCAAGCTGGACATGGTGGCGGCGCTGCAGGTCGCCATCCAGTCGCCTCGGGTGCCGCCTGAGGCGAGGGAGCGGATCAGCGTCTTTTTGAAGCTGTACAGCGCTGCTGTCGCGCAGCTGGACACGACGCGCCCCGAACTCTACGTGCACCGTCTGATTGAGCGCCTGGGCCTGCGCCGCCAGCAGCTGTTTGGCGTCCAGTCCGATGATGTTGAGCGCCTGCGGGCGCTGGCTCGCTTTGGCGAGCTGGCGGCGGCCCACGTCGCGCGTTCGCCCCTTCTCACCGCCCGCGAGTTTGCCAGATCGGTTGCGACCGTCGCCGAGTATGGCCTCAGGGAGCGAGAAGAGCCGCTGCTCACCGGTGCCCAGCTGGTGCAGGTGCTCCCGCTGGACGCCGCTGGTGGTCTGGAGGTTGAGCGGGTGTTCGTGGTTGGGCTGGACGCCGCGCTGACGGCGTCGGCCGAGCTGTCAGCAGAACGGGTTCCGGACGAGCTGCTGCACGAGCAGCTGCCCACCGATGATGAGCAGACTCGCACGTCAATCCTGTCCCAGCGCCTCTACGTAGCGGTTTCGCGGGCGCGTGTGCAGGCGGTGCTGGCGTACGCACAGAGCGCTGAGCGAGGCACGCGCCGCGCCGCGCTGCCGATTGTCGAGCAGGCTCGCATGCAGCTGGGAGGTGAGTGGCGTGACGTGGCCGAGGATCTGTTCGGACCCGCTGAAACACTGCACGCGACCCTCAAACTTTTGCGCCAAGAGATGATGGAAGGGACGCATCGCACCGCAGGCCGGATCGCGGAGCTGCGGCTCGACACCGATCTTGACGTCTCTCATGCTGTGGTGCGTTACCTGGAGATGCTCAAGCTCACAGCGCTGGTTGCCCGTGCAGAGGCTGGCGGTGACGCTGAAAGCATGGCCGAGGCGATCCGTGACATCAACGCCAGGATCGGACAGGCGGTTACCGCGCAGCAGCGCGAGATCTTTGTCACCTCGCCGCTCGACGATTATCTGCTCGACGGCGAGCGCGGTCAGCGCCACCGGACCGGAGTGCTCGCCGCTCGCGGCGAGCCGTCTCTGGAGCGCTTTCTGCCGCTGCGCGGCGACGGTGTGGTGCTCTCGGCGACGGACATTGACACATATCGCGCCTGTCCGCTGCGCTACAAGTTCGCTCGCGTGTTGCGCATTCCGCGCGAACCGACCGTGCATCAGCGCTTTGGGATCGCCGTGCACCAGGCGCTTGAACGCTTCCATCTCCAGGGTGTGAACGAGGAGATCGGTCCGCTGACCGATCTCCTGCAGATGCTCGACCAGAGCCTGCGCCGCGCCGGGATAGGCGGCTCCGATGAGGAGCGCCAACTGCGGGACAAGGCGACCGTCGCGTTGACCCGCTACCACCACCATGCGCGCACCGACCCGGGTCGTCCGGTCTGGTTTGAGCGCCAGTTCAGCTTCCGGCTGGGCGCCCATCTCATTCGTGGGCGGGTGGACCGGATTGACCGTTTGCCCTCTGGTGCTTACGAGCTGATCGACTACAAGACGGGCCGACCCAAGTCTGCTGAGCAGCTCAGTGCCGATGTGCAGCTGTCGCTGTACGCCGTAGCTGCACGGGAAGCGTGGGGACTGGAGTCGACCAGCGGTGTCTATTACTACCTGCTTGACGACCAGCGGGTGGCCATTGCCGGTGACCCGGAGCGGGCCGACTGGATTCGCAACGTGGCAGCCACTGTTGCCGTGGCGATCAGAGCGCAGCAGTTTGAGCCCACGCCGTCACCGCGGGCCTGCGGCCTGTGTGACTACCGTCTGCTCTGCCCGGCGGTGGAGCGCTGATTCCGTGCCGGCCAGGCGGGCGGGACGCTGATTCCGTGTCGGCCAGGCGGGCGGAGCGCTGAGCGCCCCTGCGGCGCTCAGCATTGATGTCGCTTACTTGGGTGGGTCCTGGCCACGCTGACGCAGAAACCGCTGCAGCTCACGCTCGATTGAGTCGCCGGAGGGCAGATCATCAAGCGTGTCTGGCACCTGATCAGAGGCGCTGGCTTCAAGCTTTTCGACAAACGCCTGAATGTCCGGGTCGTGTGCAACTGCAGCGTTGACCTGCTGTTCATACTCGGCGGCCGCCTCCTCCAGCGAACCCGCGTCGACCACCACGCCGACCAGACCCTCCAGTTT
>JBMFHK010000042.1:0-20781 GCA_049976865.1 Solirubrobacteraceae bacterium | reverse complement strand
CAGGCGCAAACGGCGATCAGCCCGGGTCACTGCATTGAGATGGAGGACCCATTTGTGCATTCCTGCTCGCCCAGCGGGGGTGCACACCCTGAGCGCTCGCGCTCGGGGCGCGCACGCGCCCGTTTAGAGCAGCACCTCAAGCGCCTCAAGCTCGGTGATGGGCAGGCGGCAGGTGAAACGCTCACAGACATACGCCGCCTGGCGGCCCTCGACAAGCTCGCGGCCGCGCAGCAGCGCCACGGCGGTGCCGTCGGTGCTGCCGGAGTCTGTGCCGGCGATCACCATGTGGGGGCGGTAGCGGCTGCGCAGGGCGCCGGCCAGCGGGCCGGCGCCGACGATCGCGACCTCGCGCGGGGTCGCAAGGTGAAAGTCCATCGCCTGTAGGAGCTGGCCGAAGGCGAGCGGATGGCGCTGTGCGAGCGGCGCGTGGCGCTCGAGCACGCTGAGGGCGAGCTGCTCGTAGGAGCGCTCCCCGGAGAGTCGCGCCAGCCGCAGCAGTCCCAGCGCGGCTGCAGAGTTGCCCGATGCGGTCGGCATGTCCTCGAGGTCCTTGATGCGGGCAACCAGGTGCGGCTGGTCGCGGGCGGTGGTGAAGAAGCCGCCGTCGGCGTGATCGGCGAAGCGCTCGATCATCGCGTCGGCGAGCGCGACGGCCTGCACGTACCAGTGCTCGTCGAAAGTGGCCTCGTAGAGCACCAGCAGCGCCTGCAAAAGGTAGGCGTGGTCCTCCAGGTACCCAGGCAGGCTGGCGTCACCGTCCTTCCAGCTGCGCAGCAGCCGGCCCTCGCCATCGCGCAGCTCGCCCAGCACGAAGCTCGCGCACTCGCGCGCGGCCTGCAGATAGTCCTCCCGCGCGAGCACGGCACCGGCATCGGCGAGCGCGGCGATCATCAGGGCGTTCCAGGCGGTCAGACGCTTGTCGTCCAGGCCGGGTCGCTGCCTCCGGGCACGTGCTGCCAGCAGCACCGCACGGATCTCCGCAAGCCGTGCGGGAGACTCGCCGCGCGCCTGCAGGACGTTTGTGCCGTGCTCGAAGTTACCCTCCTCGGTGGCGCCGAAGTAGGCGATCGCAGGTGCCGCGAGCTCCGCGCCGAGCGTTTCGCGAAGCTCCTTGAGCGTCCACACGTAGAAGCTCCCCTCGACGCCGGCCGAGTCCGCATCGAGTGAGGCGTAGAAGCCGCCTTCCGGGCCGCGCAGCTCAGCCAGCGCCCAGTCGAGCGTTTCGGCGCAAACCTCGGCGAAGCGCGCGTCCCGCGTCACCTGCCAGCCGTGCAGGTAGGCGCGGGCCAAAAGCGCGTTGTCGTAGAGCATCTTCTCAAAGTGCGGCACCGTCCAGCCCGCGTCGACCGCGTAGCGCGCGAAGCCGCCGCCGAGGTGGTCGTAGATACCGCCGGCTGCCATCGCCTGAAGCGTCGTGGGCGCGAGTTCAACGTCGCCGGTGGCGAGCAGGAACTCAAGCGTGCAGTGCGGCGGGAACTTGGGGCCGCCGGCGGCGTCACCCGAGCCGCCGCCCCAGCCGCCGTATACACGGTCAAAGCTCTGGGTCAGGCTCCGCACCGCCTGGCTCAGCGTCGTCGTGCTGAGGGCTGTGGCGCCGGCGCCGGGCGTGCGGACGCTGCCAGCGCGAGCGGCGATTGTGGCGGCAAGGCGTGCCCCCTGCTGGCTGACCTGCGCGGGCCGCTCGCGCCAGGCCTCATCGACCGCCTCAAGCACCATGCGCCAGCTCGGCATCCCGGCGCGTGCGGCCGGCGGGAAGTAGGTACCGGCAAAGAACGGTTCCAGCTCCGGTGTGAAGAACACGTTCAGTGGCCAGCCGCCGTG
This sequence comes from Solirubrobacteraceae bacterium, assembly GCA_049976865.1. Lineage (GTDB taxonomy): Bacteria > Actinomycetota > Thermoleophilia > Solirubrobacterales > Solirubrobacteraceae > Palsa-465. Next base: position 18,960 of record JBMFHK010000042.1, on the reverse strand, counting down.
ACCGGTCATGATCTGGCATGCCTGCATGCAGATGTCGTCCACGTCAGGGCGCTCCTCACGGTCCACCTTCACGCAGACAAACAGGCGGTTCATCAGTTCGGCGGTTATGGGATCGTCGAAGGATTCATGCGCCATCACATGGCACCAATGGCAGGCCGAGTAGCCAATTGAGACCAGCAAAGGCCGGTTCTCGGTTCGTGCACGGTCAAGCGCGTCACTGCCCCACGGATACCAGTCAACCGGGTTTGTGGCGTGCTGGCGCAGGTACGGCGAGGCCTGCTGCGCGAGCCTGTTCATGACCCCAGCCTAGCTGGCTGCTGGCTGGCGCTGCGCCACCCAGGACACATGCCCGCAGGCATGCCCGCAGGCGTCGCGGCCACCAAACGTAGCGTCTGCCTGCGACCACATTGGGCCACCGTCAGCCCACGTTGGCGTCTACGCGCGGTTCACGCCGGTCACCTACCCGGTACTGTCACGATCAGCTAGATGTGTGGCTACCAGACATGTCCTGAAACAATCCAGGAGGCAAAGTTGCAAAGGGTTACCGTCAATTCAGCGAGCGCCCCGGCTGCCGTGGGGCCCTACTCGCACGCCGTGCGGACGGATGGTGAGCTGCTGTTCATTTCCGGGCAGCTGCCGTTGGACCCCGCTACTGGTGAGATAGTCGGCAGCACAGCACCAGAGCAGGCACGCCGTTGCCTGGAAAACCTGCAGGCGGTGGCTGCCGCTGCCGGAGGCTCGCTGGGCGGCGCGGTCAAGGTGACCGTCTATCTGACCGACATCAACTCCTTCGCGGAAGTCAACGAGGTCTACTCAAGCTACTTCACCACCGACCCGCCCGCCCGTGTGGCGCTGGCTGTTGCGGCGCTGCCCAAGGGCGCGCTTGTTGAGATAGACGCGGTGGTGGCGCTGGATGGCTGAGACCGGCTCCGGGTCCCCAGGTGACGCCGGAGCGCCATCCGGCGCCCGGCGGCGGCCGGTTACCAGCAGGCCCGTGAGGTGCTCTGACGGGCCTGCTGGACGCAGCGGTTCGTGAGCGCACTGCTTTCCTGAAAGCCGGGGAGGGTCCCGCCGCTTAGCCGATCTCTCTGGACGCTCAGGGGGCTGTGTGTGCCAGCTGTGAGCGCACCTTGTCCACCAGCGCAGCGATGATGTGGCTGTCCGGGTCAACCTCGGGATGCCATTGCACTCCGAGCACAAACGCCTTACCGGGCATCTCCACAGCCTCTGGCAGGTCGTCAAGGGCGGAACGGCCGGTGATCACCAGTCCGCTGCCCAGACGGTCAATCGCCTGATGGTGGTGTGATTTGGCCACCGTCAGGCTGCTGGTGGCGGCCTGGGCGGCCAGCGACCCGGGGTCTAAGGCAACAGCGTGGTCGTTGCCGTCGAAGGTGCCGACGTGACGACGGTGCTCGTCATTGTCGAGAACGTCAGGCAGATGCTGTATGAGGGTGCCGCCAAGCGCGACGTTCAGCACCTGCATGCCGCGACAGACGGCCAGCGTCGGGATGTCACGCTCAATTGCACGGGTGATAAGGGCGAGCTCAAACTCGTCACGCTCCGGGACCACACCGGTGGTTTGTGCGTGTGGCTCTTGCCCGTACTCGGCGGGCCCCACGTCGCTGCCGCCGGCTAGCAGCAGACCGTCAATCCGGTCAAGCACCTCATCGGGGCTGGCCACCAGCGCTGGATCCGGCGGCAGCATCACCGCCATTGCGCCGGCGCGCTGAATGGCCTGAACGTAGGAGTACTGAACCAGCACGCAGGGCCGGTCCCACACGCTGTATTTGGCCTGCTCGATGGCGGCGGCCACGCCTATGACGGGGCGGCGATTGGTCACCTGCCAAGCGTACTGGGGAGACGCTGGCTCTGTCGCGTCGTTAATGGTGCGCCTCCCGAACAGCCACGTCTGTCGCGCGGGCGCGCAGGGCACTCAACGCGCCCGGCACGTCATCGGTGATGACCGCCGTCAGGCGCGGATCAGCAAGCAGCCAGCTGTGGTCGGCGGCCATGAAGTCCCAGACAATCAGTTTGAGACCCGCTTCGGTGACGTGGGAGATCAGCGCATCGTCAACCAGTTTCATCTCCGGCAGGACGATCCGTGCCCCGGCTTGCGTGGCGCGCTTGACGGCGTCACCGGCGCTGTCCTCCACGAGCAGGCCCAGCTCCAGTTCCGGTGCGATCTTCGCAAGGCTGTTCAGCAGCTGGTCTAGGAACGAGGTTGTGATCAGGCCGTTGCCGGCGGCAGCGAACTCCCGCAAAAGCGGCACGACTTCCTGCGCGTAACCGTCTTCCTTGAGTTCAATGTCAAGGGCGATCCGGCCGTTCGCCCACGCCAGGACCTCGGTCAGAAGCGGTGGCCGAAAGCCGGTGCGTCGCTCAAACTCGTCCAGCGAGCAGTCGCTGAGCGTGGCTCCATCGAGCGCCTGGTCGTGCAGGATGGCGAGCTGGCCGTCGCCGCTGCGGCGCACGTCAGTCTCGATCATCTGCGCCCCGGCGCTCAGAGCCACCTCAAACGCTGCAATCGTGTTCTCCCGCACCGCCTGCCTTCGCACGCCGCGGTGGGCGATGATCTGTGGCACGGCCGGTGGCTGCGCTGAAGCTTCCATGGCCGGCATGTTAGGCCCGTGGCGAGGCGGATGCTGGACCGGTGGCTGGGGACTGGGGACTGGGGACTGGGGACTGGGGACTGGGTCCGTGGCGAGGCGGATGCTGGGCGGGGCTGGCCCGGTCTGTGATCGTTCTGTTAATTAACCGAACTTGCTACCACTTGGCCGCGGAACGTTGTTTACTTACGCTTGAGCAGGCCTTGCCACGGCAATTAGCTGCCCTGGCATGGGCACTGTCGGACCGACAAACATGTCCCGAGGAGGATTATGTCTATTGCAAATCGTCGTGTAGTGGTACCGGTAGCCGCGCTGGCTACCTCCGCCGCTGTCGCGCTAAGCGCCGCCGGTGCGGCGAGCGCCAAGGTGAACTGGTCGAAAGTCACTTCGGCTCAGGCTGGCGGCGGCATGGCTGCGCTGGTGAAGGCCGCCAAGGCTGAAAAGTCGCTGAACGTGATTGCCCTTCCGCCCACCTGGGCCAACTACGGCAAGGAGATCAACACCTTCGAGCACAAGTACGGGATCAAGATCTACAGCTACAACCCGAACGGCACGAGCGCCCAGGAGATCGAGGCGATCACGCAGGACCGCGGTCGTAGCTCTGCGCCGGACGTGGTTGACGTCGGGGAATCCTTCTCCGTCGACTCACAGGACTTTGCTCCCTACAAGGTGCAGACCTGGAACAACATTCCCAAGGCTGCCAAGAACCCCAAGGGCCTGTGGTACAACGACTACGGCGGATACATGTCGTTCGGCTGTGACATGGCGGTCCTTCACACCTGCCCGACCACTTGGCTGGCGCTGACCAAGCCCCAGTACAAGAACGACGTCACCTTGAACGGTGCGATCGGCCAGGCCGCAGCTGCCACTGACGCAGTCTATGCGGCCGCTCTGAACGTCGGGGGATCGCTGAAGAACGTCAAGCCGGGCATCCGCTTCTTCCAGACGCTGAAGGCGGACGGAAACTTCAACTCCACCGACTGCAACTCACCGTCGATCATCGAGGCCAACGAGTGCCCGATCCTGATGAACTGGGACTACCTTAACACCGCCAAGTCCTACGGCTTGCCGTCGAGCTTCGCGGCCCACTGGAAGATCGTGGACCCCAAGGGCAAGGTGTTTGCTGGGTATTACGTCCAGGCCGTGAGCAAGTACGCTCCGCACCCCGCAGCCGCACGGCTGTGGGAGGAGTTTTTGTACTCCACACAGGGCCAGAACATCTGGCTTGAAGGCGGCGCAAGGCCGATCGAGCTGCCGGCTCTGGTGGCAGCCAAGAAGGAGAACAAGAAGGCCTACAAGGCTCTGCCGCCTGTGATCGGTACGCCGGTTCTGCCGACGGTGGCTCAAACTACGGCCGCGACAACGGCGATTTCAGCGGCGTTCTCAGCTTGAGTACCGAAGTTCAAACAGTATCTGCAGTGAGCGGTCCCGCGCCCTTGCGGCGCGGGACCGGCAGGTCTGGCTCTGGTTCAGGGGCGTGGCTGGGGATGGCCCCCTTCACGATTTATGTGCTCATCTTCATGGGGCTGCCGCTCTATGAAGTCTTTTACGGCGCTTTCACGACGGATGCCGGCCACTTCACGTGGACTAACTTCAGCACCATTTTCACCCAGACCCAGTACTGGATACCGCTCAAAAACAGCGTGATCCTTGCGGCGTGGACCGCCGTGGTTGGGGCTGTGTTCGGCACCTGGGTTGCGGCCGCTGCGGTCGCAAGCAAGCCCGGCGGTATGCTGCGGCGCGTCATCTCAAGCGCCTCGGGGGTGCTCGCCTACTTTGGCGGCGTCCCGCTCGCGTTCGCTTTCATAGCAACGCTGGGCCGCCCCCCTGGCGGGGTGTTCACCCAGCTGCTGATACACGTCGGCATAAATCTTTACTCGAGCGGCTTCAACGTCGCCTCCATGTTGGGTGTCGGCCTAGCCTACGTGTACTTCCAGATTCCGATGATGGTCATCCTGATCACACCGGCCCTCGAGGGGATCAGGCCGCAGTGGCGTGAGGCTGCCCAGAACCTCGGTGCTTCACGCTTTGAATACATGCGTCACGTCGCCGTGCCGGTGATGGCGCCCGCCTTCATCGGCACCCTGCTGATCCTGTTCGGCAACGCGTTCTCCGCCTACGCAACCGCGCTTGCGCTGGTCGGGGCCGGCATCCCGCTGATTCCCGCCGCGATCAACAACGCGATCAACGGCAACGTCCTGGTCAATCAGGACCGTATCGCCTTTGCGCTGGGCGTTGAGATGATCCTGGTTGTGTTGATTGTCATGACCGGTTATTGGCTGGTCCAGCGGCGGGCACGGAGGTGGTTGCAGTGAGTGTTGGTGCAGTACCTGGAGCCGCCGCGGCTGGCAGCGTGGGTTCGGCATCCAAGCGCCAGCCGGCTGGTGGTAAGCCAAAGCGCTGGCGCCGTCCCCGAACGCCGCTGTGGCGCGTCACGATCCTGATGCTGGTCGTCGTCTATTTCCTGGGCCCTCTTTTGGCTGCCCTGAAGTACAGCCTGGTCCAGAACAACGGCTCGTATGGACTCAGCAACTACGCGCAGATCGTCAACAACTCAGCCCTGCGCGACGCGCTCTTCACCTCACTTGAGATCGCAGGCATCACTGCGGTTGTGGTTATGGCGCTGATGCTGCCCACCGTGGTGCTGGTGAGGCTGCGGCTCCCGAAGCTCACCCTGCTGCTGGAGGGGGTGACCGTTCTGCCGATCGTTGTTCCGCCGATTGTGATCGCTGCCGGTCTGGCGCGGCTGCAGGGCAGCGCCCCGCTGTGGATGATCAGGCTGTGGTTCAACAGTCCAATCACCGGCCTGGCCCCGGTGTACGTGATCCTGGCCATGCCGTTCACGTATCGAGCCCTGGATACTGGTGTGCGTGCGATCGACCTGCGAACGTTGGTGGACGCGTCGCGCAACCTGGGCGCGTCCTGGTTTACCACGCTTACCCGCGTGGTGCTCCCCAACATCGAGGCGGCCGTGCTGGGCGGCATGTTCCTGACCATTGCGCTCTGCTTGGGCGAGGTTGTGATCTCGACGATCATGCTGTACACGACGCTGCCGGTTGAGATGATCCAGGCTGGCCTCTCAGGCGATGCCGGCACGTCAGTGGCGATCTCGTTCCTCTCCCTCATATTTGTGTTCCTTCTGCTGTTCTCGCTGTCCTTCCTGGCTGGGAGGCACAGCCGCTCAAAGTCTGTACGGGTGATCTGATGATTCAATTTGAAGGCGTTCAGCGCCGTTTTGGAGATGTCTTGGCGCTGGCCGGGCTGGACCTTGAGATCAACTCGGGTGAGCTGGTGTCGCTGCTTGGACCGTCTGGCTGCGGTAAGACAACCGCGCTGCGGATACTCGGCGGCTTTGACCGGCCGACCGCGGGGCGTGTGCTTGTTGACGGCGTGGATGTCACGAATGTCCCACCCAACAAGCGGGACATGGGCATGGTCTTTCAGTCCTACAGCCTGTTTCCCAACATGGACGTGCGTGACAACGTCGCCTTCGGCCTGCGCATGCGCAAACAGGACAAGTCTAAGCGGCTGAAGCGAGCCGATGAGCTGCTTGAGCTGGTCGGCCTGGACAACGCGGCCGACCGTTACCCGCACCAGCTCTCCGGCGGTCAGCAGCAGCGCGTTGCGATCGCGCGGGCGCTGGCGATCGAGCCGACCGTGCTGCTGCTTGACGAGCCGCTCTCAGCGTTGGACGCGCGTGTGCGCCATCAGCTGCGCGCAGAGATCCGTAGCCTCCAGCAGCGCCTGCACATAACCACACTGTTCGTCACCCACGACCAGTCTGAAGCGCTGTCCATTGCGGACCGTGTTGGGGTGATGCGGATGGGTGCGCTGGAGCAGCTGGCCACGCCGGAGACGATCTACCGGCATCCGGCCACCGCGTTTGTGGCGGAGTTTGTCGGTGCGATGAACCGGATGCCGGGACGGCTGGGAGACCATGACGACATCCAGGTGCTGGGGCAACGCCTGAAGGTGATCAACGTTGACGGTAGGCCTGCCGGCACCGAGGTGGACGCGATGCTGCGTCCTGAAGCACTCGCCGTGGTCGCCGACCCCGCCGGTGCGGGCGAGGTCACAGCCAGGACGTTTTTGGGCTCCTCGGTGCGGCTGGAAGTGCTGCTGGATGGCGGCAAGCAGGTTCTGGTGGAGGCGACCAGCCAGAGTGACAACGTTGGGGTTGGTGACCGCGTCGGGATCAAGGTGCTGACCGAGACAGTGACCGTCTCGGACAAGGGCGAGGTGCAGGCCGCGCGGGAGCTGCTCGCGCAGGAAGAGGTCGCGGCCTGACCGCGGTTGGGTCGATCCAGCACCTGGTCTGTGTCGGTCAGCGCGTATAGTCGTGTCTCTGCCAGCCACGCCTGACACCAGGACGCTGATTGAGGCGACCATTGAGCGCTTTTTTGAAGAGGTGCCGGGGTTGCGGCCGCTCAAGATCGTGGCCGGCATTGAGCTTCACGGTCGCGGCGATGTTCAGCTCTACCGCATTGAGCTTCCCGGTCCCAGGGTGACCAAGACCCTGCCGACCGACGCCAAGGTCACGCTGGAGGTCCGCCGAGACCGCTTCAACGAGCTTGCCGCCAAGGGCCATGTGGCGGACTGGCGCACCGCGTTTGAGCGCGGCGAGGTGAAAGCCACCGGCGTTGACCAGTACCTGAAACTGATCGTCAAAGTGGTGGAGGCCCAAGAGCAGCGCAAGGGTCTCCGCCGCACGCGCCGCTGACCGGACCCCGGCGACGCGGCTACGGCGCCACCATGTGCGCAAGGCGCTCGGCCGCACGCAGCTGCTGGTCGACCAGCTCCAGCCCGGCGTCCCAGAAGCCCGGGTCGGTTAGGTCAATGCCCACGATCTCCCCCAGCGCCTCGGGGCTTCGTGAGCCGCCGGCCGCCAGCATCTGAAGGTAGCTGGGCACAAACGCCTCACCAACAGCCTGATAGCGTCCGTACACAGACAGCGCCAGCAGCTGCCCGTAGGCGTAGGCATACACGTAGCCCGGGGCGTTTATGAAGTGGGGTATGTAGGACCACCAGCTACGGTAGCCGTCCGTGATTTCAACTGAGTCGCCCAGCATCTCCTGCTGACTTTCCACCCAGGCGTCAGAGAGAGCTTCGACCGACAGCTCTCCCTGCTTGCGACGGCGGGTGTGCACCAGGTGTTCAAAACGGTTCATCGCGATCTGGCGAAACACGGTCGCGATCGCGTCGTCAACGCGGCCGGCCAGCAGCTCGAGCCGGGTGCGATCATCGTTGGCCTGGTCTAGCAACCGGGCAAAGACCAGCGTCTCCCCAAAGACCGACGCAGTTTCCGCGACCGTCAACGGCGTGCTCTGATGAAAGACGCCCTGGTCGGCGGCCAGTGCGGAATGCAGGCCGTGTCCCAGCTCGTGGGCGATCGTCAGCACGTCGCGCCGGCGTGATGTGAAGTTCAGCATCACGTAGGGATGCACGCCGGACACGGTGGCGCAGAACGCCCCTGGCTGTTTGTTGTCGCGTACGGGAGCGTCAATCCAGCGTTCGTCAAAGAAGCGCCTGGTGATCTCGCCGGCCTTTGGCGAGAAAGCCGCGTAGGTGTCCAGCACAAGCTCGCGCGCCTGGGCAAAGCTGAACAGCGGCTCGGTGTTGCCGAGCGTGGCGATACGGTCATAATCGCGCAGGCGCTCCACCCCCAGCAGCCTGGCCTTCAGCCGGTACCAGCGCTGCGGCATGTCGTAACGCGCGCGGACCGCGTGGATCAGCGCCCGCACAGACTCCTCGGAGGCCTCGTTGGCAAGGTTGCGAGCCGCCAGCCAGTGCGGATAGCCGCGCAGGCGGTCCTCAACCGCTTTGTCGTAGAGCAGGGTGTTGAAGATGAAGGCGCGTGTGCGCAGCCCGGGGTCCAGTGCCGCAGTGATTGCGGCCGCGGCTTGCTCACGCACGGCGCGATCCGTGCCTGAAAGGTGGCCCAGGGCGGTCTCAAGCGCCATCTCCTGGCCGTCCATCTGCACCCTGATGGCGGCTGCCTGCTCGCCAAACAGGCGCGTCCACGCAGCGGTCGCTGCGAGGCTCTTCTCAGCGAGCACCTTTTCCTCCGGTTCGCTGAGCAGGTGTGGACGGTAACGGCGAGCGGTGCGCAGGTGGTGGGCGCAGAAGGCAAGGTCGGTGCCAGGGTCGTCAAGCAGCGCTTCGGCGTGCTCATCCTCCAAAGCCGCCCACTCAAGTTCGAAGAACAACAGCTGTGTTTCAAGCCCGGTGGCGCGTTCCTGGACGCGTTGCAGCAGCGCCCCGCGTTCTGGATCCGCGGTGTTGGTGGCAAAGCGCAACATCGCGTAGCTGGCCGCGCGGTCAACCAGCTCGTTGATCAGGGCGAGCGTCCCCATCGCCTCACGCAGCCCGGGTCCATCGAGCCTGGCGACGTTGCCCATGTGGCGCTCGGCAAACTGCTGCCCGAGTTCCACGGCACGGTCGATGAGCTGCTCGACCCCGGCTGAGCCCTGCCCATCGACGATCGGCTCAAGCTCCCAGGCTGTGTCTTGCAGCTCCGGGTCGGGGATGGTCTGCGCGGTTGTGCTCATTGGTCTGGGAGGGTAGTGACTGCCGCCTTCAAAGTGCCGGTCGCGTTCGGGTTTCACTGGTGTGAGTGCAAGGCCAGTCGTCGGCCCGGGCCGACGGCAACCATGGTCCGGCCGGCCAGCAGCGCCTCAAGGTCCGCGCCGATCAGGTCACGTCGCCAGCCGGTGAGGGTACGCACATCCGGCTCAGGCGCGGACTGGCGGGACGCGGCGATGATCTGCTCAAGCTCGCCGCGTGACGCCAGCAGTTCGTAGGCCAGGCCGGTCTCGATCGCGCGAGCGCGCAGCAGTGCCTCAGCCAACGCGATCAGCGGCGCGTCGGCGGGATCGGAGTGGCTGCGCCGGCGCTCACGCGGAATGGGAGGGTCGCCAACACCGGAGTTGATCGCCTCAATGAGCTCCCTGCCGTGCCGTTTGATGAACGGCAGGTGCACGCCACGGATCTGCCGCAGCGCGTCGAGGTCCCGCGGCGCCCGCTTGGCAAGCTCCAGCAACGGCTGGTCCTGTAGGACGTGACCGACCGGCCGGTCCTCAGCCGCGGCGGTCCGCTCGCGCCAGGCGGCGATCCGCCGGGCCACAGCACGGGACTGTGGGTCAAGCTGGCCGACCCGTGGCAAACGTTCCCAGACGGTGTCCGGGTCGCGTTCGTCGGTGGCTGTTTCAAGGCGTCTGAACTCTTCAAGCGCCCATTGTTCCCGGTCGGCGGCTCTGAGTCGCCGCGTCAGCTCATCGGCCAGCTGAAAGAGGTGCTCAACGTCCTCTGCCGCGTAGCTGAGCTGTTCGCCGGTCAGCGGCCTGGCATCCCAGCGCGTGTAGCTGGCGGTTTTGCCGACCCGACTGCCGAGCACCGAACCGAGCAGGTTCGCGTAGCCGGCTTGGGCGCTCTCGCCGACGAACCCCGCCGCGATCTGCGTGTCAAAGATGTTGACAAGCTCGGTCGCCCACGCCCGTTTGAGGATCGCAACGTCTTGGCGGCCGGCGTGCATGATGATCGCGATCTCAGGATCGGCGAGCAGCTTCGCCAGTGGCGTGACCTCGACCGTGCGGTCAAGACCGTCGATCAGGATCGTCGCCTGCCCGCCGGGCTGGGCTGGGTCCTCGACCGCCACCTGGGTCAGGCACAGCATCGCCCGGTAGTGGCCTTCAGAGATGAACTCCGTGTCAATGCACAGACGGCCGTGCTCACGTGCGAGCCGCGCGCAATACTCCACGCCCGCCGAGTTGGTTAATGTCATGGTGTTGGGTGACATTTCTGACAGACGGGGACGGTAGCGCGTGGTCGCCGACAGGGCGCGGCCGCGGGCGCGAGCCCTGCGTAAAGCTGATCCTCCCGGCCGGAAAGTGGTTCAGTGGCGCGGCCGCTGCGAGAAACACCTACCTTTTTGGTAGGATTTGATTTGAGATGATCTTCTCGTCAAAGGCAGAGTACGGCGTCAGACTCATGGTTGAACTCGGCCGGCAGTCGCCGGACCATCCGACCAGCCTCAAAGCGATCGCTGATGCGGAGGGTCTGCCGCTCGCCTACCTTGAGCAGGTGGTCGCGCGTTTGCGCAGGGCTGACCTAGTGATGAGCGCACGTGGCGCGCACGGCGGTTACTGGCTTGCCCGTGACGCTGGGGAGATCTCGATGTATGAAGTGGTCAGTGCGCTGGAGGGCCCGATCGCGCCGATGGAGTGTTTCGTGCACGACTCGATGGAAAGGGTCGTCTGCTCACACGTGCCGAACATGGACATGGGGCCTTGTGCCACCAAGCTACTGTGGACGCGGGTGCAGGGCGGCATCATCCATTCCCTGCAAGCCACCACGCTGGCCGAGCTCGTCGCCTTCGCGGAGAGTTCTGTCACGACCGGGTCCGCTGACCGAGCGGTTATTGCGGCGACCAATTAGATCCATCCGAACCCGAGCTGAGAGTTACATGCCAGACCTAGAGATCCGAAACCTTCATGTGAGCGCCGGTGAGAAGGAGATTCTGCGCGGCGTCGACCTGACCGTCGGCGGCGGTGAGATCCACGCCCTGATGGGGCCCAACGGCTCCGGAAAATCGACGCTTGCCAACGCGATAATGGGGCACCCCAACCTGGAGGTCACCGAGGGTGAGATTCTGTTTGGGGGCCAGAACATCACCGAGGCTGACACCGATGAGCGCTCCCGGCTGGGCCTGTTCATGGCCTTCCAGTATCCGGTGGCTGTTCCGGGTGTGACCGTCACAAAGTATCTGCGCACGGTGCTCAACGCTCACCGCAGCGCGCGCGGTGACGCGCCCATCTCGCTCAAAGACTTCCGTACCACGGTGCAAGCGGCCATGGAGCTGACCAAGGTACCCGACGAGTTCACACGCCGCTACCTTAATGATGGCTTCTCGGGCGGTGAGAAGAAGAAGCTGGAGATCCTGCAGCTCGCCCTTCAGAAGCCGTCTCTGGCGATCCTTGATGAGACCGATTCGGGGCTGGACATTGACGCTCTGCGCGTCGTTGCTGACGGAGTGAACACTGTCACCGATCAGCAGGGCGCCGACCTGGGCCTGCTGATAATCACCCACTATCAGCGGATCCTGCACCTTGTAAAGCCCAGCCACCTGCACGTCCTGTACCGTGGCCGCATCGTCAAAGAGGGCGGACCTGAATTGGTAGACGAGCTTGAAGCCAACGGCTACGGGTGGATCACCGATCCGATCGACGCCGCCGAGGCTGCGGCCGTCTGATGGCGACCGTCGGCGAGAACCTCACCTCAGCGGCCGGTCCTGGCCGGCCAGCCACGGATATGGCCGACTCCGTGCTCGGTGTCGGCCGACCAGCCGCGGACCAGGCGGACTCCGTGCTCGGTGCCGCCCGTCTGGCTGACATTCAGAGCCAGTTTCCGCTGCTAAGGCGCGTTGAGAACGGCCGTCCGATCGCCTATCTGGACTCCGCCGCCACTTCGCTGACGCCGCAGACGGTGATTGACGCGATTGTCGATTACTACACCAACCACCGCGCCTCCGTGCACCGCGGGGTCTACCCGCTGAGCGTCGAGGCCACGGATCTGTTTGAGGGCGCCCGCGAGCGGATCGCGGCGTGGCTGGGCTCCACCCCACAGGAGACGATCTTCACCGCCAACGCGAGCGCGTCGCTGAATCTCGTTGCTCACTCCTGGGGGCGCTCGCAGCTGCGGGCCGGTGATCTGGTGGTGGTGACCGAGATGGAGCATCATTCAAACGTCGTGCCGTGGCAGCTGATCTGTGCTGAGCGCGGTGCGGAGCTTGCTTACATTCCCGTGCTTGACGACGGGCAGCTTGACTTGGACGCTTATGATGCGCTGCTTGAGCGCGGACCGCGGGCCGTCTGTGTAACGCACGTCTCAAACGTGCTTGGCACGATCAACCCGGTTGCCGAGATCGTTGCCAAGGCTCATGACGCAGGGGCGATCACCGTGATAGACGGCACGCAGGCGGTGCCACAACTGCCGGTTAACCTGCCTGAGCTGGACGCTGACTTCTATGCCTGGGCAGGCCACAAGGCTTACGGTCCCACCGGGATCGGTGTGCTGCACGGACGTGCCGAGCTGCTTGAGGAGATGCCTCCGTTTATCAGTGGCGGCCACATGATCCGCCAGGTCTTTGGCGACTATTCCACGTGGGCGGAGCTGCCGGGCAAGTTTGAGGCCGGAACCACACAGATCGCTGAGGCGATCGGGCTTGGTGCGGCCGTCGACTTCATCCGGGAGATTGGCATAGATACGATTCGCGCACACGAGCTGGCGCTCACCGCGCGGGCGCTTGAGCAGCTTGCCGCAGAGGTGCCGGGTATCACGCTGCACGGGCCGGCGGATCCGGCGCGGCGCGGGGCTGTGGTCTCGTTCGTGCTGGAAGGGGCCCACCCGCACGACATCGGTGAGATTCTTGGCCGCGAGGGTGTTTGTGTGCGTACAGGGCATCACTGCGCCCAGCCGCTGATGCGTTGCCTGCACGCCGGCTCGACGACGCGCGCCTCCTTTGCCGTGCACAACAGCACAGACGACGTGGACCGGCTGGTGGCCGGCCTGCACAGCGTACGGGCGACGCTGCGCCTATAGCATCGGGTATGAGGTTTTTAGTATGGACGACGATCTTTACAGGGAATACATCCTTGAGCACTACAAGCATCCGCACCACCACGGCTCTTTGGCGCAGCCGGACATGCAGGCCAGCGATCTAAATCCGCTTTGCGGTGACGAGCTGACCTTCCAGATCAAGCTGGGTGACGACCGGCGGGTAGCCGAGGTGGCTTTTGACGGGCATGGCTGCGCGATCTCTCAGGCGTCCGCATCGATGCTCTCGGATGAACTGATCGGCATGACCACCGATCAGCTGCTTGCGCTCGACCACCAGACCGTCCTTGATCTGCTCGGCATCGACATCTCGGCTACACGCATGAAGTGCGCCATGCTGTCGCTGAAGGTGGTCAAGGCGGCCGCACTCGGCCATGAGGTTGAGTGGGAGTCTTGACCACTCTCGTCTAACTCCTACCGTTACGCTAGGATTTACGAACGTGACTCCGATTATCGATGTCTGTCCAGTCAGTGACCTGCCGCCGGGGGCGGCTCGGGTGGTTGTTCACGAAGACCTTGAGATCGGGGTGTTTAATTGTGAAGGGACGCTGTTTGCGATTGAAGATCGCTGCTCCCATGATGACGGTCCGCTCGCGGAGGGCGAGCTGGACCAGCATGCGTGCACCATCGCGTGCCCGCGTCATGGGGCGATCTTCGATCTGAAAACCGGCCGTCCCCAAACGCTGCCCGCTTACGAAGCGGTTGACACCTTTGCGGTGACAGTCGCCGACGAGATGATCAAGTTGGAGGTGAACTAGTCGCGATGGCTACCACAGATGCCGGCAGGGCCGTAGTGCAACCAGAAGCGGATGATTTCAGCCACACCGGCGTCGGTCTGGCCGACCCTGTGTCGCCAGCGCCAGATCCGACCGAGCATGAGCGGCTCGCGCAGATCAACTCCGACTATGACGAGCGTTACGGGTTCCACGACGCTGAGCACTACCTTTACAAGGCGCCCAAGGGCCTCAGCCGTGAGATCGTCGAAAAGATCTCTGAGTTCAAGTCAGAGCCACAGTGGATGCGGGACTTCCGCCTCAAGGCGCTTGAGTACTTCTGGGCAAGGCCGCAGCCGACCTGGGGCTCGCCGATGCTGCAGGAGATTGATTACGACGGCATCCGCTACTTTGTGCGCGCCTCGGAGGATGCGAGCCGCTCCTGGGATGACGTGCCTGACGATGTCAAGCGCACCTTCGACCGGCTCGGCATCCCTGAGGCTGAGCGCAAGTTTCTGGCTGGCGTTGGCGCCCAGTATGAGTCAGAGATGGTCTACCACCAGGTGCATGATGACCTGACCAAGCAGGGCGTCATCTTCTTGGACATGGACTCCGGCCTGCGTGAGCATGAGGAGCTCGTCCGGGAGTACTTCGCCACCATCATCCCGCCCAACGACAATAAGCTCGCCGCGCTCAACTCAGCGGTCTGGTCCGGCGGCTCGTTTATCTACGTGCCCAAGGGCGTCCACGTTGAGATGCCGCTGCAGGCTTACTTCCGGATTAACACCGAGAACATGGGCCAGTTTGAGCGCACGCTGATCATCGCTGACGAAGGCTCCTACGTGCACTACGTAGAGGGGTGCACTGCGCCAACCTACAGTTCAGCGTCGCTGCATTCCGCGGTGGTTGAGCTGATCGCCAAGCCGGGCGCCCGGATCCGGTACACAACCGTCCAGAACTGGTCCACCAACGTTTACAACCTGGTGACCAAGCGCGCCGTCGCATACGAGGACGCGACCGTTGAGTGGGTCGACTGCAACCTCGGCTCCAGGCTCACGATGAAGTACCCGGCTGTGTACCTGCTGGGTGAGCGCGCCCATGGCGAGGTACTGTCAATCGCCTTTGCCGGCCACGGCCAGCACCAGGACGCCGGTGCCAAGATCGTCCACGTCGCCCCCAACACCACCTCCAACATATTTGCCAAGTCGATCTCCAAGGATGGTGGCCGCGGCTCCTATCGAGGCCTGTTGGAGATCGCCAAGGGCGCCCATGGCGCCCGCTCGAAGGTTGTCTGTGACGCGCTGCTGCTTGATGAGGACTCGCGCTCGGACACCTACCCGACGATCCGTATCTCAGAGGACGACGTCAACGTCGGCCATGAGGCGACCGTCTCCAAGGTCGGCGAGGATCAGCTCTTCTACCTGATGAGCCACGGCATACCGGAAGAGGAAGCCTCTAAGCTGATCGTCAACGGCTTCATCGAGCCGATCACAAAGGAGTTGCCGATGGAGTACGCGGTTGAGATGAACCGTCTGATCGAGCTGCAGATGGAGGGTTCCATTGGCTGATCTGGCTGCCGTTGCCGTCGGCCCGCTGGCCGACGGCATGCCCACCTTCAAAGGTCGCCCCGGGTGGGAGTTCACCGACCTTTCCGCGCTTGACGTCGGAGCCTACCAGCCCTGCGCCGCGGCGCCGGAGGTCCTGGGCACGCCGGCATCTGCCGTCGGTTCGCTGTGGCGCTTTGACATGCCCAAGCTGCCTGACGGCGTGACCGTGGCCTTCCAGGATGACACCACGGTTCTCACCGTTGCGCGCGGAACGGTGCTGCAGGAGCCGCTGGGGCTGACCGTCGTCGTGCCGGAGGGTGCGCTCTACAACCAGCGCACGCGTGTGGTGCTCGAACCTGGCGCGCAGGCCGAAGTGTGGGAGCAGTATCTCTCAGACGGTGACTGCCTGCTGAATCTCAGCACTGAGCTGCACCTCGGGGACGGCGCGAGCCTACGCTACTTCAGCGGCCAGTCGCTCAGCGAGCAGGCGTGGATCTTCGGTTCCCAGCATGCGACAGTCAGCCGCGACGCGCAGCTTGACTGGGTGGCGCTCGGTTTCGGTTCGCGCTCCGGCCACGTGCTGATGCAGACCCGGCTGGCAGGCCAGGGTGCGCAGGCGCGCGTCACGGGCGCCTACGCGGCGCGCGGCGCCCAGCACATCGACTTTGACACCACTCAGGAGCACGTGGCAACCAACACCACCTCGGATCTGGCGTTCCGCGGCGTGCTTCAGGGCCGTTCAAGCGCGGTCTGGAAGGGCAACATCATCGTTGACCCAGGCGCTCAGAAGACCGATGCCTTCCAGGAGTCGCGCAATCTGCTGCTTTCAAAGCGTGCTCACGCCGACGCGATCCCCGGGCTTGAGATCCAGGCCAATGATGTGCGCTGCACCCACGCTGCCGCAGTGGCGCAGGTCGACCCGGAGCAGATCTTTTACCTGCGCTCTCACGGTCTGCGCGAGGCGGAGGCCAAGCGGCTCTTGATTGAGGGCTTCTTGGGCGCGCTGCTGGAGCGCTTCCAGCTAGGTGCTTTGCGTGAAACGCTGGGCGTGGCGCTTGAGCGCCGGCTGGCTGAGCTGCTTGACGCTGACCCGGTGCTGGCCGCTGCCTGAAGATGGCTGAACTGGGGGCCGTTGTGTTTGAGAGGACCCAGGCGGGTCGGTGAGCCCCTGCGCCGCCGACGGTTAGTGCGTGATCTTGGAAACTGCCCACCCGTATACGGTCCTTGACGTCTTCACCGACCGGCCGTTGACCGGCAACCCGCTGGCCGTGTTCACGGACGGTGAGCGGATCCCGACGCCGCTGATGCAGGCCTTGGCCCGTGAGCTGCACCTTTCAGAGACGGTTTTTCTGCTTCCCGGTGACGATCAGGCGGACGCTGAGGTGCGGATCTTCACCCCGGCATCGGAACTGCCGTTCGCTGGCCACCCGGTGCTTGGCGCCGCGTTTGTGCTGGGCGCTGCACGGAGCCTGTCGGAGGTCAGGCTGCGCACTGGCGCTGGGGTCGTGCCGGTCAGGCTAACCCGTGACAGCGACCGGATCAGCTTTGGCGAGATGGAGCAGCCGCTCCCCACACGGCGAACGTTTGAGCGCAGCTCCGAGCTGCTGGAAGCGCTCGGTCTGACCGCGTCGCTTTTACCTGTTGAGGCTTACACCAACGGTCCCACGCACGTGATGGTCGCCGTGCCAACCGTGGCAGAGCTGGCCGTGCTGGAGCCGGATTTGACGGCCATCACCGGGCTAGGGACGCTGTGCGTCAACTGCTTTGCAGCTTCTGAACCGCTCGCGCCTGCGGGCGCGAGCGTGGCTCTGCGCTGCCGGGTCTTCTGCCCGGGCCTGGGGGTGCCGGAGGATCCTGCCACGGGCTCAGCCGCCGGGCCGCTTGGGTGGCACGCGCTACGTCATGGCTGGGCGCTTTCTGGCCAGGATGTGCGGATCGTTCAGGGTGTGGAGATAGGCAGGCCCTCAGTGCTGCACGCGCGGGTACAAGGCGCCCCGGACAGTCCCGGCCGGAATACGGTTGGTGGCAGCGCTGTGGTTGTCGCTCACGGTCACTTCCAGCTTGCGTAGGGCACACGCCAGCCGCGGTCGGGTAGACGCTTGGCGCAGCGTTCACCATGCGCGCCTGCGGGCTGCTCCGGCCTGAAGCGCTGTCAGTTCAACGGTAAAGGCGCTGCGTCACGTCGGCGTACCAGAACCTGCCCGGCCACCGCGGCCAGCACAATTCCGCCACCGATCAGCGTGGTGGCGCTTGGCGCCTCATTAAGGCCAAGCCAGGTCCACAGCGGGCCGAGCACGATCTCAAGCAGCAGGATCAGTGCCAGCGGCCCGGCTGGAACGAAGCGTGCCGCCTGCGCGAAGAACAGGTTTGCAAAAACGAGCTGCACGATTCCCAGCAACGCCAGCCAGCCGAGGCTGGCCAGCGTGACGTGCGAGAGCTGCATGAACGGCACAAACACGATCACCAGCAGGCCCTGCGACAGGCACAGCGCCGGCAGCGTTGAGGCCCCGCGCTCCTGGCGTGAGATCACCACCACCGTCGCGAACGCAACCGCCGCCGCCGCTGCCAGCCCGTTGCCGAGCAGGCTGCCGCCGCCCGGTCCGCCGATCATCACCACAACGCCGCTGATCGCAATCAGCATCGCCACCACCGTGCTGCGCGGCACCCGCTCGTGCAGCAGCCGGACGCCGAGCAGCGCCGCCACGAACGGCGAGAGCGCCTGGAACAGCAGAACGTGGGCGACGCTCGCATGGTTCAGCGCGTAGACGAATGATCCGGTGGCTACAAACAGCGCCAGTGTCATGGTCCAGCCGCTGCGGTTGAGACGGAACATGCCCTGGCCGCGGCGAGTCAGGGTCAGGTACACGGCCAGCGTCACGAACGCAAAAACGGCTCTGCCCTGCGTCTGCATGGCTGCGCTCAAGGTGAGCTGCCGCTGCAGGATGCCGGCCAGAGACCAGGCCAGCGCGGCGATAACCGCGTAAAGCTCGCCGCGCCGCCGGTGTGACTGCTCGCCGTTGGGACCGTCGCTGGGCGCCGTCACAGGCGAAAGTGAAGGACTCAGCTGGCTCACAGCCTGCGACGCTACAGAGTCGCTTATCGCGACGCTGTCAGCCCGAAGCTGACGGGACCGGCCTTTACAGCGTCGATCGTGTCCGCCGGTCCGGCTCTGAGTGCCGGTGGCGTTGCGGTCGGCCAGGTGGCAGACGGCGTGGGGGATGCGACGGCGCGAGCCGTCGCATCCCCCACCGGGCCTTCAGTCGTCGTCGTCGTCCTCTTCGAGGTCGAGGTCGTCAAACGCCTCCGGATCGTCGAAGTCAGCGTCATCTTCGAACGGATCGTCGTAATCAAAATCCTCGTCGGTTTCGTCGAACTCTTCGTCGTGCTCGGGGGTCATGCCGCCCAGGGTAGTGGATTCTCTGGCGGACGTTTCAGTGTTTGTCGATCACACGGTCGATGAGACCGTATTCAACGGCTTCCTGC
>JBMFHK010000041.1:0-20930 GCA_049976865.1 Solirubrobacteraceae bacterium | reverse complement strand
CAGGCGGGTTTTTGCGCAAACTGGCTTTGCGCAGCGCAGTTTGTGCATTTGATGTCGCTTTGCGGCTGAAGCGACGGCTTGCTTGCGGCTGAAGCGACGGCTTGCTTGCGGCGGGCGCGACGGCTCGCTTTGCGGCGGGGTGACGGGGGTTGGCGGCTTGCTTGCGGCGGGGGTGAAGGGGGGTGACGGCTTGCTTGCGGCGGGGGCGACAATGGGATCGCGGGGCTGGCCGGGCGGGGAACTTTCCCCCCGGCTGGGGGTTCAGCGGGCGGGCCTGGACGCCGCCGGTCCGCGCGGCAACGTACGGTAAAGCTGATGGCAACAGCACTTCTTTTCCCGGGACAGGGCAGCCAGACCCCTGACATGCGCGACCAGGTGGCGCAGAGTCGCCCTGACCTTCTGGAGCTCGTGACCGAGGCGGTCGGCGAGGACCCGTTTTTGCGTGTGGAGGACGGGACCGCCTACGCACAGCCCGCGATCTACTGCGCCAGCATCGCCGGCTGGACGGCGATGGGTAAGCCGCAGGCCGAGTTCAGCGCCGGACACTCACTTGGTGAGATCGGCGCGCTGGTCGCAGCCGGCGTTTTGAGCGAGACTGACGGCCTGAAGCTGGTGGCCGTGCGCGGACGGCTGATGCAGCGCTGCGGCGAGACAGAGGGGGACGGCGGCATGATCGCGCTGCTCGGCTCCCAGGCAGGCGAGCGCGCGGGGGAGGTCGCAACGGCCCACGGACTGTCTATCGCCAACGACAACTCCCCTCAGCAGATGGTGCTCTCAGGCCCGCGCGCGGTGTTGCCGGACGCGGAGCAGACCGCCAAGGCGCTTGGCCTGCGGGCGATGATCCTGCCGGTCACCGGGGCGTTTCACTCGCCGATGATGCAACCGGCCGTTGCCGAGTTTGAGAAGGCGCTTGAGAATGTTGAGATCAGGCCGGCAAGCGCCACCGTGATCTCAGCGGTGACAGCCGCGCCGTTTGACGATGTGCGCCTGCGCCTGGCGCAGGCGCTGACCGGGCCGGTCCGCTTCCGTGAGCTGCTGCTTGAACTGCACAGCCGTGGTGTTGACAGGTTCGTGGAGGTCGGCCCGGGCCGCGTGCTGACCGGCCTTGCCAAACGGACGCTCAAAGGCGTGGAGCTTGTCAATGCCTGACAGCGGTGCGACCTGGCCGCCGGCAGGCTGTGCGCTTGTGACCGGCGGCTCACGCGGGATCGGCGCGGCCATCGCGCTCGGCCTGGCCGCCGACGGCTGGCCGGTGGCGGTCAACTTCAACGCCGGCGCAGACGCCGCAGAGGCGGTGGTGCAGGCGATCCAGGCCGCTGGCGGGGCCGCCCTGGCGGTGCGCGGGAACGTCACCGACCCGGGGATCCCGGAGCTGGTTTTCAGTGCCGCCGAGCAGCATTTTGGCGTGCCGGTGCTGGCGCTTATCAACAACGCGGGGATCGCCCGGGATAACCTGGCGCCGTCACTGACCGACGCTGAGTGGCAGGAGGTGATCGACACCGACCTGACCGCCGCCTTCCGTTTCACCCGCCGGGCTCTGAAGACGATGATGCGCCAGCGTGTCGGCCGGATCGTGAACGTCGCCTCCGTCGTCGGCCTGAAAGCCAACCCCGGCCAGAGCAACTATGGGGCCGCCAAGGCCGGCCTGATCCAGTTCACCCGCACGGCGGCCGTCGAGGTTGCCAGGCGGGGCGTTACGATCAACGCTGTTGCACCTGGATGGATCGAGACAGACATGACCGCCGGGGTCAATCCGGACCTGCTGAACGCAGTCCCGGCCAAGCGGGCCGGGACGCCCGAGGAGGTCGCAGCTTGCGTACGCTTCCTCGTGTCTGAGGCGGCCGGCTATGTGACCGGCGCGGTGCTGGCGGTCGATGGCGGTCTCGGAGCCTGATCCGGGGCAGCGCGCCGCCAAGCCTAAAACAACCAAGAAAGAGGACGCATCAATGAGCGCAGTGAGCAGGGAACAGATCCAGGAGCGTGTTGTGGAGGCGCTCGCCAGCTTCGGGCCGGACGCCAGTCAGATCACCCTTGAGGCGACGTTTGAGGAGCTTGACATCGACTCCCTCGACCTCGTGGAGCTCGCGCAGATCATCGAGGATGAGTACGGCGTGGTCCTCAAGGGCGACGACATGAAGGAGCTCAAGACGGTCGGTGACGCCGTTGATCTGATCAGCGCTCGCACCGCCTGATCAGGGCTCTTTAGCGCTATGTCGGACAAGCGTCGAGTCGCCATCACCGGGATCGGCGCCGTGACCCCGCTCGGGGTCGGCGCCGCGCCGCTGTATGAGCGCTGGTCAAGCGGTGTCAGCGGCATCGAGGTGCATGACGGCCAGGCCGGCGGGTTCTGCTCCGCCTTTGAGCCCACCGAGTTTCTGACCACCAAGGAGGTCCGGCGCCTTGACCGCTTCTCCCAGTTTGCGGTGGTTGCCGCCGACGAGGCTCTCACCAACGCCGGCTGGTCGGACGGGATCCCCTACGACCCGATGCGTGTCGGGCTGATCATGGCCAGCGGCATCGGCGGGTTTAACACCGTGCAGATGAACCTTGACGCGATGCGCCTGCGGGGGGCGGACCGCGTCTCGCCGCTGGGCATCCCCATGTACATGCCCAACTCCGCGGCGGCCGCGGTGTCGATGCGGCGCGGCATTCAGGGCCAGTCCTTTGCGATCGCTTCCGCGTGCGCGTCAAGCGCGCACGCCCTGGGCATCGCGGCCCGGATGATCCAGTGGGGTGACGCCCAGGCGGTTGTGACCGGCGGCGCGGAGGCGACGCTCACTGACTTTGGGTTTGCGTCCTTTGAGGTGATGCAGGCGCTGTCTGAAACCGGCATCTCCTGCCCGTTTGACGCGCGGCGGGACGGGTTTGTGATGGGGGAGGGGGCCGGCGTGATGGTCCTTGAGGACTATGAGCTTGCCCTTGAGCGCGGCGCGAACATCATCGGTGAGATCATCGGCTTTGGCTCAACGTCGGACGCCTACCATCTGACCGCGCCTGAACCGAGCGGCAAGCCGGCCGCGCGGGCGATCTCGCTGGCGCTCGCCGACGCCGGCCTGCGCCCCGAGGACATCAGCTATGTCAACGCTCACGGCACCTCCACGCCGCTGAACGATGCCGCTGAGACGGCGGCCCTGAAATCCGTGCTCGGTGAGCACGCCTACAAGAACCCGGTCTCCTCCACCAAGTCAGCGACCGGTCATCTGCTCGGTGCGGCCGGGGCGATTGAGGCGGTCGCGACGGTTCAGGCGCTGAACGCCCGGGTGGCGCCGCCAACCCTGAACTATGAGGTGCCGGACCCTGCGCTTGACCTTGATTACGTGCCCAACAAGGCGCGTGCGCTGGTGCCTGTCAGTGACGCTGCGCCCGCGGCTGTGTCAAACTCGTTCGCCTTTGGCGGGCACAACGTCACGCTGGTTATCAGGGGGCACGGATGAGCGGAATGCTTGAGGGCAAAAGACTGCTGATCACCGGGGTTATGACCCGGGAGTCAATGGCGTTCCATATAGCCCGGCAGGCTCAGCAGGAGGGCGCCGAGGTGATCCTCACCAGCTTCGGGCGGGTGCGGCGCTTGACCGAGCGTGTCGCCGCGAAACTGCCGGTGCCGGTGGACGTGCTTGAACTCGATGTCACCCACCCTGAGGATCTGGAGGCGCTGGCCGGCGAGCTTGAGCGCCGCTGGGGCCGTGTGGACGGGGCTCTTCACGCGATCGCGTTTGCTCCAGAGGATGCGCTGGGCGGGCATTTCCTGACCACCCCGGTGCAGAGCGCCCAGGCGGCCTTTGAGGTGAGCGCCTTCTCGCTGAAGGCGCTCACCGCGGCGCTGGTGCCGCTCATGCCGCCCGGTTCAAGCATTGTCGGGCTTGACTTTGACGCGGCCAGGGCCTGGCCGCTGTATGACTGGATGGGTGTCTCCAAGGCGGCGCTTGAGTCGATCTCACGCTACCTTGCGCGCGACCTGGGCGACAAGGGCATCCGTGTGAACCTGATCAGCGCCGGCCCGCTCGGCACGGTCGCGGCGCGCGGCATCCCCGGTTTTGAGACGCTGGCCAGGATGTGGGAGCAGCACTCGCCGCTGGGCTGGGATGTTGAGAATTATGCGATCGTCGCCGGGCCGGCCTGCTTTCTGTTCTCAGACTTTGCGGTCGGCATCTCCGGGGAGATCATCCATGTCGACGGCGGCTTTCACGCCATCGGCGGACGCCCCGTCTTACGCGACCTGGCAGCTCCGGTCGTCCCGCCCGCTTGAGCTTTCAGCGAAACAGATCGTGTGAGCGGGCCCGCAGAAGCGGCGCGACACCCGGTCCGTCCTGGCTTGTGACGTGCTGAGCGGCGCCGCGGATCAGGACGACCGGCTGGCTTGCGTCCTTGGCTCTGGCCAGATCGGCGGTGCCGGCCAGCAGGTCAGCCACGGCAATGACCGTCGCCCGCATCCGCCGCCCCTGGGCGTCCGGCCGGCCTCGCCAGTCGTCAAGGCCGCGCACGCCCGCCAGCCCGATCGCAATGTCGGTCTGCCCGTTGCGCCACGCCCGTCCGAAGGAGTCGCTGATCACGATCCCCGGCGCCACGCCGGTCAGCTCGCGAAGCCGCGCGCGGATCGTGCGGGCCGAACGGTCAGGGTCAAGCGGCAGCATCAGGATCGCGTCCTCGCCCGGCACGTTTGAGCGGTCCACGCCCGCGTTGGCGCAGATGAACCCGTGGTGGGTTTCGCAGACGATCACCCCGGGCGCCGCTCTCACGATCACGCGTGTCTCCTGGAGCACCACTTCCATCACGCGAGGGTCACGGTCGCCCAGGCGGGCAAGCTCAACCGCCCGCTCGCTGGGGGTCACCCCGCCAAGGCGCCGGACGCGGCCCTCCGTCTTGGAGACGATCTTGTGGGCGATCACCAGGATGTCGCCTGGCGCAAGCTGCTCGGCTTGCGGGCCGGCGGCGGTGAGCTTTGCGATCAGCTCACCAAGATCGGTGCCAGCCTGGATCTCGGGCACGCCGGCAAGCGGGCTGGCGCTGATCACGGGCTGTCACCTGTGTGTGGCTGGCTTGTCCCGGTGTGGCCTTCAAGGACACAGGAAGCGTCGGTTGCGGCTGTCACGGTGTTGACAGGGCCGGTCAGAGCAGTCGGTTGCGGGCCATCTGAATGAGCAGGCCACGGGTGTGAGCCGCGCCGCCCCGGGTCGCGTCAACTCGCGCAAGCAGCTCCTGCAGGTCCTCCGGGGTGTCTATGTCAAGCGCAAGACCCGGAACCTCCACCACCTCTGCGACCGTGTCCTGGGCCACGGCGAGCTCGCCGTGGCGGCTGCGGCTGCCCGGCCCAAAAGACGGGGTGAGCGCGTCCGGCGGGGTCAGCAAAAGCGCGTTTGTCCCCTCGCCGTGCCGGTCCGGGACGATCAGCGCTGAACGTGGCGGGACCGGCCTGGCCAGCAGCGCGTCAAGTTCGGCCGGGGCGACCAGCGGGCAGTCGGCTGCCACCACAAGCACGCGCTGGGCGCCGAACTCGCGGGCACGAGCGATCCCCAGCATGGCCGCGTCGCTGTGGTTTGAGGCGGTGTCCTCAACCACCGTGACGCCGTCCTCGACCGCCATGCGGGTGGCTGTCGCGTCCGCGGTCACCATCAGGATCCGCTCGATGCCATCGGTGCGTCGCAGGGCCACCACCGTGTCAGCCAGCATCGCCTCCATGAGCGCCTGGCGGTGACCGTAGTCAACGGCGGGCGCGAGCCGCTGTTTGGCTTGGTCAAGCGTTTTGACGGGGAGGATCGCGATGGTGGGCATACGGCAAGGAAAATATCTGTTCTCAGCGGTTGCGAGTGCTTACGCGTGTGCCGGCGTGTGCCGCTGGCAGTGAGCGCGCAAACTCAAGCGTCTGGCCGGCCAGTCTGGCGCGGGCGCCGGGACCGTCCATCAGCAGTCCCGTGCGCAGGCTGGGGAGCTGTCCGTCGCTCTGCTCGTCGGTCACCACGCCCTGGATGAGACCCGTGTAGAGCTCCGCCAGCCCGGCGGCGCTGACCGGCACGCCGCGCCAGCGCATGAACTCGGCGGTCGGGCCTTTCAGCACCTGGCCGCCAACCAGGGGGCTGACCGCAACCACGGGAGCGCCGGTTTCTTGCAGCGCGGTGCGGATCTCAGGGATCGCGAGGATCGGACCGATCGAGATAACCGGGTTGGAAGGCCCGATGATGATCGCGCCGGCGGCCCTGATCGCGGCGAGCACCTCCGGGGAGGCGCCGCTGCCGCGGGCACCGTGAAACTGCACGCCGTCAATGCGCCAGTCGTCTTTGCGTCTGATCATGAACTCCTGAAGCGTCCACCAGCGGCCGGCTGAGAGCACGCGCGTGCGCACCGGCCGGTCGCTCATCGGCAGCACCCTTGAGCCGACTCCGAGCGCGGCGCACAGCTCCGCGTGCGCCTGTGTGAGCCGCGCGCCCTGCCGCAGCCGCCGGGCGCGCTGCAGCGCGATGGCGAGATCCTGGTCGCCGAGGTTAAACCAGACCTCCACGCCGAGCGCTCTGAGCCCGTCCATGACCTTGAACGTGTCGCCGTCTAGTCCCCAGCCGCGCTCGTTTATCCGGTCGGCCAGCCAGAAGCTCACCAGGTCCGGGTCGGGCGAGACGTAGCCACCGTAGATCTCAATGTCATCCCCGGTGTTGGCAACGACGGTCAGGTGCTCTGCGCCGACCACGTCAAGCATGCCGCGCGCCAGCTTGGCGCCGCCCGTGCCTCCCGCGAAGATGACAACCTGGTCTTTATCAGACAACGGCTTGAGGTTACCGGGCGGCGGCTTGGTGTAGGTTTAGCCGCATGGAAACGGGACCGGGGTTTGAGACGGCACTGCTCGCTGTGGCTGAGCAGGCGGCGCGGGCGGCCGGCAAGGAGCTTCTGGCCCGCTGGCGCCAGCCGATCGAGGTGAGCACCAAGACCACGCCCACAGACCCTGTTTCCGCAGCCGATCTTGCCGCCGAGCAAGCGATCCGGGCGGTCCTGTCTGAGCAGCGGCCTGATGACGCGGTGCTTGGCGAGGAGGGCGGCGCCACCGGCAGCGGGGCGCTGAGATGGGTGGTTGATCCGCTTGACGGCACCGTCAACTACCTGTACGGGTTTCCCGCCTTTGCGGTGAGCGTCGCGGTCCGGGACGCGAGCGGCTGGCTGGCGGGCGTGGTGTTTGACCCGGTCAGCGGCGAGCTTTACTCGGCCAGCGCGTCCGGTGAGGCGCTGCTTAGCGGCGCGCAGCTCTCACCAAGCACCTGCCAGTCACTCGCGCAGGCACTGATCGGCACCGGGTTTGCCTATGGTGCGCAGCTGCGCTCTCTCCAAGCCCAGGAGGTCAGCAGGGTACTGCCGCGGGCGCGGGACATCCGCCGGATCGGCTCAGCGGCGCTTGACATGTGCTGGTGTGCCGCCGGACGCCTGGACGCCTACTACGAGCGGGACGTGAAAGAGTGGGATATCGCCGCCGGCACGCTGATCTGCCAGCGCGCCGGGCTGACCGTGATGCCGCTACCCGCCCACGGCGGCCTGTCAGCCGGGGTGCTGGTTGCTCCGGCCAGCCTGGTTGATGAGCTGCTTGCCCTGGTGGACGTCAGCTGACGGCGCCGACAGGCTCATCTGGCGGCGCTGGCGGGTGGCAGCTGACGGCGTCGGTGGACGTGAGCTGACGGTCAGCAAGCGGGGCCCCAGGCCGCACCGGTGGGGGTACACTGAGCCGCTGTGCCGCGGTGATGGAACGGTAGACATGGCGGACTCAAAATCCGCTGCCCGCAAGGGCGTGGGAGTTCGAATCTCCCCCGCGGTACTGGAAAAGCGCTGCTCATGCAGCGCTTTTCTGATGACGGCAGATGGTTGCCGATAGGCACGTGTCCCCAGCGTGTCCCCACGACGCAAGAACTTGGTCAAGAGAGCCTGGGTGGCGGGGTAGCAGTTGTGCGAAGGTGGCATCGGTGCCGATCATGTTTGGAAACTGGGCAGCTTTGCCGTTTACTACGATCAGAAGGTCACTTGAGTCTCATGTCCCGCATGGGGCCTGAGGGAAGGAACGATCATGACCGTTGCAGAGATGGTCAAGGTGGAGGGTGAACTGGCTGTCCATCTTGAGCCATATGTCGGCCGGTGGGTTGCGGTCATCGAACACCGCGTCGCGTACGACGCTGACTCTCTGAGCGAACTGCTTGAGCGGCTCTCAGAGGAAGCGCAGCAAACCGCAACCGTCTTCCAGGTTCCCGAAGACGGGGGCACCGCCTGCTACTTCTAGTTCGCCCGCGCCTGTCAAGACTCGGAGGTACCCCTATCGCGCGTTGCCGGCGAGGGGGCCGCTGGCTCCAGCAGTGCCTCTTCGCCTGATCCGCGTCGACGGGAGCGTTGCGCCGGAAACGCTGGCCCTTATCGACAGCCGAGCCGACAAGTCGATATTCCCGACAGCATGGGCATCGGTCCTTGGCATCGACCTACGGAAGGACTGTCAAGCGGTGCCAGGAAATACAGCTGGCGGTCAGACTACAAACCTCACCTACGAGCCGGGGGTGCAAGCGATCTTCATGGGCAAGAGGATCGAACTCTATGCCGCGTTCAATGAAGGGCTGCCGGTCATCTTATTGGGTCGCGCGGACTTCTTCGCCACGTTCCGCGTGCTGTTCGACGAGCGAGCCAAGACCATGACCATAAGTGAGTACGAGTCCAGCCCTTAGTCCGAGCCGCCCAGTGACGAGACGTCTGAGAGAGTGGACTTCGCAGAGTTACCCGCGCCGGGGTCGTAGCTGTCACGGGTTGCTGATTCGGCCCTGAGTGTTGCGGCGTTGCGAGCGCTGCATCGCGAACCTGCCACACGAGGGCCAGCCCCTGCGTTCATTTTGACTAGACGCAGATCACTGGCCACCCAGCTTTACCGCGCAGCCAGGCTCTCAGATACCGCGTGCCGTCGCACATTGGCGTTTCCACCCGCTTGCCGATACCATGTGTTACATATCCCCCCAGGCGCTTCGGTGGCTGGGTGCGAGGCCCGCCACCAAAGCGGGCCTCAGCGATTTAATGACGGTCTACCAGCTGGATGGCCTGCTGATCGTCCCGTGCCCGTCGTGCAGCGTAGGTGGGAACTGCGATGCCATGAGCACCCCTCGCCGCAGTGTCTTGTAAAACGTCGCCTTGAGGTCGGCGCTTCTCTGCGCCTTCGGGTGCGGATTGACCAGGCCGACCGGAACTCCGAGCACGTGGGTGGCAACTCGGATCGGCTCTTTGAGGTCGGCGTCATTGGAGATCACTATCGCTATCTCGCAGTCCTGTTGGAACGCGTCCAACAGGAGGTAAGTTGCAAGGTTGACGTCGGAGCCCTTTCCCGGCGCTACTGACGTTTCCGTGGGTGGGGTGAGCGGCTGAGAAGGGCGCGCACGCCTTGTCGCTTCTAAGGTTTCCGGTTTCTTGACGGCTGGAATTTTTAACGAGCGAGCCTCATGTCGCCGAGCGGTGGTGCAAGCGCGGTGGCTATTCCATTTCGCTGCTCGTCAGGCTGTCTTTACGTTATGACAGTTCTTGCAGATCACAACGGAGAGGGTCGACGGCTGGCGTGAGAGTGGAGCGTTCGGGCAACTTCAACGTGTTATCGCGCGGCGAGGTGGCCGCTCTTGCGCGCTCTGCGGCGTCTGAGCAGGATGTGGCCATCTTCATTGCGGCAGCGGATCGCCTATCCGCGCTCTTAGCGCAAGCGACCGGGGTGCAGGACGTGTCAGCCACTGTGTCACGAACTGCCATAATCTGAGCGCAACCGAGCGCACTAAATCGCCGGCGAACACAGGGTTTGTGCGGCGATTGACGCTACTCAAAATCCGCTGCCCGTAAGGGCGTGGGACTTCGAGTCTCCACGGCGGTATCACAAAATGACCATGCCGATTCCCGCACGACAGGTCCGGCGTGGTGGACCGTGCAGGTCAACGGCGGCCCTGAAGAACCGGCCGGCGAGCGATATGGTATAAAAGTGATGAAGATTACGGGGCGGTAGCTTCGGTGAACTCCGGAAGACGAAAGGCTGGCTTGGGTATGATCAAATTGCGGACGCTGCTCGCAGGAGCCACTAGTTTAGGATTAGTCGCTGGAAGCGCCGGTGTTGCGGTCGCTGCGGGCAACGGCTATGGCGGCGGGTCAAACGGTCACGGTACGCCTGCCGGGTTTACGGCCGTCAAGTCGGTTTCGACCGTCAACGGGAAGCGTGGCGGCAGCGCCAGCGCCCCGGGCATCAAGTTCAAGGTTCCGGCCGGCTCAAGTGCCGGCAAGCTACAGGTTGTGGTCTACAAGGGCAGGAACTCCACCGCCAAGAAGGACGCCGCGAAGTCTCTGAAGCGCAAGAAGGTGCTCAGCAGCTTTGGTGTTGGCCTATTCCAGGGTCCAACCCGCATCTCCAGCAGGAAGCTGATCACCGCAACCTACAGCCTGAAGTCTCTGAAGAAGGGTGACGTGCTGGCGGTCTACAGATCCAAGACCAGGAAGTTCACCGATGTCAAGGGAACCTTCGCCAAGGGTAGGGTCGTGTTCAAGTTGAAGGCCGGCGAGTCTGTCGCCATCTTCAGCTAAAGCCCTGACCTGTGCATCATATGCTCGTATCCAGGGCGGCTGGCGGCCGTGCCGCTGCTGCCCTGGGGGTGATCGTGGCCGTTTCCGCATGCGGTGGTTCAAGCACCGGCCATCACAAGGTGGCGGCTGTCAAGCCGGATCGTACGGTGGCTCTGCCGGCAGGCACGCTATCGGCCACGGCGGTGCAGCCCAACGGTTACGTCTGGGTACTAGCCAACAACCATCGCGTTGCCACGCTGACCCAGATGGAGCTGTCCAACGGCGCCAAGGCTGCCACGGTGCCCGTGAGTGTGAACGCAACAGCTGTCGCCCAGTCACCCACCGGTGCAATAGCGCTTGGGCTTGGAACGGCAACCAGCGGCGCGGTCCAGTTGCTTAACCCGGCTGCGCTTCACCCGGTCGCCGTCCTGGTCGGCGCCCCGGTCAAGGACCTTGCCTACAGCGTCTCCGGCACCGACCTGTACGTGCTTAACGGCAACGCGACCTCAACGAGCGTTACCGTCATAAACACCGGGGCCAAACGGAGAGTGAAGTCTATCGGCCTGGCGCAGGGGACGGTCGCGATCGTCCCAAACCCGACTGACACGGCGATCTGGTCACTGACTGACACCGGCACGGTCACCGAGACCTCACTTACAGGCAAACACCTCGCCATGACCTCATTCTCGCTGCGCAGCCGTGGTATCGCGCTGGCCTTGAACCCCATCGGCAGCACGCTCTACGTGCTCAAAGGCGCAGCCGCTTCCCCCAACGTCTCTGTGGTCGACACGGCCACAAGCTCGCAGGTCAAGGCGCTCCCGGCCGCCGCTCACAGCGTGGCGCTCGGTGTCTCGATGAACGGCAGCGAGCTGTACGACTACGTTGGGACTGCCCGTTACGGCAACGTGCAGGTCTTCAGCCTCTGACCTGGATCTGGCGCCATGTCCAGGGTGAGGTTTGCCGGCGGCACACCCGCCGCAGCGGGTGGGTCCGTGGATGTGGCGCAGATGACATACAGCCAGCGTTCTCGCGCTGAGCGCATCGCCTGGAGCCTGGTCGGCGTCACGCTGATCAACTGGTCCATCCAGCTGCTGGCGGGCACCACTTACTTTGCTTGGGTTGCGGTGCTGGTTGTCATCTCGGGCGCCTGGGGTATCGTGACGGTCGCCGCCAGCTGGCTGCCGATCGAGCAGATCGCGGTGTTGCAGCGTCGCGCCGGATGGTTTGCGTGGGCGACCGCGGCGATGGTGGTGGTGGCGCTGGGGGCATGGTGCTACCTGCAGGTGCGCGCGAGCCCAAGCTACGGCACCGACGAGATGGCCTTTGACCAGTACGCGGCGATGCTCGTCCAGCACGGCCTAAACCCGTACGTGCATTCGATGCTGCCCGCCTTTGCGCGTTTCCAGGTCTCACCGGATGGGTTCACCTACACGATGGCGGGCACCGCGGTGACCCAGCTGTCCTACCCGGCGCTTGCGTTTTTGATGTACATGCCGTTTCTGGCGTTCGGATGGGTCACGCAGATGGCCGTTCTCGTCAACGTCCTTGCGTGGGTGGTGTCGATCCTCTTGATGTTTCTGCTGTTGCCGGCGCGGACGCGTGCCGCAGGGCTGGTGCTCGCGAGCGTTGCTGTGTATGTGAGCTACGCGGTTGGCGGGGTCACCGACGCGCTGTACGTCCCGTTTCTGATCGGTGCTGCCTACCGCTGGGACCGTTTTGGCCGGTCGCGCTGGAGTTATCTGGGGCCTGTGCTGCTTGGTCTGGCGATGGCAGTCAAACAGACCCCGTGGCTGATCTTTTTGTTCGTACTGCTCGCGCTCTTTGTGAAGGAGCGAAGCAGCACCGGCACGCGTCAAGGACTGCGCCTGGCAGGGACCTATGCGCTCATTGCGCTTGCTGCTTTTCTGGCACCTAACCTGCCGTTCATCTTCATGGACCTCGGCGCGTGGTGGCACGGGATCCTTGTCCCGGTCACTGCTCACCTGGTGCCGGCCGGGCAGGGGATCATCGCGCTCAGCCTGTTTGTGAAGATCGGCGGCGGTTCACTGGTCGCTTTCACCGCCGCCACGGTGACGCTTGCTCTGCTGGTGGCCGTTGTTTACGGTGGATCGTTCCCGCTGCTCGCGCCGCTGACTTTTCTGCTGCCTGCCGTTGTGCTGTTTTTCGCGGCCCGCTCCTACGGCAACTATCTGGCGGTGCTGGTGCCGGCCGCGTTGATCGGCGCCTTCACGATCACTCGGCCAACGCCGCGGTTTGCAGACACCATGACGGTCCACGGCAGCCGCGTACGGCACTGGTTACCGCGCTCTTGGCTCTGGCGCACGGCGACCGCTGCGGCAACTGTGCTGTTTGCCGGCTCGGTTGCCTGGGCGCTGCTTGACAGCGCACCGATGCGGCTGCGGGTCGTCGCTGTGCGCACCACCGGTCAGCTTGCGACGATTGAGCAGGTGACCGTCCACGTGGCTAACACGTCCGGGGCGGCGCTTGCCCCGCGGTTCACGATGGATGAGGGCGGTGCGCTGACAACGTTCTGGCTGGTGTCCTCGGGCCCCTCCCGTCTTGCTGCCGGACGCTCCGCCAACTACATGCTGCGGGCGCCTAACTTTCCCGCCCAGCCGTCGCTGGCCGGCGGCTTCTCCGTGGTGGCGCTCACCCAGCACCCCGACGCGCTGAGCGCTTCTGGCCCATATGAGCCTGCCACGCTGCACCTGGCACTGAACCCGGACGCGGTGAACACCGTCGTGCCGCTCGGGGATCCGGTGCTCATCCACGCCCAGCTGCTGAACACCTTTGACGCCCCTGTCCACCAGGCCGATGTGGCGGTTTACCTTGGGCAGATCATCTACGACCAGACCGGCCTTGAGTACTCGGAGGCGCGGATCAACAACTTCCCTGCGGGGGCAACGCCGGTTGCCGCCTACACCAACGCTGACGGCGTGGCGACGTTCACCGTCGTGAACGTTCAGTCAAGCAGCGACCCGATCTACTTTGAGGCCAACCTTGTCAGCAGCCGGTATTTCTTCCCCTACGGTTACTCCGAGATCCTCCCCATCAGGTTCGGCAGATGAGCGTTGACGCTAGCCCACGCTCGCGATTGGAGGCAGTCGGCTGGTCTGCCCGGCGAGTGCCCGCACGCCTGTGGCGGGCATGGAATGCCGGCCGTGTCTTGCAGCCACCGCCCCGTCACCTCTGGCCAGCGTCTTTGCGACTTGCGCGCGCAGCCGGGATCACGCTCATCCTTCTACAGTTTCTTGGGATCAGCGTGTGGAGCGCGGTTGAGGCTAGCCGCGGCGGCTTGACCTTCGACTTTTCGCTGTTTCAGCAAGCAGCCACATTAATCACCCACGGAGACCTGAATCCCTGGTCGACCATCGATGGCTATCGCTTCTGGCAGGATCACACGTTCCTGCTGATGTGGCCGCTTTCCCTGTTCGAGCTGATCTGGCCAAAACCCGTGACGTTGCTTTTCCTTCAGAACGGTGCGCTGACACTGGGGGAACTGGCGGCGTTTGGTTGGATGTGTGACATCGCGGCCAGCAGTCTCACGGGGAACGGTCGCCGGTCCGTGCGCCCTGAGGCGCTGGTCGGGCTTGGCGCTGTGCTACTGGTCGCTAACCCGTGGTTCGCGTGGGCTGAGTCTTTTGACTTCCATGTTGAGGTGTTTGGGATGGCGGCAGCGGTTGCGACGGCGCGCAGTCTGTTCTCCGGGCGACGTCGCATGTGGGTCTATCTTGGACTTGGCCTGCTCTCCGGGGATGTCGGCGCGACCTACGAATTGGCCGTGGGCATCAGCGCGATGCTCACCGGACGGCGCGGGCTGCGGGCGGGTGCAATCATCATTGGTTTCAGCCTCGCGTGGATTCTGGGCGTGCATGCTATCGGCGGGGATCAGGCTACTCATGTTGCAGAGATATATCCTGGATTGCTCGGGCGCATCAACATGGCCCACAGAGCCTCGCTCGTAGGGGTGGCCAAAGGGCTGTTCCTTCATCCAGACGCCGCACTGCAGACGCTGTGGTTTAACCGACTTGCCGCCTGGAGCAACCTGTCGCCCAGCGGTGTCGTCGGTGTCCTTTGGCCGCCGACCGCCATGCCAGCGTTGCTGACACTCGCGGAGGGGCAACTGAGTCCGGCGCCGGACTTCTCGCTGCCTGGCTTTCAACAGGTCGCTCTGTATGGTTTCACTGCGGTCGGCACAGTCGGCGTTCTCAATTGGCTCAGCCGGATTGCGTCAACCACCAGAGTTCGCCTTTTGACCGTGATCTCGCTCGTTCTGGCCTTCAACTCTGTGATCTGGGGGGCGCTATGGCTGGGTCAAGTTCCCGTGCGCTGGCTGCGGGTTAGTGTTGCCGCGAGCCGCACGCTGCGGCAGGTTGAAAGAGAGATCCCGTCAAGCGATGAGGTGATCGCCCAGAACGGAATCATGGAAGACTTCGCCTCGCGCCGCTACATCTACCGATATTTAGCCCCCAGTTATCCCATCGATACGCGCCATGTATGGTTTGTGCTAGCGCCGTACGAGGGCATCGAATTCGCTGGCGTAAACGCTGCCGACCAGGACATTAGCCGTATCGCAGCACTTCCGCGAATCCGGCTGGTCACGCACGAGAACGGTGTGTGGGCGTTCGAGTGGACGCCGCCAGCGCGGCGGCGTGAGGTGACAATAAGCCCGGCTGCAACGCTGCCGGTGCCCGCCTGGACGCTGTCCGGACCAGCGGGCACGTCGATCCTCAACGGCATCCAGCAAGACTGGTACAGAGCCGGTAACGGGCAGCGAGGATATGTCGTCGACCATGCATACTGGCGCGTGGACCCCGGCATCTATCGGGCGAGCATACGGCTGGCTAGCTCCGGGCCCGTCAAGGTCGAGTTATGGAATGCAACCAGCAGTACTCTGCTCGCACGGGCTGACCTGCCAAACGCGCAGGCTGCGTCTCTGGTGAGATTGGTGGGACAGCTGAGACACGTTGTTCCGGAACGGCTGTTCACAGGTTGGGGTATCTGGAGGACTCGGCCTGACCCTCCCTACGGTGACCAGCTGGAGGTCCGCGTCTGGTCGCCAGGCGGGAATGAATCTGTCAACGTCTACTCGGTCTCACTCACAAAGGTGCGTCATGGCTGAACATCCCGACCAGGCCGTCGCGGTGCGGCAGGTGCCCGTGTGGCAACCAACACAGGCTCAGGTGGAATCGGCGACCTGGGTGGTGGTCCCGACCTACAACGAGCGCGAGAACATTGAGCGGCTGCTGCGGTCACTGAGCGCCGAGCTTGAGCTGGTGGCGCCCGGCCGTCACCGGGTGCTGGTTGTTGACGACGGCTCACCGGACGGAACCGGGGTGATCGCCGACGCCCTGGCCAGTGAGCTTGGCGGCGTCGAGGTGCTGCACCGTGCTGGCAAGCAGGGGCTCGGTCGCGCGTATGTCGCCGGCTTTCGCTACGCGCTTGCGCACGGGGCCGGGATGGTGGTTGAGATGGACGCTGACTTCTCCCACGACCCGCGCCACCTGGGGCGCTGCTTGAGGCTGCCAGGGAGGCGGATCTCGTCTTGGGCTCGCGCTACGTGCGTGGCGGGCGGGTTGAGAACTGGAGTCTCGCCCGCAGGATGATTAGCCGCGGCGGCAGCCTGTATGCGCGAAGAATGCTCGGCATCGGGGTGCGGGACGTGACCGGGGGTTTCAAGTGCATCCGCCGCGAGGTGCTTGAGGCGATCGGCCTGGATGCGTTGCGGGCCGACGGATACGCGTTTCAGATCGAGCTGACCGCACGGGCGCTCAGCGCCGGCTTTGCGGTCAAGGAAGTGCCGATCACGTTTGTCAACCGCAGCGCGGGCAACAGCAAGATGTCAATGAGGATCGCGCTGGAGGCGTTCTGGCTGGTGCCGCAGATCAGGCGCAGGCTGCACGCTACGTGCACGCGCTCTCCCATGCGCTCGGTGCAGCCCTGAGCACCCACCTCACACCCACAAAGCTTACGCTGTAAAGTAAGCGGTCATGGGACCGCTACCAGCCCGCCAAGCCCAGTTCGATGGAGCGGATCGCGTTGGCTGAGTTCGGCGTCACGGCGCCAGCACAGACACGGGCCGCCTGCGGGGGTGTGCAAAGCGCGCGGGACTGGCTGGCTGCAACCAAGCTTGGGCTGGTGGTCATGGCGCTTGTGGTGGGCGGCGTGGCCGGGCTGGGTGCCGCAGGGTTTAGGGATCTGATCTACCTGTGCACGTGGCTTTTCACCGGCCATCGCTCATACGGCCAGCTGGGCCACCAGCCGAGCTTGCATCTGCCGTTTCTGGGGATCTGGTTTTTGTTGGTCGCGCCGGTCATGGCGGGCTTGCTCTACGGGCCGCTGATCCAGCGCTTCGCGCCCGAGGCCCGAGGGCACGGGGTGCCTGAGGTGATGCTCGCGGTCGCCGAGAACGGCGGCCGGATCCGTCCGCAGGTGTCGCTTGTCAAAGCGTTTGCCTCCGCGGTGTGCATCGGCGGCGGCGGCTCGGTCGGCAGGGAGGGGCCGATCGTGCAGATCGGCTCGGCGTTTGCCTCGACGCTCGGCCAGCTTGTCAAGATGAGTGAGGGCCGGCTGCGCGTGATCGTCGCCTGCGGTGCGGCCGGCGGGATCTCCGCGACTTTCAACGCCCCGCTCACCGGCCTGTTCTTCGGCTTTGAGATCGTGCTCAAAGAGTTCTCGATGGAGGCGCTGGCTGCCACGATCATCTCAGCGGTGACCGCCGATGTGGTCAGCCGCGGGTTCTTCGGCTCCGCCGCGTTCTTCTCCGGTGTCCCGCACAACCTGGTTATCACCAACGACTTCAGCTTCATCCTGATCGCGCTGCTGGGGCTGTTGGCGGGCGGGATCGGCGTGCTGTTCCAGAAAACCGTGTACAAGGGGGAGGACGTCACCGACCGGATCTGGGAGCGCCGCCCGCAATGGCTGCGACCCGTGGCCGGCGGCTTTATGCTGGGCGCCTTGTTGCTGGCGCTGCCCCAGATGTACGGGGTTGGCTATCCGGTGATGGACCGTGTGTTTGCCGGTAACTACGTGCTGTGGTTCGTGGTGCTGTTGCTGTTTGGCAAGATCCTTGCCACCAGCATGACGCTGTCGATCGGCGGGTCCGGAGGCATTTTCGCGCCCTCACTGTTCATCGGCGCGGCAGCCGGCACGTCGTTTGGTGTCATCGCTCGCCACCTGTTCGGCGTATCCGTCGGGCCTGTCGCCCTCTACGGCGTGGTTGGTATGGGGGCCGTGTTTGCCGGCGCCGCGCAGGCGCCTTTGACCGCTATTGCAAGCGTCGCGGAGATGACCGGCAACTTCACGCTCGCGCTGCCGATCATGCTCGCCTCCGGCCTCGCCTCCCAGCTTGCGCGGCAGCTCACGCACGGCAGCATCTACACCACCAAGCTGCTGCGCCGCGGCATTGACATTGAGCGGCCCAAGGCTATCGGCGCGCTGCGGGCCCTGAGCGTGGCGCAGGTCATGCAGCCGCTGCAACCGGTCAACGGCCAGCCGCGCACCTTGACCGGCGAGGCGCCCGGCAGCGCCGGCGCAACTGCGCCGGCTTGGCCGCAGATCGTCGGACCGGTCACGCTCTCCCGTCGTCTGCAGACGCTGTTTGTGGACGAGGACCTTGAGCAGGCACGCCGCCAGCTTGTTCTCTACGGGCGTGACGGGCTGCCCGTGCTCACCCATGACGGCCAGCTGAAAGGCTGGCTCACGCGCGCCGACATTCTTGGCGCGCTGACCACCAAGCTCGCCACCACTGAGCCGGAGATCCGTGCTGGCGCCGCCGCTGCGGCGCCAGCCGGCCGTCCGCTGGCCGCGGTCCCGGCGCCGACGCGGCCGCTGCCCGGTTATGAGCTGCTTGAGGTCCGCGTGCTGGCGGACTCCCCGGCGCTCGGGCGCACGGTCGGGGAGGTGAGCTGGCCTGCCGGAAGCGTCGTGGTTGCCGTGACACACGGCCGGGAGATCCACGCCGCCGCACCGCAGCTGCGCCTTTACGCCGGCGAGCGAGTGCTGGTCCTCTCACCGTTGCGCAAAGCAGCTCAGAGCGCGGCGGGACCGGACGGGCCACCTTCCGGCGCGCAAGCGGCGCGCCGGAAGGCAGAGAGCCAGCCGGAATAGCAAGCGCCGGTCAGGCCGGGCCGCCAAGGCCTGCAAGCAGCGCTTCAAGACCCACTCTGAAAGCGGAGTCTGCGTCAAGGGCTGAAAGCTCTGAGGCGCGGCCTGAAAGAACCGGGAACTCTGTGGCGGGCAGCGCGGCGAGTCGCTCACGCCCGGCGGGCCGGGCGGCGTCAACCGTAAAGCCGGTCACCTCCGCCAGCGCGTAGCCGCGCGTGTAGCTGACCGTGGCACGGTAGGCCGCAAGCGCCTGCGGCGCGGTGAAGCCGGCGGCGACCAGTACGCCCAGCAGCCGTTCCACAGGTTCAAGCGCCGCGCGCGTGTCCAGCGGCTGCAAGCCCACCAGCTGAAAGGTTGCGGGCTTGGCCACGGCGATGTTCCGCAGTGCGGTGGCAAAACGCCGGCAGGCGTCCTGCCAGTCGGCGCCGAGCGCCAGGTCGCCCAGCGGCTCTAAGAGCCGATCGCCGATCGCCGTGAGCAGCTCCTCGCGGCCGCTGAAGTGGTGGTAGATCGCCATGCCCTCCACGCCCAGGCTTGAACCCAGGCGGCGCATGCTGAGCGCCGCCGGACCGTCCCGTTCGATCAGGTCGATCGCACCGTCAAGGATCAGGTCGCGATTCAGCGGGCGGTGGGACTGCGTTTGCGAGCCCGCGGCTGGGTGAGAGCGCCTCACAACCGCGATTTTACAGCGTAAGGCAGGGTTCTGACCTGCTGTGTCCTGCGCTTTGCGCGCTTGCCATTGCGGGTGGCGCCGCGCTGTCTGAGGCTCTCGCGCTTGCGGTGTGCGTCAGGTCGCGCAGGCCTCACCCAGCGTTTGCTATCGTAGATCGACGATGAACGATCAAGCCATACGGGTGTGCTGCCCTGCCGATGCCGTGGCTTACGGTGCACCCTCACTTTACTCGCGCCAGGGCCTGCAGGAGCTGGCCGCGCTGGGTGCGCTGGCCGGGCAGATCATCGATGTGCAAGCGGACCGTGTGGTCCCTGACCCTGTGGAGGTGCTGATATGAGTGTGCAGGAGAAAACCAAGACCGTTGAGGTGTTTGACCCGGCGATGTGCTGCTCGACCGGGGTGTGCGGCCCAAGCGTCGACCCGGCGCTGGCGCAGTTTGCCGGCGACCTTGACTGGCTCGCCGGCCAGGGTGTGTCGGTGACCCGTTTCAACCTCGCCCAGCAGCCTGGCGCGTTTGTGGAGCGTCCCGAGGTTGTGGCGGCGCTGCGTGAAAAAGGCGAGTCCTGCCTGCCGCTGGTGTTCGCAGACGGTGAGCTGGTAAGTGAGGGGACCTACCCGAGTCTGCGCCGGCTCGCCGAGCTGGTTGGCGTGCAGCCGCCCGAGTCTTCCGACGGACCGCTTGGCACCCAGCAGGACCGTGGATCGGTGCTGCTGCCACTCATCCAGGTCAACGGCGGGTGCTGCTGATGAGCGCGGCAGCCACGCTCCTTGAGCATCCCACCCGGATGCTCTTTTTCACCGGCAAGGGCGGCACCGGGAAAACCTCGATCGCCTGCGCAACAGCGGTTGCGCTGGCCGCCAGCGGCCGCAGGGTGCTTCTGGTGTCAACCGACCCGGCGTCGAATCTGAGCGAGGTGCTCGAAACAGACATTAAAAGCACGCCCACCCCGGTTGCCGCTCGCCCGGGGCTTGACGCGGTGGACATCGACCCTGAGGCGGCCGCCGCCGCCTACCGCGACCGGGTGGTCGGCCCTTACCGGGAGATGCTGCCAACAGCCGCGCTTGCCAACATTGAGGAGCAGCTGTCCGGTGCGTGCACCGTAGAGATCGCCGCCTTTGACGAGTTCGCGCGCCTGCTCGGCGCGCCGGAGGCGACCGCCGACTATGACCACGTGATCTTTGACACCGCGCCGACCGGGCACACCCTGCGTCTGCTGCGCCTGCCCGGCGCGTGGAGCGAGTTCATTGCCACCAACACCACCGGCACATCCTGTCTGGGGCCGCTCGCCGGGCTGGAGTCCCAGCGCTCGCTCTACGACGCGACGTTTTCAGCGCTCACCGACCCTTCGCGCACCACGATCGTGCTGGTCAGCCGCCCCGAGGCTGCGGCGCTCACCGAGGCTGAGCGCAGCCGCGGCGAGCTGGCGGATCTGGGCGTCTCAAACCAGCGCCTTGTGCTGAACGGCGCCTTCACGGCCAGCGACCCAGGCGACCCGCTCGCCACTGCGCTTCAACAGCGCCAGCACGCCGCGCTGACGGCGATCCCGCAGGCCCTTGCCGCGCTGCCGCGCACCACCATCCCGCTGCTGGCGTTTGCGCCGCTGGGTGTCGGCGCTCTGGCCCG
>JBMFHK010000040.1:0-21135 GCA_049976865.1 Solirubrobacteraceae bacterium | reverse complement strand
GCCGTGTCAGCGGCCGGGTTTGGGGTTGATCGCGGCAGGCAAACCGTCGCGCGCGCGGTGAAGCGGCATGAAATGCACAAACTGCGCTGCGCAAAGCCAGTTTGTGCAAAAACCCGCCTGTTTTCGGTATCAGATGCACAAATCGGCTTTCAGGCGTGCAGTTTGTGCATCCTGACTCCCTCTCACGCTGCTTACGGGCTCATCGCCGGTAAACATGCCCGTGCGAGCAGCGCCCGGGCAGGGCGGCGCCCGGGCGGGGAGTGTGACGGTGCCGGCACGCTCCTCGCCCGCACACTCACGCACTCTTGGACCGGCCAGAAACCAGCCTTGTACAAAACCTCAGATAACACCAATCGCAGCACACTGCTAGCAGCCGCGCGCGCCGGTCTGCGCCGCGACCATCATGCCAGGCTCCGTGGTAAGAGCCCGTGCCGGCAGTGGGCCCCTCGTCTTCAGGGGGGTGGCGTCGGGCGATCGGGGATAATCCGTTATGGCAGCCAGTAAAAGGGGGGCGCATGGCAGACGAGGTGCAGTTTGGGGACGGCGGCGCTGGGAAGGTCCGTAGCTTCTGGGTTGGTCTGACGCTCGCGATCATCACTCTCGGCATTTACTACTTCTTCTGGTACTACCTGGTCAACGATGAGCTCAAAGACATTGGTGTTGCCCGCACAGACCGTAAGCTGGCCGAGTCCAGTCCGGCGCTGTCCGTTACCGCGGTGCTGGTGGGCGGCTGGCTGGTGATCCCGCCGCTGCTCTCTGTCTATAACTACGGTGGCCGGATCAAACGCGCGCAGCGACTTCTGGGCGTGGACGCATCCGAGCAGATCAACGTGCCGTTGGCGTTCATCCTGGCGCTATTTGGCTTTCTGATCGTGCCCGGACTCTTCCACTACTGGTACGTCACCAAACACCAGAACCGGACGGTCCGCGCGGCGCAGGCGTGACCGTGGCGGCGGCGGTGTGCGGTCTTGTCGTCTGGGCAAGAGGGGCAGTTTCTGATGGTGGCGAGACTGCCGCGGCGGCTTTGCAATAGATTGCAGGTATGGACCTGCTCGAATACCAAGGCAAGCAGCTGTTCGCGCGGCACGGCATCCCGGTGCCTGCGGGCAAACCGGCGCGGACGGTGGAAGAGGCAGTCATGGCTGCCACAGAGATCGGCTACCCCTGTGCAATCAAGGCTCAGGTGCAAATCGGAGGGCGCGGGAAGCTGGGGGGCATCAAGATCGCAACCGATGCGGATGAGGCCCGCCAGCATGCTGAAGCGATCCTGGGGATGGATATCCGCGGGCTGACCGTCTACGAACTGTGGATTGAGGCGGCGTCGCAGATCGCGTCGGAGTATTACGCGTCGGTCGTGTTTGATCGCGGTGCCAAGGCGCCACTGGTCATGCTCTCCACCAAAGGCGGCATGGACATTGAGGCCGTGGCGGCCGAGGACCCCGGGGCGATCGCCATGCTGCATGTTGACCCGCTGATGGGCTTCCAGGACTTCCACGGGCGACGGCTGGCCTTTGAGGCGGGCGTTGCCGCTGACGTGGTCAGACCGGTTGGCGACCTGTTGCGCCGGTTGTATGAGGCGTTCGTTGCGGAGGAGGCGACGCTCGTTGAAGTCAATCCGTTGATCGTCACGCCGGAGCGCACGGTCCGCGCGCTGGACGCCAAGGTCACCCTGGACAACAACTCCATGTTCCGCCACCCGGACAACGCGCAGCTGCGTGACCTCTCCGCCGAGGACCCGCAGGAGCGGATGGCCAAGGAGCGAGGCCTGACCTACGTGAAGCTCGACGGCAACATCGGTGTGCTCGGCAACGGCGCCGGGCTGGTGATGTCCACTTTGGATGTGGTTAAGGGGGCTGGCGGTGAGCCGGCGAACTTCCTTGACGCAGGCGGCGGCTCCAAGGCTGACGCGGTGGTCAGCGCGGTTGAGGTGATCGTCTCAAACCCGAAGGTGAAGGCGGTTCTGTTCAACATCTTCGGCGGCATCACGCGCTGTGATGAGGTGGCCCGCGGCTTGATTGAGGCGTTTGAGATCGTCAAACCACAGGTGCCGTTCGTAGTGAGGCTGGACGGGACCAACGACAAGGCAGGGCGCGCGCTGCTTGCGCAGGCAAACCTACCGGGAGTCCATACTGAGGCGACCATGGACGGGGCGGCCGCCCGCGTGGTCCAACTTGCAAACCAGGCGGCTTGAGCATCCATGAGCATTCTGATCGACAAGAACACACGGCTGGTCACCGCCGGGATCACCGGCAGTGAAGGAACCTTCCACACGCTGCGCAACCGGGAGTACGGGACCAACGTTGTTGCTGGGGTGACGCCCGGCAAGGGTGGCCAGAACGTCGACGGCATCCCCGTCTTCAACACCCTGCATGAGGCGGTTGACAAGCAGGGCGCCAACACCGCGATGATCCTCGTGCCACCACGGTTTGCGGCCGACTCGATTCTGGAGGCCCAGGACGCCGGCATTGAGCTGATCATCGCTATCACCGAGGGCATCCCCGCCCACGACGAACTGCGCATCTTTCACGTTTTCAAAAACCACGGCCGGTCCCGGCTGGTTGGCCCGAACTGTCCCGGCATCCTGTCCCCGGGCAAAGCCAGCGTCGGGATCATCCCGGCCTCCTTCTTCCAGGAGGGGAATGTTGGCGTGGTCTCACGCTCTGGCACGCTCACCTATCAGGTCGGCAATGAGCTTGCTCAGGTGGGGCTCGGCAACTCAACGATCGTCGGCATCGGTGGCGACCCTGTGCCCGGCACCGATTTCATCGACGTGCTCGGCCTCTTCCAGGATGACCCGGAAACCGATCTGATCGTGATGTGCGGTGAGATCGGCGGGGACGCGGAGGAGCGGGCCGCTGACTACATCGCCGCCCACGTGACCAAGCCGGTGGTTGGCTACATCGCCGGCTTCACCGCACCTCCGGGCAAACAGATGGGTCATGCCGGTGCCATTGTCTCCGGGTCCCATGGCACCGCCGCGGCTAAGGCGCAGGCGCTTGAGAAGGTCGGCGTCCAGGTTGGGCGCACACCGACCGAGCTTGCCCAGCTTGCGGTGGCTAAGCTGGGTGGACGGTGACCGGTGGGCAGGCTCAGCCATGTGGTGCGCAGCTGCAGGCGGATCGGGGACGCTGAGCCTTAGGCGACCGGTCGGCTTGGTCTGTCCAGGACAATCAATCAGGCAATGAGTAACGGCAAGCCAATTATCTCCTTTGCGCGCGGTGCGCCATCACTGGACATCGTGGATGTTGACGGTCTTATCGCGGCGTCGCAGGCGGCCTTTGAAAGCGACCCCGCAGGGCTAACAGGCTACGGCACCTCTGTCGGCTACCCGCCGTTGCGGGCCTGGCTGGCGGAAAAGCACGCGGTAGCGCCGGAGAACGTGATCGTCACCAACGGCTCTATGCAGGCCGACGCGTTTCTCTTTGACGCGCTGGTCAGCGCCGGGGACACGGTCATTGTGGAGCTGCCGACCTATGATCGCACGCTTCTTTCGCTGCGTAACCGCGGCGCTGAGGTGCGGATGATTGCCATGGAGCCTGACGGCATTGACGTTGCCGAGCTGGAGCGGGTGCTCACAGCAGGCGCCAGGCCGAAACTCGCCCACGTCATCCCCAACTTCCAGAACCCGGCCGGTTACACGCTGTCGCTGAAAAAGCGTGAGCGGCTGCTTGATCTGGCCGGCCAATACGGGTTTGTCGTCTTTGAGGACGACCCGTACGTTGAGCTGCGTTTCAGTGGCGAGCTTCTTCCCCGGATGCTTGAGATGGACGCTGAGCGAGTGGTCTACGCCTCCTCGTTCTCAAAGACGGTCTGCCCCGGCATCCGGGTCGGCTATCTGGTTGGGCCGCGGGCGGTGATCGCCCAAGT
This sequence comes from Solirubrobacteraceae bacterium, assembly GCA_049976865.1. Classification (GTDB taxonomy): domain Bacteria; phylum Actinomycetota; class Thermoleophilia; order Solirubrobacterales; family Solirubrobacteraceae; genus Palsa-465. The sequence goes on along the minus strand of JBMFHK010000040.1, from coordinate 17,268 downwards.
CGAGCAGCTTGCCACGGCGGCCTACATCTCACCGAACATGGTGGCGCAGGGCATCGTCAACCAGTTTGCTCGGTCTGGCGCGGTCGATCGCTCGATCGAGAAGGTCAGGGCCGCGCTGCGTGAGCGTGTCGGCGTGTTGGCGAGGGCTCTGTCACGCGAGCTTCCGGAGGCCCGCTTCGTTGCGCCTGAGGGCGGTTACTTTCTGTGGGTTGAGCTTCCTCACGGTACGGACGTGGGGGCGCTGTACCAGGCAGCCAAGGCCAGAGGTGTGCTTTTTGTCAAAGGCACCGACTTTGTGCTCGAGGGTTACGAGTCCACGTTGCGTCTTGCCTACTCGGGGGTCACTGAAGCGGAGATCGAAGCGGGGATCGGACTGCTGGCCCAGGCGTACCGCGAGGTCACTGCTGGGGGATAGCCGGTTCGCGCCCTTTAGGATGAGAACGGCTGGGCTGAGAAGCGTGCCGACCGACACGCTCACGCTGAGCACTTGATGAACGTACCGACCGCCACGCTGAGCGCTTGACGAACGTGCTGGCCGCCACGCTGAGCGCTTCGCTCACCGTCCGTAACGGGCTTTGCCCAGCACCAGGTGTTCAGGCAGGGCGACGCGCGGCGGAGGGGAGGGATTGGCGGTGACCGACACCGTCTCAGCGACGCTGAGGGTCACCGTGGCCGGTCCATCCGGGCCGCTGACCGTGATCTCATGGGCGTCCTTGGTTGTGATGGTGCCCTCCAGGCCGGGCGCGATGCCGCACCTCATCAGGTAGTGCAGGAGGTCTTCCGCCTCATTCTCCAGTCGCAACACCGTGACCTGTGTGCCGGGTTCACAGTCCGCCAGTGGCACGCCGTCCGGTCGGGTGCCGACCTCAATGCGGTGTCCGTGCGGGCAGGTGACCGCGCCGCCGATGCTGGCGCGCACGTACTGCTCAAACCTCGCGGTCATGGCGTGTTCAAGGTGTTCAGCCTCCTTGTGCACGTCATCCCACGGCACGCCGACGACGTCGGTCAAAAACCGCTCGATCATCCGGTGGCGACCGACGATCCGCGCGGCGTCGGCACGGCCTGACTCAGTGAAGCTGATGATGCGGTCTGCGTCCCGGGTGATGTAGCCGTCTCGCTCCAGACGGCCAACCATTTCAGAGACGGTCGGCGCCGAGAGCTGCATCGCCCTGGCGAGGTTGGCGGCGGTCATCGGCAGGCCCACCTCAAACAGCCAAAACAGGGACTGGAGGTACTCCTCCTCAGCGTTGGTGATGCGCGGCCGGGCTGACATGGTGACACGATCCTACCCAGAGGCTGGCTGGATGGTCCTACTGCGTAACCCGCCAGGTCGGCTGAGACAGCGTGGTCGTGAATTTACGCCTGGGCCTGTCGAGCTGCTTGTCCGGCGCCTGACTTTCGGCAGGCCAGCCCAGCTAAGGGCAAACGGCGCACATTTCCACCTCGCTGCGCGATCACACCCACGGATCAGCCGGCAGAGCCGCAAAACACAGCAACCGCCCGCTTCCCCGGCGGGCGGACCGATGAGCGTGGTTAGGTCGCGTCCGCTCCGTCGGTTGTGTCGCCCAGCCGACTCTTTAGCAACGTGGGGAAGGAAATATCCCGTGGCGGGATATTTCCTTCCCCGCCTTTGGCTTCTTCTCGGTCTTTGGCTTCTTCTCGGTCTGTGGCCTCTGCGTCGGTCTGTGGCCTCTGCGTCGGTCTGTGGCCTCGCCGCCTGAGAAGATGTGGCCCGTGGTCAACTCCCGCCAGAGGTGCATGCCCGGTACGGTGCTGGTGGCGCCTGACAAGTTCAAGGGCACTTTCACTGCCCGGCAGGTGTCAGACGCGCTGGCTCGCGGCTTGGCGGCAGGCGGTCAGCCGGCAGAGCTCTGCCCTGTGGCCGACGGTGGTGAGGGGACGCTGGCGGCGCTGGCCGGGCCGCTAGGTCTTGAGCTGCAGACAACGCAAGCAAGCGATCCGCTCGGCCGGCGGATTGACGCGACCTTCGGGCTTGGTCGCGGCGGCGTGGCTGTCGTGGAGATGGCGGCCGCCAGCGGCCTTGCGCTGCTGGACCTGCAGCAGCTGGATGCGCTGGCGGCAAGCACCTACGGTACCGGCGAGCTGATCGCGGCGGCCGTAGCGGCGGGCGCTCGGGCGGTGTACGTGAGCGTGGGAGGCAGTGCCACCACCGACGGTGGGGAGGGGGCGGTACGCGCGTTGCGCGAGCATGGCGGACTCGGTGACGCCCGGATCACACTGCTGTGCGACGTCACCATCCCGTTTGAGCTGGCGGCGCCCGTGTTCGGACCCCAGAAAGGTGCCAGCGCGCATCAGGTGCAGCTGCTCTCACGCCGCCTTGACCGGCTGGCGGGCTCGCTGCCACGCGACCCGCGTGGCGTGCCGATGACCGGCGCCGCCGGCGGGCTGGCCGGCGGCCTGTGGGCGCACTTCGGTGCGCGGCTGGTGGCCGGTGCACCGTTTGTTCTGGATGCTGTCGGTTTTGACACGCGCATGCGTGCCGCCGCGGCAGTGGTCACAGGCGAGGGCTCGCTGGACCGTCAGAGTCTGGCTGGCAAGGTCGTCTCGGAGGTTGCGACCCGCGCTCGCCAGGCAGGCGTGCCCTGTCATGCGGTAGTGGGGCGCAACAGGCTGGGGTGCTTTGATTTGCGGATCCTCGACCTGCAGCTGGTGGAGGAGGCCACCACGCTGGCAGAGATCGAGGCGGCCGGCACACGCGTCGCGCGGGAGTTTGCGGCGCAACGCGCCCGCGGAAGGTGACAGGGACCCCAGCCTGGCGGTGTGGAGGTTCAGTGCGCGAACGCCTTGCGGGGTAGTGACCTGGTGCCCGGCAAAGGCCCGTCCAGCGACTGGAGATCCTCGGTCTCTTCAGCCAGCTGTGCGAGCAGCAGATCGGCCATGTCCATCGTCATGCCTGCCCGTACCACGATGCGCAGGACGCTCAGATCCTCGCGGTTCTCCGGGAATGAGTAGGCAGGCACCAACCAGCCCCTCTGCCGCAGACGGTTGCTGACGTCGTAGACGGTGTAGTTGCTCACATCGTCCTTGAGCGTGAAGGCAAACACAGGTAGCTCATCGCCACGGGTCAACAGTCGGTAGGGGCCGAGCTTCTCAATCTCTGAGGAGATGTGGGTGGCCACGTCCTGGGCGTTTTGCATGACGCGGCGGTAACCCTCCTGGCCAAGGCTCATGAACATGAAGTACTGGGCGATGACCTCGCTGCCGGGGCGTGAAAAGTTCAGTGCGAAGGTCGGCATGTTGCCGCCCAGGTAGTTCACATTGAAGATCAGATCCTTGGGAAGGGACTGCTCGTTGCGCCAGACCGCCCACCCGACACCGGGATAGACAAGCCCATATTTGTGGCCTGAGGCGTTGATCGACCTCACCCTGGGGATGCGGAAGTCCCACTGCAAATCGGGCTGTAAGAACGGGGCGACAAAACCGCCTGACGCAGCGTCCACGTGGATGGGTATGTCCAGCCCAGTGTTGGCCGCAAGCCCGTCCAGCGCCACGGAAAGCTCGCTGATGGGCTCGTAGCTGCCGTCGAAGGTGGAGCCCAGGATCGCGACCACGCCGATGGTGTTCTGGTCGCAGAGCGCCACCGCTTCCTCCACGCCCAGGTGGTAGCGGTCACCTTCCATTGGAACAAGTTTTGGCTCCACATCCCAGTAACGGCAGAACTTCTCCCAGCACACCTGGGTGTTTGCGCCCATCACAAGGTTGGGCTTGTCGGTCGGCTTGCCTGCTGACCGCTGCTGCTCCCGCCAGCGCCACTTCATTGCCAGACCGGCAAGCATGGCCGCCTCGCTTGAGCCAGTGGTTGAACATCCGGTCGCATGCTCATCGTTCTCGGCGTGCCAGAGGTTGGCGATGATGTTCACGCACCGGGACTCAATCTCGGCGGTTTGTGGGTACTCATCCTTGTCGATCATGTTCTTGTCGGCGGTCTCGTCCATGAGGCGCGCGGCAAGTGACGGCATCCATGTGGTCACAAACGTGGCCAGGTTGAGACGTGCCTGCCCGTCCAGCAGTAGCTCGTTGCTCAGCAGCTCATAACTATTCTGGTCACCCAGGCCGTGCTCGGCCAGATGGGTGTGGGGGACGTGCGCTTCAGCTGAAGCCTGGCGGATCGGTGCTGCGATCGGGTGATGGGTCTTGTGCTGCCCGGTGTGCCTTGAGAGTGCCATTCTTACGCCTCCATGATGCGAGCCACTTGACGGGCCGTCGCTCCGGTGTCTAAAAACTGCTGCAAGCAAAGCTGCGCGTTGGCTCCAGCAGCCTTTTGCAGTCTATGAGAGCTGCCCACCGATGCTGGCGCGCTTGCTCGGATCGACACTACCGGTCGTGCCGAATGGAGTCCAAAAAGGCGTTGAACGATGCACGGTCGTGCTGGGGGTCAAACGGCCCCTCTCCGTCTCGTACCAGTGCGGCGACGCGCTCAATGTCATAGAGCAGCGCGAGCTTGCCCGGCGGGTCGTCCCACTCACCGCTGTCATAGCGCTCAACCCAGGCGGCAAACGCTGCCAGCGCCTCCACGTGGATCGGGTTCTCCCACCAGCGTGAACGGATCGGCAGCAGGTAGCGGTCGCGCAACAGGCATACATCCAGCCAGAGATCGTCAAACCATGCGGCAGCAGCCTGCCGGTCGTCAGCCGGTGGTTTCACCTTGCGCCTTTGGCCAATCGTCGCAGTGTTCGGTTAGAGAACCACATCCGCAACCGGATACGGACCGGCGCCAGGCGGCCGTAGAGCAGCAGCGCGTGTTCGTCCGGCAGCTGCCTGAGCGCCTCCGCGGACATCAACGGCGTGCGCCGGCGGGTGACGGAATATGTGGTGCCGGCCCGGCCGCTGGTCCGGACCGGTTCGCGGAGCTCCTGCTCACCGACCAGGCCTGAGAAGTACCGCAGTGTCTCCAGGTCTGCCACGCCCGGCAACAGCATCCGTGCACGGTGGCTGTTGACCACCGTCTCCGCCTGCTGCCGGTAACGGCTGCGCGCCTGTGCGAGGTCGTGGAAGATCGAGATCAGCTGGATGTTGTGGCTTGGTGCGGTTGAGGCGATCTCAGCCAGGTTGGGCAACGGTGCCACGTTACCGGCCTCATCCAGGCACAGCAGCAGCGGCCGGTGCAGGCGTCCGCCCTGGCTGTTGGCGAGCGCGTAGGCGTGGTCCACGACCTCAGAGAGCAGGGCCACGAAGATGGGCCTCAGCAGCTTTGAAGCCTTGGCGTCGCCGATCAGGTAGAGGGTCGCGTCCGACTCCAAAAGCCGATCGGGCGTGATCTCGCAGCCGTGGGCTGATTGCGCCACACGCGTGAACCTGTAGGCGCGCAGCAGCGCTTGTGCGGTTGCTTCGATCGAGGTGCGGGTGCGGTCGGCCTGGGCGTCAAAGGCGCTCACTGCGTCGTGGGCGGCGCGTGCGTCTCGCTGCTCTGCGCTGGTCCTGGCACTGGACGCGAGACGGTCCAGGGCGCCGTCCAGAGACCTGCGCCCTTGACCGTAGGCCCAGGCGACCACCTGTTCGATGTCGGCTCCCGTGCCGGCGGCGGCAAACAAAAGCGGTGCCAGTCGCTGCTCGGCCGCCACCGCCCAGAAGTCTCCACCCTCCACGCCACGCTGATCAAGCTCACCTGCCGAGCTCAGGCGCCAGGCAACCTCCAGGGCGCCATCCCAGCTGCGGGCGCCGCGCAACGGGGACCACGTGTGGCTGCGCGTTCCTGAAAGCGCGAACGGGTCAAACACGAACACCTCACCGATCTGGCCTCGTCTTGCCAGTGTCGCGGCCAGCAGGTCAGTCTTGATTGACGAGGCCACGGCCGGTCCGTGCCATTCCAAAAGGGCCGGTATCGCCAGGCCCGCTGACTTGCCGGATTGCGGCGGCCCGAAAGCGACCAGGGCGTGCCGCTGCTCGGCGCGCAGCAGCCGACCGGCGTGGTATCCGAGCCCGAGCCGTCCGGGCGCCTGACGGCTGGCGCGCAGAAGCCAGCCAACGAGGGGTCCACGCTCGCTCCGCTCGTTAAAAAGCGCGCTGGCGTCAGTCGCAGCCGACCGGACGGTTTTATGCCTGGTCAGCGGCGCGAGGTCTCGGCGTGCCGCCCAGCGGGCGCCACGGTCACTTTGGCGGTTCGAAAACGGCTGCTCGCGGGCCAGCGCCAAAAGGCCAACCGCAGCCGCTGCCAGTCCCAGACTGAGAAACTCAGCGCTCATCAAGTCGCATCCCGTTGTCAGTGTCGGTCAGGCGCCGCTCGATGCGCGAGCGCAGGTGCGTCACCACAAACGCACGTGCGCCCACTCGCCACAGCGCCTGGCCCGGGTGCAACTGGGTGAGCAGGCGCGCCTCCGTGGCGGAGAGGCCGAGCAACTCCCGGGTCAGCTCTACCTGACTTGCATCCTGGTGGTAGATGACACGCGTTGAAGCATCAGCTATCAGGCCCTCTGCGATCCTGGCTGCGCGGGAGCCGGAATCACCGGCCGCCCTGAGGTCGCCAAGCTTGTGCAAGACGACCAGGTTCATTACACCCAGCTGTCGGGCGAGCTTGAAGTTCGACTGAAACCACTCACCCAGACCGGTGTGCTGGATGATCTTCCAGGACTCGTCAGCGACATTGATCATGCGGTTGCGGTCAGGATGCTCAGCCGCGTGCGACAGCTGGGAGCTCATCCAGGCGGTGGCGCACGCCATCAGGATCCCCACCGCCGGCGAGTCGCGGACCGCATGGAGATCCAGCACGACCAGCTTGGCCTGGAGGTCGAGTCCAGGGCTGGTCGGCCCGTCGAAGATCCCTCGCAGCGGCCCTTCGCAAAGGTCCTGAACGGCCAGCGCCGCACGACGTGACTCTGACGCCAGCCGTTCCGGGCTGGTCTGCAGACGGCCGGCCATCTCAGCCGGCGGGTTGAACATGACCGCCGCGATCTCCGGGAGCGTCGGTTCGGCGACGTGTGAGCGCACGGTGCGCAGCGCCTCTCGCAGGGCGGCTGACTCCACCTGGGTGAGAGGCTGGCCGATGGCGGTGGTGGCGACGGCCCGTAACAGTTCGGTTTGTGCGTGTTCCTCGGCTCGCGTTGAGAGCGGGTTGAGCGTCAGGCCAGACCCCGGCGCCAGTGTAATCGGCGTTACGCCGAGGGCTTCGCAAAGCGGCCCGTACTCCCGTTTGACGTCAAGCACAAACGCGCGACGACCGAACAGCAGCATCCGCCACAGCAGCGTCTTGACCAGTGCGCTCTTGCCCTGGCCGAGTTTGCCGATCACGATCATGTTCGGGTCGTCGATGACACCCTGTTGGTAGAGGACCCAGGGGTCAAAGCAGAACGCGCAGTCATTCAAGTCACGGCCGATCAGCGCACCGGCGCCCCCGAGACCACCGGCTGCGGTGAAGGGGTAGATCGCCTGGGCGTGCCGGGTTGTGACCCGGTGTGCCGGGCAGGCGGCGCTCACGGTCTGATCCTCTGTCCGCGGGTGTGACGGCCATGGGCGCCGGGTTTGGCGCCGGGCCTGCCCACGGGTTTGGCGCCGGGCGTGGCGCCGGGTTTGGCACCGGGCGTGGCGCCGGGTCTGCCCTCGGGTGTGGCGGCGTGTGTGGGTGACGGGGCGCAGTGTGGGTGCCAGCTCATCGCAGGCCTCTTCCCAGGGGCAGTGTGAAGCTGAACGCCTCCTGCTGCTGACCGTAAAGACGCCGGAGCTCAAGCCGTCCCCTGGCGGCGTGCGTGTGCACCTGCGCGCAGGCGCGCCGCAGCTCATCCTCGTCACGGCCGCTGACCGTCACAAACCCGACCAGCCGGACCTCCCCATGGCCGGCGGCAAGCTCCGCTTCGCGCCGGGCCGCTGCCTCCTGGACCTGGCGTTGCCGGGCGCTCTCTGACTGGCCGAAGCGCCGCCGGAGCTCGGCGTCCGCATGGTCCCTGGTGACCGCCGCGCGCGCATCGCGCGCGGAGCGGTCCGGTGCCACCGGCTCAAAGATGACCGACACGGTGCGGACCGTTGCCGATGTGCCCAGCAGAGCGTCCATGAACATCGGCGAGACGCCGGTTGCCGGCCAGCCGCTGATCCAGAATGTGGCATGACAGGCGCCGTCACAGCGGTAGTGATCCCACGCTTCGTGGGTGCCGGCTGGAATCGCCTGGCCCGGGTCCGGCACCGGGCCGCGAGAGTTGAGCGTGTCGGTGAGCGTCAGCTCGCTGCGGGCGTAGGGGTCAAAGGCAGTTCTGAGCACGCGCGCGATCTGGTTGGCGGTCAGCACGCCCAGGACGCTGATGTCCGCCGCCTCAAGCGCGTGGGCGAGCTGCGTGATCTCCTCTGAGATCCGCTGCGCTAAGTGGGCCGAGCCACCGTCCAGCCGGGTTGTTTCAAACTGTGGGGCGAGCAGGATTTCATGGTCGTGGCGGACCTGAGTGGTACTGGTGATGAGCTCCAGATAGGACTCGACGATCGGTGTGCCCCGCGGTGGTATGTATGGGGCGCGGGCACTGTTGAGCCACTGCGCCAGCTCATCGCCCTGGGCTGGGGCTGTGCGCTCGATCCACTGCAGCCTCTGCAGGGGCGTAGAGGCAGCGTGAGCAAGTACGGACCCCCACTGGGCCAGGCGCCGTTCCTGCGCCTCCGGTTCCAGCAGCGCAAATGACAGCGACCGGCAGGCCAGGATCGGGGTCAGCAGGCGGCCGCGACGCTGAACAAGCGCGCCGAACCGCCGGTTACCGTGCTGCAGTGACTGCAGGTGCACGTCCCGTAGCGACGCTGGCCGCTCTCGGCTCAGCAGGTCCGAGCCGCTCGGTGAGGGCAGCGGTAAACGGATGCGGAACCGGCGTTGTCCGGAGATGCTCCTGAATGTGAACGCGCAGGCCACGGGGATCCACTGGTCCAACGTCCGGCCAGCCAGCGGGGCGGTCACCAATGCGGTAGCGGCGGCGGTCAAACCCAGCGCCAGCGTGACACCGAGCCCGCCGCCGACCAGGTCCAGTAGCCCAACGGCGAGGCCCAGCGCACCAGCGAAGATGGCTGTCTGACCAAATCGTAGCGGGCCGAGCAGGCCGCGGCGCTCCAACGGGCCGAAGCGGTAGCTGAGGCGCTCGCTGCTCACTGCTCACTGCTCACAGGTCAACCTCGCTGGACGTGTTATCCCCGGCGCTTGGCAACGTGGTGGGGTTGGGCGATGCGGCTGGACCGTCCGATACGGCTGAGTCCTCCGACACGGCTGGGTCGGGCAACGCCATTGGGTCGGGAAATGCCATTGGGTCGGGCAACGCGGCTGAGGCCCCTTTGAGCGGTCCGTCCGTCCCCTCGGCCTGACCACGGTGGCTGCTGGGTGCGGGCGCACCAGTGGAGAAAACCGGGCCCTCTATTGCCAGCTCTTCCAGGCTGGTCACCTCCCAGCTGCCGGCGGCAGCCAGCGCCGGTGACAGTGGTCCGGGCTGTTGGTTGGTGTCTGTGAAAGACCGTGCAGTGCCGATGTGCGGACCGGCGCCAGGGGTGGCAGGGTCTTGGCCTAGGTTGGGCTGCGCGGGAATCTGGGCACCGGCTGTGCCGATGCCATCGCCCAGTGTGGTGTCCGCCCCGTCCGCTTGCCGCGGTGTGTCAGGCGGCTCGCCGAGGCTCGTTCCGGTGGGGCCGTCTGGCCCGGCGCTTGGCTCGCCCATGGCCAGGTTGCCGGCAGCGGCCCGGTTTGCTTCGTTGGGCTGGTCACGGCGGACTGAGGCGGCGCCATCGCCTTCGCCGGACGGCCGGGCTTCGGGGGTCCAGTGGTCAAACCCGACCAGCGGGCCGTCACCGTCTGGTCCGTCGGTGCCGATCAGCCGCGCCATCAGTGCGGCTGTGGGGTCGGTCTGCCCCAACGCCTGGGAAGCGTGGTGCCCCAGGTCGCGCCCGGACGGTAGCTCCCGGCGCAGCGCGCCGGCAGCGCCGGCGGCAATCTCCGTGAACGGCAGGATGCGCATCAGTGTCCACGGCGCAAAGACCGACAGCAGCACCAGTGCCATGGCGACCAGCAACGTGGAGATGCCGGGGATGCCACCGCTGAACGCGGCACCGGCGAGCGACAGGACCGCGACGATCACGAACTTCGAAAGGATCAGCGAGACAAGCAGTTCGATCAGGCGGGTTGCCCAAACACGTCGGGCCGGCCACACGCTTGCCGCAAAGCCCAACGGCAGCATCAACACGACCACATACACGGCGGCTTCCCGGATCAGCATCTCAACCGCCAGGGCGAGCGCCGCCAGCAGGGCGAAAAGTCCGACGATGACCGCAAAGAAGGGTGACCCGGCCGCAGCTGAATAGGCTGCGGCTGCGTTGGCGGCGGCATCCAGGAACTTGGCGCCGCCCTCGACGCCGACCGCTGAGACGGCGGCAGACATCTGGTCGGTTGCAGCCAAAAGGAGCATTGTCAATGGTGCCGCGAGCCCAACCCCGATCAGTGACAGCGGCAGATTCATGAAGGCAGCTCGCGTCAGCAGCCCCAGATCGGAGCGCACAAGCGCCTGGATCGCCGCGGCGAACAGAAACGGGAGCGTCAGCATCGCTGCCAATGCCGCGACACGCCAATAGGCGGCGCTGAACCAGATGGATGTGAGGTTGGGGGCGGTGGAACTTCCGATCACCCGGGCGACCGTTTTGAGCCCGTCCTCAGTGCCGCCAAGCACCCAGGAGCCTATGAGGTTCAGACCTGTACCCGCAATGGCGTTCACGGCTGTGGGGGCGACCGCGCCCACGGGGTTCAACCCCCCTGGGCCGAGGCCACTCGCCAGCGTTGTCAGGATGCTCATTTCGCGGTGGCACCCAGGTGCGCAAAGAAGTTCACCAAGCCCGGCGCGGCACCGATGATCAGCGCTGAGGCTGAAGATACGAGTGCGGCCATGCGACCCCGTGAGGCGTAGTGGTGGCTGCCGGCGTGCGCCGCCACCGCCCACGTCGCCGCGCCAATGAAGGCGCCCGCCAGAGTGATGGTCAGCGCCCAGGCGTCGAGGCCGTTGACGAGCTGCTGGAGCACGTTGCTGCCGGGCAGTGCGGTGGGGTCCGGGGTAGCGCTTACGTCTGCCAGAAAAAGACTCATTGCTCTTTCCTCTCAAGTGGAAACACAGTGAGTCAACTCTACGCTAACCAACACAAAAACAGATATACTCAACTGTAACAAATTAGAGTCAATTTGCTTTAGGTGTGGAATGTGTGCTCAACCTTCGGCCTGTTCAAGGGATGCAACGGAGCTCTACGATCGGCTTCAGCCGCAGCTGTGGCGGATCCTGAATGCCAACGTGCGTGCGCCGTCTGGCATGGTTGAGGACGCCTGCCAGACGGCTTGGAGCCGGTTCCTTACAGCGGCGTCGACGATCACGCCGGGCACTGAGCTTGGCTGGCTGGCAACCACCGCCACCCGCCAGCTGCTTCACGACCTACACCGCGACCGGAAGCTTTTCCGTTCACTTGATGCCGTCAGCGAAACGGTGGAACTGCATCGCTGCAGAGAGCCCGAGCCAGCGCCTGACAGTTTGCTGGAGATGCGTGAGCGGCTCGCAGAGGTCGGGCGGCTCTCGCACGTTGAGCAGCGGCTTTTGTGGATGCGCGGCTTCGGTTATGACCGTCGGGAGATTGCCGTCTGCAACGGGATCAGCGAGCGCGCCGTTGAACGCGGCTTGGCGCGAGCACGAAAGCGTCTGGCCGACCGGGCGACGCAGGCGTGAGCGGCCGCTTTAGCGTGCGCGGCCGCGTTTACGCCGCTTACGCTCACCGGGGGCCAGCTTGCGCGCCTTGCGGCGCGCCTTTGAGCCAGGGTGGGCACGGGCGCTGAAAAGCGCATCTAGTGTGTCGGTGTCGTGTCCGATGTCGGCCGCATTGCGGCGGGCGTCAAACCAGATGAAGTAGCTGACGCCGCCGATCAGCAGCACCGCTACAACTGCGATCAGGACCGCGTCAGCGCTGGATAGCCCGCCGCCTGAGCTGCTGGTGGTGGCAGCCGACGTGCTCGAGCTTGAGCTTGGACTGGAGCTTGAGCTCGGAGCGCTCTGGCCGATCGAAAAACCCGGACCGCTGTTTCCGGAGTTAGACGACGAGCTCGCTGACGCTGATGAGCTTGACGGCGCGGTGCCAGTGCCAGCTGCAAGCGCCGCCGGCACAGCGGGTCCGGCGGCGCAGCTGAACGCGACGAGGATGCCCAGGAGTGAAAGGCGTGGGCGCATCGGGCCTTCAGGACTCCAGTGGGTTCTCCAAGGCCGGCGGCTGCGGGTCGCGGGCGTAAGGGTTCTCGTTGTCATGGATCTCTTCGTGGTAGACGCTCTCCACGTTAACCGACCAGATATCGTGCTTGGTGCCCAGCACAATGTTGTCCACAGCGCGCATCGCGGTCAGCATCGAGTGGTCAGAGTTGTTGTAGCGGTGCAGTCCGTTGCGGCCCACCTGGACCAGATTGGTCATGTCGGACTCCAGCCAGGAGCGGATCGCAGAGACGCGCTGTGCGTACTTCTCGTCGTAGATCGGGTAGGCCTTCTGCACGCGTGCGACAAAGCCGAACTTGACATCAGCGGTCTTTGCCAGGTGCAACTGCTCAATCTCGCGACTGGCGAGCGCCACGAGCTTGTCATCGGCCATGTTCCAGAAATCATCGCCCTCGAAGCAGAAGTACTCCATGCCGATCGAGGAGGCGGTGCTGCCCTCCGGCACCATCCACGGGCTCCAGGACTTGAAGTTCTGGATGCGCAGCACTTTGACGCCGGGCTGGTGGATATAGATCCAGTTGTCCGGGAACATGTCGTCGCCCTCGATAACCAAAAGCACCGTGAGAAACTCCCGGTAGCGCAGGCCGCGGGCAGCGTCACGCACCTCGGCGGGGGCTTCCGGTGAAGCCATCCCGACGGTTGCGCGCAGCGGCAGTGATGAGATGACGTAGGAGGGGGTCAGCACGCGGCCGTCAGCGGTGTGAACCTCCACCACGCGCTTGGCCTCGTCAGACACCAGCTTCACGGCCGGTGCGTTCATGACAACCTCGCCGCCGCACGCTTGGATCTCGCGTGCCATCTCCTCCCACATCTGACCGGGACCGAGCCGCGGGTAGTTGAACTCTGTGATCAACGACTTGATCTTGTTGCCCTTGTTACCCAGAAAGGCGGACTTGGCGGCGCTGAAGAACGAAAGGCCCTTGATCCGCTGTGCCGCCCATTCGGCGCGGATCTCATTGGTCGGCACGCCCCACAGCTTCTCCGTGTAGGTCTTGAAGAAGTGGTTGTAAAGCCGCTTGCCGAAACGGTTCGAGACCCAGGCCTCAAAGGTGTCCTCGCGGCCCTTGGGTTTCATCTGCGCCCAAAGGTAGGAGAGCATGCAACGGGAGAGCTCAACCACGCCGAGCTTACGGATGACGTCCATGCCTTCAAGCGGGTACTCCAGGAACTTATCGTTCCAGTAGATGCGGCTCTGGCGGGGGCGCTTGAGGAACTCTTCCTTCATGATCGCGTGCCAAAGGTCGTCAACCTCCTTGACCTTGGTGAAGAAGCGGTGACCGCCCAAGTCAAACCGGTAGCCATCCCGGACCTCGGTGCGGGCGATGCCGCCGAGCATGGCGCTCGCCTCCAGCACCACCACCGGCTTACCCTGCTTGGCAAGCAGATAGCCGGCCGTCAGTCCCGCGGGGCCGCCGCCGATCACCACAACCGGGCGCTCGGCGGTGATGTCTGTGGCGCCAGTGGCACGGGGTCCGTTTTGGGTCGTGCCCGGCGTGTTGGCGGGCTCTTGTGCAGGGGTGTCGGGCACGGTCAGAGGTTCTTGGAGAGGGCTGTCGGGCACGGGGAAAGCTTGTTGGACAGAGAGGTGTCGGGCATGGTCAAAGCTTCTTGTACAGAACGGCCGAATCTGCGACACAGCAGGCGCCCCGGTAGTTGTGCGGCGCCCACGTCTCCGGCACAAGCTGTTTGTCAGCGGCGATGATCGCTCCGTATTGCGCGGAGCGGCGTCTGACCATGATCGTCCAGGGGGCATCCCAGTTTGACTCGCCCTCGGTGAGCGGCCGGATGTAGAGAACCTGTGTGCCCGGCTTGAGGGCGTTGAGCAGCGGCGGCAGGACCTTGTCCGGATTCTCGGCTTTGTAGCGCTTCATGGCGTCCACCCAGTTCATGTAGGACGGATCTTTGACCGGTCCTATCGTGTTGGCCCATCGCAGGCCACCCGGCAGGTAGTAATAGGCCAAAGGCGTCTGTTCGGGCTGCCCGACGATCACCAGGTCACCGGGGTGCAGCATGGGCGCCATCTCTCCGGCGACGTCCTGCATGTCGCTTTTGTACTGCGGCATGAAGGAGGCGGGGCGGGCCATGAACGCCACCACGAACACGACCGCCACGGCTCCCACCACTCCTGCTCGTGCCACGCCGATCGCCAGCAGAAGCACCAGAGGACCGACGATCGGCGCAAAGTAGCGCACCACCCATGCGGGCGTGATGTGTGAGCCGACCCATGCGCACAAAAGCGTCAGCACCGGGATGGCCAAAAGCATCATTGCGACGCGGGCTGAGCGTGAGAGCTTGTGCGGCCGGTTGAACATTGGCGCGTAACCTATACCGGCCGCCAGCAGCATTACCACCGTGATTGAGGCGCCGCCAAACACACCGACGGCGATCTGCACAGGCGCACCAAACCGCGGCACTTTATCCCATGGGGCGCCGGTGTGCAGCGCCTGGTAGATCGCGGTTGGCACCCAGGGCACGAACAGCAGGATCGCGCCGGCAAACGCAGCCACCACATCCTTGATCAGGTTCTCACGGATCTGTTCGTCGCCTGTGAAATACAGCAGCACCAACGCCAGAAACGAGCCGGCTCCAAAGTAGACCGACCAGTCATGCGTGTACAGCATCAGCGCCTCGGAGACGGCGAACAGAAGCACGTAGCGCCGCTCTCTGAAGACGAAGCCGCGGATGAAGCCCGCCGTGGCCAAAAGGCCCCACAGCGTCATCATCGTGTACATCCGTGTCTCAACGCCGTAGTAATCCAGGAAGGCGTTGAAGGCAAAGAACGTGGCGCTCACCAAGCCGGCACGGCGACCGTCAATGCTGCTGCCCACCCAATATCCGACGGGGATCGTCAGGGTTGAAAAGATCAGCGCCAGCCAGTGGGTGGCCGCCTCGCCGTTGCCCACCATCGTCATCCAGACGTGCAGCAGCAGATAGAACAGCGGCGGCGAACCGTCGTAGCGCAAAATGCCGGGGATGGCGGTCAGCGGGTGTGAAGAGATCCCAACGGTGATCCCCTCGTCCATCCAGAACTGGCCGCCGATGTAACGCGTGCGAATGTACAGGGAGGCGGCCACCAGGAGCAGCAACAACGCTGCAAGCCTGGCCCAACGGGGCTGGCGCTTGAGCCAGCCCGGCTGCCAGAGCGTGAACTCGCGGATCAGCCTGCTGTCGCCGGCGGGTGCTGCTTGGCTGTCAGAGGTCGTGGTCAACTGGTCTCCGGTCAGCCGCTCACGCCGATCGCTGTACACGTCTCAACCGTCTGCAGCTCGGCGTTGGATGCCTTGTTGGGGTAAAGCAGTGCCGAACCGATCACCTCCGCGCCCTGTTCCTCGCCCATTATCTGCAAACCCTGGGCGATACCGGGCGTTGGGTAGAAGATGATGGTCGGTCCGCTGGGAAGCGTTCCCACCTGGATGGCCGGCAGCCGCTGCTTGCCGGACAGGTACACACGGAACTTCACGTGATCGGCGCGCAGGCAGTTTGTGTGGGGGGTCAATGGATCGTCAACAACGCCGTAGTAATCCTTGGACTGCTTGAGATTGGTGCCGGCCAACGGCTTTGTCTGGATGCCGCAACCGGCCAGCGCCAAAGTGGCCAGCCCGCAGACAATCGCAACCTTCGCGAGGGACATAGGCGAACCAGAGTAGTGCAAAGGCAAGGTCTAAGCCGTCCGCTCAGTCTCAGGTGCCGCTGTAACGGGAGCAGTCTAGATACATCGTCACCGGTTCGGCCACGACCGTCCGGTAGCTGGAACCGTTGGCTAGCCGCCAGCCCTGACCCCAGGTCTTCAGCTGGCTGGCAGACGGCCGGACTGGGTCAAACAGGGCCGCTGAAGTCTGAAACACGACGTTCGGTCCCTCCTCGATTTTGGTGCGCGTGCGTGGCGTTGCCTGGATCCAGCGGATCGGCACATCAAGGTCATAGGCGAGCATCGTGACCTCGTCGTTATTGGTCAGCATGCTGCCGCAGTGCACGACCTTTGAGGCCCCGCCCGCATCTGCGATCAGGGTGTTGTAGTCCTCCCGCAGCTTGGCCTGGTAGCTGAGCTCGGCGCGGATCGACCCGATTGACGGCAGACCGTGGTTGAACATCTCCGGTGCCAAAACAAAGACCGCGGTCATCAGGAGCGTGGCGGTCACCAGGCGGCTGGTGAAGCCGTCCATGTGGAGCCGTCCCAGAGAGCGTCGGGCGCGGCTGGAGCCGAGCGCCCGCGCCAAGCCCAGACATGCCCACCCGTAGGCGACGCTGCCTGCGACGTATACGAACATCAAGCCGATCATCGCGTAGCGGACGTTGCCTGAGAAACCGACCTGGGTCTCCACGCCGACCATCAGCCACCAGGCGAACCCTGCCAGGCCTGCGAGGGCTGCGCCCGCAGCGGCCCGGTGTTTGAGTAACGCGACGCGCAACCCGCCGGCCCGTATCCCGCCGGCGTGGATGGTGTCACGGCGCAGCAGCCACGCGGTCACGAGCATCAGGACCAGCGCGGCCAGCTCAACACGCTCCAGTGCCAGCGGCCAGACAACATATGCCAGCTCATGCCAGAAGGGGAATGAGGTGTTCACCGCGCTGTGCGCCGAGTGGGTATGGATCGCGTGACTGAAGAGCGCGTTCTCGCTCTGTCCGCCCAGGCGCTGAGGCACCAGCCAGAACGCCAAGGTAAGTGCTCCCAGTCCTATCACCAGAGGCCAGGTGCGCCGGTCGCGCCACATCAGCCAAAGCCCGTATGGTCCCCAGACGATCCAGGTCTCAGGGCGGTCGAGCGACGGCACGATGCCGAGGATGAATGCCTGGCGGTGGTGGCCGTCCCAGGCGCGTTCGGCGGCGATCAAAAAGATCGCGGTGGATAGTCCGTCGGAATAGCCAAGCGCCATCGGTACCGGCAGGCCGCGCGCCAGGCTGACGCCGATCATCGCGATCAGGGCGGCGAGCGCGGCTGGTGCGGCACGGGCCAGCAGGACCCAGCGTCCGCTGGGGGTAGGCGTCGGGGTGGGACCGGCGGCTCGGTCCACGGCGGCCCCCCGGGCGGCGGGGCTGGCCGGGGCGGCGGGGCTGGCCGGGGCGGCGGGGCTGG
>JBMFHK010000039.1:6640-21200 GCA_049976865.1 Solirubrobacteraceae bacterium | reverse complement strand
GGTAGGTGGCGCCGGCCGCGCCGGTCATCCAGTCGATCGTCAACAGCAGCGACGCCACCGTGTAGATCACAAAGCCAAGGTTGTAGATCCGTACCCTCCCGTACATGTCCCCCAGGCGGCCGAGGCTCACTACCAGGACGCTTGAGACGATCAGGTAGCCGAGCACCATCCACAGCAGGTAGAAGCTGTTACTCGCCTGCAGCGGGTTCAGATGGATGCCGCGGAAGATGTCGGGCATCGCGATGATCGTGATGGAGCCGTCCAGGGTGGCCAGCAGCACCGCGAGCGTGGTGTTGGACAGCGCGATCCATTTGTAATTGGGGGGACCGGCCCGTCGGTGCGCCGGTGGGATGAAAGCCAGTGTCGCATCGGGGATATTATACAGGTAGCCTTCATATTTGCCCTGTACCAGCGACCGTTGACCTTATGCCCACGCCCCCTTCCGCCGAGACACATTTGACCGACCCGCGCCCTGCCGGCGACCCTGACACCGGCCCGCTACAGCACGAGCTGCGGGTCGTGCTCGGCCGGCTGATCCGCAGGCTGCGGTGTGAGCACCGCTTCCCGCTGACGCAGGCGGCCGTGCTCGGCCGCCTGGACCGTGACGGCGGGCACAGCATCGGCACACTGGCCGCCCGGGAGTCGGTGCGTCCGCAGTCCATGAGCCAGACGGTCTGTGAACTTGAGGCTGCAGGGCTTGTGAGCCGCCAACCGGACGCGACCGATGCGCGTCGCACGCAGGTGCTGATCACCGCCCGTGGCCGCGCCGCCCTGGACGAGGACCGCAACGCCCGTGAAGGCTGGCTGCGCAACCAGATTGACGGCTTCAGCGCGGAAGAGCAGGAGACGCTCCGTCATGCGGTGAGCCTGCTGCGACGCCTTACCGACACTGGCTGAGCACACAACTCGGATCGGCCCGTGGGCGGCGGTTGTGTTGCGGCTTGATTAGGCGCGCTTACACAACTGTTCAAATCAGAATAGATTTATGTTCAACTTCTACTCATAAGGAGGAGGGCGCCAACGTGCGTAACTCACACAAGCAACCGATCTGGTCAGCCGTTCTGGCCAGCGTCGGTATCGCAGCGGTAGGGGCTGCCATCGCCGGGAGCGCGACCGCAAGGTCGACCGAGGCACATGCTGCGGCCGCTACCCCCACCATCCAGATGGTCGAGGGCACAGCGCCACAGTCGCTGGATCCCGGCCTGGACTACACCACACAGGGCGCAGAGGTCAACTGGCTGGTCTACACCGGCCTGACAACCTACTCACGCCAAGCGGGCAACGCCAGCACAGCCCTGATCCCAGGTTTGGGCACCGCGCTTCCCAAGATCAGCAACGGTGGCAAGACCTACACAGTCACGCTACGCAAGGGCTTGAAGTTCTCAAACGGTCATCCCGTGGTCGCCAGCGACTTCACCTTCACGGTGGAGCGCGCCCTGAGCATCCCCTGGGGCGGAGCGAGCACATTCATCGAGCCAAACATTGTCGGCGCAGCCGCCTTTGCCAGCCACAAGGCCAAGGGCATCAGCGGCATCACGACCAACAACGCCACCGGCAAGATCGTGATCCATCTGACCCACGCCTACGGCCCCTTTGACAACGTCCTGGCCTTCGCGTCGCTGGGTCTTATCGATCCCGCGACGGTCAAGACGCTGGACAGGGCGCAGCCGAGCGACCCGCCGGCCGGCGCCGGCCCTTACAAGGTCACCAACATCGTTCCCAACGCGTCATACGACGTTGTCAAGAACCCCGAGTGGAAGTCCATTCCGGGTATCTCCAACGGCTATGTCAACGTGGACGTCAAGATCGACTCAAACGTCTCCGCCAACGCGGACGCCGTGTTGAACAACAGCGCTGACATCTTCGACTGGGCCGACACGATCCCGGGCAGCTACCTGTCCAAGATCAACTCGACGGCCAAGAGCCGCTTCCACCTGGTCGACATGGGCGGGACGACGTACTACATCTTCCTGAACATGCAGAAGCCGCCGTTCAACAACCAGCTCGCACGCGAGGCGGTTGTCACCGGCCTCAATGAGGACGCGATGTCCCGCCTGGGTGGCGGCACACTGGTCCCGGCCTGCTTCTTCCTGCCGCCGGCGCTGCCGGGTCACCCGACCGCCAAGTGCCCGTACGGCACGCCTGGTCTGGGCAGCATCGCCAAGGCCAAGCAACTGGTCAAGAAGTCACGTCAGGCCAACGTTCCGATCACCATCTACAGCGAGGAGCGCACACCGCGCCTGCAGTGGATGGAGCAGTACGAGAGCGAGCTGAAGGCGATCGGCTTCAAGAACGTCACCCTGAAGGAGGTTGCCGACAGCAACTACTTCACCGTGATCGGTGAGTCAAAGTCCGTTGATCCCCAGACCGGCTTTGCCGACTGGAACCAGGACTTCCCGAACCCGATTGACTTCTACGGAGTTCTGCTGGACGGCAACTCAATCACGCCGACCGACAATGAGAACTTCGGCCAGACCAACGACCCGTACGTCAACAAAGAGGTCACCAAGCTCGGCGCGACACCCACGACAGAGCTCTCGAAGGTGAAGGGTCAGTGGCAGAAGCTCGACGAGTACGTTGCCAAGAAGGCATACGCGGCGGTGTTCGGGTACCAGAAGTTCCCGTTCTTCACCTCCAACCGGATCGTCCAGTCGCCGTTGAACATCAACTACATCTACGGCTGGGATTTCAGCGAGCTGCGCGTCAAGTAGTCCTGCGTCAAAGCTGAAGTGACGAGGGCGGGGCGACCGCAGGTCGCCCCGCCCTCAGCGTCTTTGCGCCCAGCGCTGTGTTGTGTGTCCGCGCGGCCCGCTGGGCGCACACAAAGTGTCTGGCGCCCGCCTGCGCACCACGATGCGGAAAGCTATATGCTCTCACGCCTGATGACCGCGATCCGCAGTGACTTCTCGTTTGAGGAGGCACCCCCCGAACCAGGCGTTGACGACGAGCTCCCACCCGGCATTGGCGTCTACGCGCTGGCCTGGCGCCGTCTGAGACGCAACCGCGTCTCGATGTTCTTCGGGCTTCTGTTTTTGATCATCGTGGTGCTCTGCCTGCTAGCGCCGGTCTACTCGCAGGACATCGCCCACATGGGCCAGAACGCCGGCTCGCCAACCAACACGATCACGATCAACGGCAAGCAGACGTTCGTGACCAGCACCGTCGGGGTTCCGATCGGACCGACCTGGAACCTCAGCCAGTACTTCCTCGGCGCGGACGAGCTGGGACGCAACCTCGCCGTGCGCCTGCTCTACGGGGGGCGCAACTCCCTGGTGGTGGGCACGATCGGGATGCTGATCACCATGATGATCGGGACCAGCCTCGGCATCCTCGCCGGCTTTTACCGAGGGCTCGCCGACACGGTCGTCAGCCGCCTCATGGATGTGATCTGGGCCTACCCAGCAGTGCTCTTGGGCATCACGCTCGACATCACGATCAACATCAACGGCCTGGGACCATTTCACCACACGACCCTGGTGACAACCGGCTTCGTAGTCGGCTTCCTCTACATCCCCTACGTGGTCAGACCGATACGCGCCCAGGTGCTGACGCTGCGAGAGCGTGAGTTCGTAGACGCGGCCCGCCAGCAGGGGCTCAGCAACATCCGGATCATGTTCACCGAGCTGCTGCCGAACCTTTCCTCGGAGATCATCGTCTTCATCCCTCTGATCCTCGCCAATGCGATCCTGACCGAGGCGGCGCTGGACTATCTCGGCGCGGGACTGCAGCCACCGACGCCAAGCTGGGGATCGATCATCTCGGAGGGGTTACAGCAGTTCCCCGCCGCCTTCCATCTCGTCCTCATCCCGGGCATCATGCTCGTTTTGGCGGTGATGTCAATCAACATCTTTGGTGACGGCGTGCGCGACGCTCTTGACCCACGTTCAAAGGTGAGAAGCTGATGACCCGCTTTTTAGTGCGACGGCTTCTCCTGGCTCTGCTCATGCTGTTTGTGATCTCCGCGATCACGTTTCTGCTGTTCGTCGTGGCTCTCCCGGGCGGAAGCCCGGCGGCGCTGATCGCCGGGCGGCTCGCCACGCCGGCAGAGGTTCACCTGATCAGCATCCGGTACGGGTTCAACAGGCCGATCTGGATCCAGTACATAAGGACGATGAAGAACGTCTTTGACGGTTCCGCCTACTCATATAGCGAGGGCTTCAACGTGCTCTCAGAGATCAAACACGGGCTGCCGGCGACGCTGTCACTGGCCCTCGGGGCGGGCTTCTTCTGGCTGCTCACATCGATCGCACTCGGCACCCTGGCAGCGGTCCGATCCGGTAAGTATCAGGACCGCGTGCTGACCATCCTGGCGATGGTCGGCGTGTCGCTGCCACCGTTCTTCTTCGGCTCGCTGATCATTTACTTCCTCGGCTATAAGCTCGGCTGGCTACCGCTGGGCGGCTACGTGAACATCACCCATCCATGGCAGTGGTTCCGTCACCTGATCGGTCCGTGGATCACACTGTCGGTGCTGTTCATCGGGTTCTACTCCCGCGTGCTGCGCAGCTCGATTCTCAACACAATGAGCGAGGATTATGTGCGTACCGCGCGCGCCAAGGGCCTGTCGGAGCGCCGGGTTCTTGTCAAACACGTGCTGCGCCTCAGCTTGCTGCCGATCATCTCCCTGTGGGGACTTGACATCGCACAGGTGATCGGCGGCGGCGCGATCCTCACCGAGAGCGTTTACGGGCTGCACGGCGTCGGCTATCTGGCCTACCAGGCCATCGGTAACTTCGACACCGTGACGCTGCTTGAGATCGTGATGCTGACCGCCTTGGCAGTCGTTCTCTTCAGCGCGCTGATCGACATCATCTACGCAATCCTCGATCCCCGGATCCGGCTGGGATGAGCGACACCGGCCTGCTTCACGTGGAGGACCTGAAGGTCTCCTTCGCCACCGACGAAGGTGTCGTGCAGGCGGTTGACGGCGTGTCATTTGATGTGGCCGCTGGGGAAGTGGTGGCGATCGTCGGTGAGTCGGGGTCCGGCAAGTCGGTCAGCGGGATGACGCTCATGGGTCTCACCCGCGGGCCGAACACCACCATTGAAGGCAAGGCGAGTTTGGCCGGAATGGATCTGCTGGGCGCCTCCAACGACGCGCTGCGCAAGATCCGCGGCGGTGACATCGCGATGATCTTCCAGGACCCGATCAGCTCACTGAACCCCGTCTACCGTGTCGGCGACCAGATCGTCGAGCAGATCCGTGTCCACAACCGAGGCGTCAAAAAGCGCGCCGCGATGGCGCAGGCCGTCGAGCTGATGGAGCGGGTTGGCGTACCACGCGCGGCTGAGCGGCTGCGCTCCTACCCGCACGAGTTCTCCGGCGGTATGCGCCAGCGGGTGATGATCGCCATGGCGCTCTCCTGCTCGCCAAAGCTGCTGATCGCGGACGAGCCGACCACCGCGCTGGATGTCACCATCCAAGCTCAGATCCTCGACGAGCTGCGCAAGCTGCGCGAGCAGACCAGCGCCGGGATCATCCTGGTTACGCACGACTTGGCGGTTGTGGCCGACATAGCCGACCGGGTCGTGGTCATGTACTCGGGCCGCGTGGTTGAACAGGGCACGCTTGACGAGCTCTTCTACGACCCGCAGCACCCGTACACGTGGGGGTTGCTCGGGTCGATCACAAGGGTCGACCGTGACCGCGCCACCAAGCTGCCCGCGATCGCCGGCATGCCGCCGTCGTTGTTGCAGCCACCCGTTGGCTGCCACTTCCGCCCGCGTTGCCCGCACGCCCACGATAAATGCACAGAGGTGCCATCACTGGTCGCGCGCGTGCCGGACAACGCAACCCATCTTGACCGCTGCTGGCTGGATGTGGAGGACAAGCGGCGGCTGCGCATGGTGGACGGCCAGATCGGGCTTGCGCCGGCCAAGGAGAAGGCTGCATGAGCGCTGAGCAGGCCGGCGAGCGCGTTGACGCTGTTCCCGGCCAGCGGGCCGGGAACAGCAGCGCTTCGGCGCTGATGACCGTTGAGCACCTTGCGGTGCTGTTCCCGGTCAAAGCAGGCGTGATCATCGACAGAGTCGTTGCGCACGTGCACGCGGTGGACGACGTGTCGTTTGAGATCCATGAGGGAGAGACGCTCGGTGTCGTGGGCGAGTCCGGATGTGGGAAGACCACGCTGATCCGCACGCTGGTTAGGCTGATCCCGTCAACCGGCGGGCAGATTCACTTCCGCGGGGCGGAGATCACCAGAGCGTCACGCAAGACGCTCGCACCGATCCGGCGGGAGGTGCAGATGGTCTTCCAGGACCCGCAAGCATCGCTGAACCCGCGCAAGCGGATCAGGCAGATTCTCGCCACACCGCTTTTGATGCGCGGTGTGGATAAGGGCCACGTGGAGAATGAGAGCCGCCGTCTGCTGGATCGCGTCGGCCTCAGCGCCGAGCACATGTCACGCTTCCCTCACGAGTTCTCCGGCGGACAGCGGCAGCGCATCGGCATCGCGCGAGCGCTCGCGATGAACCCGAAGCTGATGCTGCTTGACGAGCCGGTCTCAGCACTGGACGTCTCGATCCAGGCGCAGGTGATCAACCTGCTCGGTGAGCTGCAGGAAGAGATGGGCCTCAGCTACGTGTTCGTCGCACACGACCTCAGCGTGGTGCGGCACGTGTCGGACCGGATCGCGGTCATGTACCTCGGCAAGCTCATGGAGCTGTCCCCTTCAGAGGAGCTCTACAGCAAGCCGATCCACCCCTACACCTCCGCGCTGCTGGCCGCCATCCCGATCCCTGATCCGGCTGAGAACCGCCGGCGTGAACGGCATGTGATGAGCGGCGAGGTGCCCAGCCCGGTCGACCCGCCGCCAGGCTGCCGGTTCGCCGGACGCTGTCCGCGGGTGTCGGACATCTGCAGTTCCGTGGAGCCGCAGCTGACCGAGTACGCCAACGGCCACCTGGCCGCCTGCCACCACCCACAGAACGCGTCCGCGCAGGAGCTTGCCGCCGCTAGGCGTTCGCCTCACAGTCCATTGTCTGCCGGTGACGGCGCGCCTACATTGCTCGATCAATGATTTTTCCAGCTGAATGGGCGCCGCATGAGCTGACCATCATGGGTTGGCCGTGCCGGGAGTCGCTGTGGGGTCAGACCATCGAGCAGGCGCGCACTGATTACGCGACCGTGGCCAACGCCATCGCAGACTTTGAGGATGTGACGATGATCGCCGCCTCCGCGGCGGACGCGCATGCTGCACACGCCGCCTGTGCCGGGCGAGTGCAGATCGTGGAGATACCGATCGACGACTCGTGGCTGCGTGACTCCGGCCCGATCTACGTAGTTGACGGCCAGTCACGGACGGCCGTGCACTTCCGTTTCAACTCCTGGGGTGAGAAGTTCGCGCCCTGGGACAAGGATGCGGCCATTGGCGAACTGATCGCCCGCGAGCTGGGCGATCAGGTGATCAACGCACCGTTGGTGCTGGAAGGCGGTTCAGTTGCCAGCAACGGCGCCGGCGTAGTGCTGACAACCGAGCAGTGCCTGCTGAACCGCAATCGCAACCCGCAGCTCACACGGGATCAGATCGAGCAGCTGCTGGGTGAGTACCTGGGGGTGAAGCGGCTGGTCTGGCTGGGGCAGGGCCTCTTGGAGGATCGCGACACCGACGGGCACGTCGACTTGGTCGCGGCGTTCACACCCGATGGTCGGGTGCTGGTGCAGGGGGTGCAGGACGGCAACCCCAATGCCCCCAACGTGGAGGAGAACCTCGGCCGGCTGGCGGACGCTGGACTCCAGACCGTTGTCATCCCGCACCTACCCTACGCGGAGGTCGCCGGCGAGCGTGTCGCGGTCAGTTACCTGAACCTGTACGTGTGTAACGGTGCGGTGATCGTGCCGGTTGCCGGCGACGAGTCCGACGCTGAGGCGCTGTCCATCATCGGCTCCGTTTTCCCCGAGCGGTCGGTGGTGCCGGTGCCCGGGCGGACGATCGCCTACGGTGGCGGCGGCCCGCACTGCATAACCCAGCAGGTGCCCGCCGTATGAGCGGGCGGGTCAGCGGTGCCGGACGTGAAGCTGTGGTTTCAGGAGGACGGGATGGCTGAGGAGTATGTGGTCAAGGTTGCCGACGGTGTGCCTGAGTCGTTTGCGCGCACGCGTGCACCGCAGCGGCCGGCGTTGCGGCTGGGGCTTGTTCAGCAGCGCTGGCATGCAGACCCAGCAGAGCACCAGGCGGCGCTTACGCAGGGGATCGTGCTGGCCGCTGGGCAGGGGGCAGCGATCGTCTGCCTGCAGGAGCTGACGCTCTCACCTTACTTTGCCATCACCGCCGAGGGCCCGGCGGCCCTTGGCGTGGAGCCCGAGCCGCTCGAGGACGGGCCGACAATTCAGTTTGCGCGGCGAGCCGCCGCTGAGTCGAATGTGTATGTGCACGCCTCGCTGTTTGAGCGCGCCGACCGGGAGGACGGGCTGGGCTACAACACAGCGATTCTGGTTGCGCCAGACGGTGCCCTGGTGCAGCGCACGCGCAAACTTCACATCCCGGTGACCGCCGGTTACTACGAGGACAAGTATTTCCGGCGCGGCCCGGCCAGCGGTGAGGGCGACCCCTACCCGGTTGTGGAGGTCGGGTTCAGCGCCCGTTCGGGCGGGGGCGCCGGAGCAGCGGTTGCCGGCGCAGATGCCGGCCAGGCCGGTGGTGCGCCTGCGGCTGCTGGTGGCGCTGTCCAGGCCGGTGGCGCGCTCGCGGCCAGTGGTGGCGCCACCGTCAAGCTGGGATTGCCGACCTGCTGGGACCAGTGGTTTCCTGAGCTGGCGCGCGCGTACTCGTTACATGGGGCAGAGGTCCTGATCTACCCCACCGCGATCGGCTCAGAGCCTGACCACCCTGGTTTTGACACCGAACCGCTCTGGCAGCAGGTTATTGTCGGCAACGGCATAGCGAACGGCACCTTCATGGTTGCCGTCAACCGCATAGGGACTGAACCGCCGCTTGAGTTCTACGGCTCAAGCTTCATCTCCGACCCATATGGGCGCATCCTCGTCCAGGCCCCGAGAGACCGGCCGGCGGTGCTGGTGGCGGACCTTGACCTGGACCAGCGTGGCGACTGGCTTGAGCTCTTCCCGTTTTTGACGACGCGGCGGCCTGACACCTACGGCTCGCTGGTGGACCGAGAAGCCTGACTACAGTCGACCTTAGGTTCCTCTTATCCACCTCGTAAGCGCGTCTTACGGCGACGCGGAACGCTTGCAACATGAGCAAGCGACTCTTCTTGGCATCCGTTATCCCGGTGATCGCTTCAGCCGCGCTGGCAGCACCGGCGCTTGGGTCAACCCAGGCGGCGGCCAGCGAGAACTGGGCAGGCTATGTCACGACCACCAAGAGCGGCACCGGTTTTCATGCCGTATCCGCCCAGTGGACGCAGCCCACCGTGGTGTGCGGCACCAGCCCCCAACAGCCAACCTATTCCGCCTACTGGGTGGGGCTTGGCGGCGGCGGCCAGACTTCAAGCTCGCTGGAGCAGATCGGCACCCAGGGAGACTGTTCGGCCACCGGCACCGTTCGGTATTACGCCTGGTATGAGCTGGTGCCATCGGCGCCCGTGAAGCTCGCCTTGACCATTCACGCCAATGACAAGGTCTGGGCGCGCACCGCGGTTAGCGGCAACCGTGTGTCGTTGTACATAACCGACCACACCACCGGTCAGACATGGTCAAAGACCCTCACGATGACCGCTGCCAAGCCGGACACCAGCACCGCCGAGTGGGTGACCGAGGCACCGTCACAGTGCGCGGGCGGATCGCTTGAAAGCTGCACGCCGCTGCCACTGGCGCGGTTTGGGACTGCGACGTTCGCCGACGCGCACGCCACTGCCGGCGGTCACACCGGCGCCATCAGCGATGCCAGCTGGACCACCACAGCCATCGAGCTGCAACCGTCCAACGCCGCGCTGTTTGGCAGCGGCCCGGGTGGTTACTTCGGCGGTGGGTTCGGCTACGGCTACTCAACCCTGAGCGCCTTTGCCGCCAACTCCGCCGCGAGTGCTGCGCCAACCGCTCTGTCGCACAACGGCACGTGGTTTCAGGTCAAATACGGCAAGACGTTGAGCGTCGGACCCCAGACAAACAGCTCGTCGTCGGGCGGGTACGGCGGCGCATCGGGCGACGGGTACGGTTACGGTTACGACGCGTCTGGCGGCGGGTCGTACGGCTCCGGCGGCGGGTTTGGCGGGTACACCGGCGGCGGCGGATACGGGTACACCGGCAGCGGCGGGTTTGGCGGGTACGCCGGCGGCGGATACGGGTACACCGGCAGCGGGTTTGGCAGCGGTTACGCCGGCGACGGGTTTGGCGGCGGCTGGTACGGCTACGGCTACTGAGCGTGGCCTGCACGGCGTGCGGTTGAAAAACAGAGGCACCTGTATCGCGAAGTCAGACGCAAAGCAGCGCCCCGCCCGCCACAAGCGAGATCAAATGCACAAACTGCGCCGCGCAAACCCACCTTGCTCCCAGACGCGCTGCCTTCGGTACCAGATGCACAAATTGGCTCCCGGCCCTGCAAGTTGCGCATTCTGACTCCCTGAGCCCGCCCGCCAGAGCCCAGCAACCACCACCACAACCAAACTCAGGACGACCACTAAAACTCGATCACGCCCTGACAGCGGCGTTCAGATCAGGAGCCTGCAGCCGGTGCGGTAGCGCGGTGCCAGATCTTGACGTAAGCGATGCGCATCGTCCCCGGCGCGGTGGTGGTTGGAGTGTTGCGCCACACCGTGTTGTCGATGATGATGAACATGGGCGCACTGGTGACCCCGATGGTCACGGTGCCCACATGAACCCCGTCGTAGTAGTAGCTGACCGATCCGGGTTGCCAGTCGGAGGCAAAGGTGTGCCAGCCGGGCGCCAGACTCACACACCCCCCCGGCCCATGCCTGGCGTAATGCGGGCTGTGAAAGTGAAAACACGCCTGGCCAAAGAGGCCCTCCAAGATGTCGTCCTCACCATCCTGAGGCCAGTGAGCGCCATCCGTCCAGACGCCTGGCCAGTTGGCAAGCACGTGCCCGTCACCTGGCACGTAGACCCGCGCCTGCAGGACGCCATAACGGTACTCAAAGCCGCCCCGGCTGCTCCGATCCGCGGGATCGGTGGTCACCAGGGCACCGGTGTAGGGATGCGTCACGCCGTCACAGCGAGATCTGGTCGCGGTCACCGCCAGATTGATGGTGCCATCACCTGGAAGAGTCACATTGCCAGCGGCGTAACAATCGTTCTCAAACCTGCTGAGCGGCGCCGTTACGCGCCCGCCGAACCAGCCGACGTGCCAGATTGACTGGTTTAGAGACCGTCCGCTGAAACTGAAGTCCTCCGCTAGCCGCCAGTTGCCCGGCACACCCAGCGGCTGGATGACACCATCTACGCTCCTGGGCGCGACGGGTTTCATGGTCGGCGTTTTTTGGGGGCGGGCGTGTGAGGCCGTTCCACATCCGGACAGGCCAAAGCCCGCAACAAACACCATGACGGCAGCCACCGGGGCTCTGACTACGCGTGCGCTGAGAATGGTCAAGAGCGCTCAACCGCCAATCTGGGAACCAGGTGGCAGGCTGAACCACCCCTGGAACGGACTCTCATGTAACCACTGCTCGGTAAAGGTCAGCCAGGGCCGCAGCGCAGTCGTCCCAGGTCGGCAGACTTAAAGGGGCGGTGAGCCTGGGCCGGTTCATCGCGTCCAACATCGCCTGGGCGTGGACTTGAGGTGAGGCGGACAGGCCGACCATGTCAGCCAGCCCCTGCTGTGCAAGCTCCCGCATGCCGGAATTATCGGCTACCAAGACCGGCACCCCAAGCGCCGCAGCTTCCAGGACGGCCAGGGGCTGGCTCTCAAAGTCGCTAAGCAGGGTTGCCAGCGCGGCCCCTTTGAGGCGGCGCGCGAGGGTCAGCCGGTCGGCGGCGCCGATCTCCACGTGCTCGCTCACCCCCAGCCGTTGGGCCAGCCGTTGCAGAGTCGGCCGATCTGGCCCATCACCGGCAATCCATAGCTTGACGTCAGGAACCTGCTCCAACACGTAAGGCAACGCCGCAATGATACGCCGGTGGCCTTTGTAGCGCTCCAGGCGGCCGATCGAGACGATCAAGGTGCCAGCCGTCGGCACAGACTCGACAGCTTCAGGGATACCAGCACCGTTGGGGATCTTCACAAACCGCTGTGGCGCGACTTTCGCCAGCTCGCCATATGCCGCAATCTCAAAGTCGGCAATCGCGACCAGGGCGCGCGCCCGCCGCAACAACGGACCAAGCGCACGGATCTGTGCTGCGCGTGAGACGTTGCGCAGGACCGAGTCATGGCCGCCGCCATGGAAGGTCAGCACATAGGGCAGCCGGGCCCGGGCGGCAGCCGCCATCGCAAGCGGCGCAAACAGCGTGTGATAGCTCTGCACGTGGATCACGTCCCACCGCTGCGCACGCAGCGCAGCCGGTAGCCCCGGAGCAAACATCCAGTCTCGCCCGGTGGGATAGGCGCGCACCCGCGTCACCAGAACCCCACCGAGCATCTCGTGTGCAGCCAGCTCGCCGGACGCATCGGCAGTGAGCACCGAGCACTCAACACCGTGCCCGCTCAGGCGTTGTGCCACCTCCCACACGTGGGTCTCCACACCGCCCACCAGTGGCGCGAAGCGTGGCGTCACCTGCAGTACCCGGATCATGTGCGTTGCCATCGAGGTTTGCACACTAGCGAGTCGGACATGCGTCCAGAGCAGCGTTGAGGGTTTCGTCTGGACGCTCATGCAGCCGATCTGAGCACTGCACGGCTGCAAACCCAAAGGATTGGGGACTTTCATGGAAGCGACTCCGAATGGACTCGGAAGCTCATTGAGCTACTTGGCGGTCAGGTTCCGCCTGCTAAATGCACTGGCGATCATCGGCGCGGTGATCGCAGTCACCCTGAGCATGGCCAGTGTTGCTGGCGCTCGGGAGCACCGTACAAGCCGGGCCAGGGGAGCCTTTGTGGTCGCGGCGAAAGTCTCTGGTAGCGATGTCTCCCTGCGCTGGACGCGACCCGTCCTCACCGCCATGCGTCGTATGAACTTTACGGTCTACCAGGACGCCAAACTGCTGAAGCGGACAAGTGGCACCACCTACACGGAACGCAACGCTCATCCTGGCCGGCACACCTTCACGGTGATAGCTGAAGTCAGGGCGCGCAGGTCGTCTCGAACGGTCGGGCACATTACGGCAGTCAGGACAAGCACGTCAGCCACCGTCAGCGCAACCAAGGTGCACAAGCGCCCGACGCACCGTTCCGGTTCCGGCAGTGGCAGCACCTCGTCCGGCTCCGGCTCCGGCAGCACCTCGTCCGGCTCCGGCAGCACCTCCTCCGGCTCCGGCTCCGGCAGCACCTCCTCCGGCTCCGGCACCTCCTCAGGCTCGACCTCAACCGTCCCAGAGAATCCCACCTACTGGGGCGCCTGGATCGGCAGCCAGTTCACGGGCACCCCCGCGCCGTGGGATATGACCGCGGTGTCAGACTTTGAGACCCTGGCCGACAAGCACCTTTCCCTGGTCAACTTCTCAAGCCCGTTTTACGACTGCACCACAACACCGTGTACGCCGGAAAACTTCCCGGAAGCCCCATTCAACAACCTCTACGCCCAGGGCATCATCCCGTTCTTCTCGTGGAACAGCGCGTCGCTGCCGGTGACCACAGACGAGCCGAACTTCACGCTCGCTGACGTTGCCAACGGCGACTACGACTCCTACATTCGCTCTTGGGCGACCGCTGCAGCCGCTTGGGGCCACCCGTTCTTTTTGCGCTTCGACTGGGAGATGAACGGGTCCTGGTTCCCGTGGGGTGTTGGCGTCAACGGCAATACGGCCGCCGAGTATGTGGCCGCTTGGCGTCACGTCTACGACATCTTCCAAAGCGTGGGGGCCACCAATGTGACCTGGGTCTGGTGTCCGAACATCGATCCGACCAACTCACTTGCACCGCTGGCAAGCCTTTACCCAGGCAACGCGTACGTGAACTGGACCGGTCTTGATGGGTACAACGAAGATGACCCCTGGACCTCATTCTCCAGCCTGTTCAGCTCCACCTACCAGGAGATCACGCAGTCAATAGCTCCCGGCAAGCCGTTGATGATCGCAGAGGTTGGGTCAACCGAGACCGGTGGATCAAAAGCAGACTGGATTCAGAACATGTTCTCCTCACTGGCAAGCGGAGCGTTCTCAGACGTGCGTGGCCTGATGTGGTATGACGAATCGACCCCCGGCTACAGCGGTCTCTCGGACTGGCCAATTGAATCCTCCACGAGCGCTACAGCCGCATTCGCAGCCGGGATCTCCAATCCCGCGTTTTTGAGCAGCGCCGGAAGCAGCACCGGCCTGGCGGACCTGCAACCGATCGGTGCGCCAAGCTGACAGCACCGTGGGGCCGGTCAACACAGCAGGTTGACCGGCCCCACGCAGGTTCGTGCCGCAGGCTGGCGTGAGCCCGGCCGGCCAGCCGGGCTCACTGTCTAGCCGGGCTCGCTGGCTAGCCGGGCTCACTGTCTAGCCGGGTTCGCTGGCTAGCCGGGTTCGCTGGCTAGCCGGGTTCGCTGGCTAGCCGGGTTCGCTGGCTAG
>JBMFHK010000039.1:0-6540 GCA_049976865.1 Solirubrobacteraceae bacterium | reverse complement strand
CCGGGTTCGCTGACCGACGTGGGCCCGCCTGCCACTGGGTTTGCCGACCGTCCACTACGCTCGGTTTGTGCACATCGCCACGCTCACGGACCCGGAGCGACGCGTCCTCGGTTGCCTGATCGAGAAGCGTTTCACGACACCGGACCAATACCCACTAACCCTGAACGCGCTGCGCCTGGCATGCAACCAGTCAACCAACCGTGACCCGGTGGTGGACTACGGGCCGGACACCGTGCGGGAGGCCGCGCAGCGTCTCACCCTTTACGGACTCGCGAGGCTGGCCAGCGGCCACTCAAGCCGTGCGACCAAGTACCGGCATCTGGCCGACGAAGCACTGTCCCTGTCGCCCGGGCAGCTTGCCGTGCTGGTGACACTGTTACTGCGTGGCCCGCAAACCCCGGGTGAGCTGAAGGCTCGCAGCGAGCGGATGGTGGATATCACCTCGCTGGCTGAGCTTGACGCGATCCTGGCGGAGCTTGTCACACGACACCTTGCGCAACGACTGGAACGCAGGCCGGGACAGAAGGAGGACCGTTACACGGATCTGCTCGGTAACCCTGGGGCTCAGTTCGCAGCCGAGCCAACCGCTGCAGTCCAGGAGCAGGCGACCGAGCCAGAAACCCTACCCGGATCCAGCTCCGTCCCGGATGGAGGCTCGGGTTCCGGCTTGATGGCCAGAGTCGAGGCTCTTGAACAACAGGTTGCCGCCCTACAGCGGGAGATCCAAGCGATCCGTAGGCAATCGGTCTGAGTGCCATGGCGGCTCGCGTCCGCCGACGCATAGTTGACGGACTGAGCCCACTGCAACTGATCGGCTGCCTGCTTTTGCTGCTGGGCGCCGACTGGCTCTATGGCCGCTCTGGCGACTCGTTCATCCCAGCCGGCCCCTTGGATGAGTCCGCTCACATCCTCACGGCGCTGCTGATCCTCGAGCTGCTGCCGCGCCGGATACGTGGGTTCGCGCCGTTCTGGGTGCTCACCGGAGCGTTCCTGATCGACCTGGATCACATCCCAGGCTATCTGGGGTATGACTTCCTGACGGTGGGCACTCCTCGCCCCTACACGCATGCGTTGCTGACGCTGGCGGTACTGGCTGCCGTTGGACTGGCTTGGCGGCGTGTCCGCCACGCCGCCTGGGGGCTGACGCTCGGCATCTCCTTGCACTTCTTCAGGGATCTGGCCGAAAGCAGCCAGGCTGGCGTCGCGCTGCTGTGGCCGTTCAGCTACCACAGCTTTCATTACCGTCACGCGACCTACGTGCTGGTGATGATCGGGGTGACCTGTGTCGACGTCAGCGTCGCCGTGTGGCGATCATTTCGGCAACGCGAGACCCACCAGGAAGGTGGCGCCGCCGACGATCACGCCAGCCAGCGTCATC
This sequence comes from Solirubrobacteraceae bacterium, assembly GCA_049976865.1. GTDB lineage: Bacteria > Actinomycetota > Thermoleophilia > Solirubrobacterales > Solirubrobacteraceae > Palsa-465. The sequence continues at coordinate 5,162 of JBMFHK010000039.1, read as the reverse complement.
TCCAGTCCGGCGGCCCACCAGGTGCGCAACGTAACCAGCGATTTGGCGGCACCCACCAGGAAGTGGGCGAAGATCGACACGGCGGCTGAGATTCCGATTCCCAGTGCTCCGTGCGCAAAGATGAACGGGATCACCGGGATCATTGCTCCCAGGCCGGTGGACACCCCGGCGGCGATCGCGGCCTGCCCGGCATTTGAGCGCTCACCACCGGCGGTGCCGAACTCCTCGATCGCCAGTGCTCTAAGCAGCGCCTCCGGATCCCTGGCCAGCTGTCCTGCCATCGTATCGGCTGTCTGACGGTCGATACCTTTGAGCTGGTAGAAGAGTGACAGCTCCTCCTGCTCCTCCTCAGGGTGCTGGCTGATCTCGCGTCGTTCGCGCTCAAGGTTGGCGTCGGCGACCTCAGCCTCGCTACGTTCGGCCAGAAACGCTCCGGTCGCCATGGACAGGGCGGACGCGATCGCACCGGCTGCCCCTGCGGTCAGCACGAAACCTGAGCCGCCGGTAGCACCGGAGACGCCGGCCACGATCCCGAACACTGACGCCAGCCCATCGTTGGCTCCGTAGATTGCGCCGCTGACCCAGCCGCCGCTGGTGCGATGCCAGCGTTCACGCCCGAGAATCTTCTCCAGCCGCGTTTTGGCGACCTGCTGGGTGGGGCTCAGATCCTGCCCAGATCCGGTTTTGAGGTTGGTGTCCGGCTCTGGTGGCGGCACTGGCCCCACTGACGGCGCTGACGACGCTGACGACGCTGACGACGCTCGGGAGTCTGCGCTGCGCATCCCGCTTACCGTCATGGAATGTGAGGCCTCATCCTTGCGGATCTCCTGCAGCAGCCGGTCGGTCACCGCATCGCCGGTCGGGCGCAGATACAGGTCGCCCACTTCCTCATCCTCAGCTGCCTCGCGCGCAGCTAGCAGACGCATCACCGGCACGACCCGGGCCTGCAGACGCAGCCAGCGTGATATGCGGACTGAGGCCGAATCAGGGATCTCGATTTCAAGCTCCCGCATGCGCTGTTCGAGTTTTGTGCGGTGACCAGCCTCGGCTTGCGCGAGACGCATGAGCACGTCAGCCTCGCGAGCTGGCAGCCGCCGGGCGATCAGCCCGTACATGGTGCCAGCGATAATCTCACCACGCCACGCCTTCAGGAGGCGGTCGCGAACTTCGTCTGTGCCGGTCTCGTGCATTGCGGGCCGTAGCTTATCCAGTTTGTGCAGTCAAACCGTTGCTTCGGGACACCTAATACGTGCACTGAAGAGGCTGCGTCCTGGCTGCCCACGACCCGTCCTGAGCACTACAGGATCATTCACTTACGCAGGCAGCTACGATCTGTGTCAATGTCTTTGGTAGGTGATTACGCGCCATTACCGTCAGACGAGTGGATCCGTTCCCAGGTCGAGGCCTGGGAACGTTCCGGCGGGACCGAGGGCACCACACTGAGGGACACGGGGCTAGCGTGCGTGATCGTCGTAAACCGCGGGGCGCGCAGCGGCCTGTTGCACCGGACGCCCGTGATGAGAGTTGAACACGACGGCATGTACCTGGCGGTCGGCTCAAAGGGGGGCGCCCCCAAGGACCCGCTGTGGGTGAGCAATCTGCGGGCCGACCCTGCGGTGGAGGTTTGGGACGGTCGCCAGCGTGGTGATTTCATCGCTTCAGAGTTCCCGCTCGGGCCACAGCGCAATGAGTGGTGGGAGCGTGCGGTCGCCGTGTTTCCAAGCTACGCCGAATACCAGAGTAAAACTGACCGGCTGATCCCAGTCTTTTTGCTGGAACCGACCGCCTGACTGCGTGGCTCAAGCAGCAAGGTCACCAGTTGAGCGGTCCCGTTGGTGGGACCTGGTTGCGTCTCACAACCACCGCGTCTTGCGCACGGAGCATCCGGGCCGCCCTGCAAGCCGTGCGCTGATCGGCCCGATTGACATTCTGCGGCGGTGGGACGCCGGGCGCAACGCTCGCACCGGCCGCCGACGCACCGTCACCGGCCCGGCTGACGTTATGCGACGGCGGGCGCTGTTGCCGCTGATGCTGGCCGGGGCGCTGGCATGGTCCTGCGTGGTCGACGCGCCCTATGCGCATGCTGCGTCAGTTCACGGAGATTCAGCCCCCAGCGCCAGCGTGCATGCAAGCTCTGTCCACACGAGCCCAGTGGATGGGCCGGTGGACGTCGTGGTCGGGCGCCAGACAGTCAGCCAGCCCGCCCCGGCAGGGTTCGTCGGGCTCGCCACCGAGTTCTGGGATGTGGAGAGTGAAACCGGCACCAACCCGGCTGCGCCTGACACTCCGTTTGAACAGGCGCTGCGCAACCTTTCACCTGACGGCGGCATCGTGCTCCGGATCGGCGGAGACAGCACAGACTGGTCTTGGTGGCCGATAGCCGGGATGACGCAGCCTGTCTGGGTTCGCTTCACCATCACACCAACCTGGCTTGCCGTCACCCAGAAGCTCGCCGAAGATCTGCAGGCCCATCTGATCCTCGGCATCAACATGGAGGCAAACAGCACGGCTATCGCCCAGGCTGAAGAGAAAGCCATGCAGGCGGGGATCGGGCCCTCCGTGCCCATCACGTTCGAGCTGGGCAACGAGCCGATCTTCTATTCAAAGTGGCCGTTCTATCACACCCCAAAAGGCAGGCCGGTAACCGGCAGGCCGAAGTCCTACTCCTGGGCGGACGTGACGCGCCAGTGGCATGCGCTGGCCGCCTCGTTGGGTCCGGTGAGCCTCGCTGGGCCAGGGTTCCCCTCATGGCACGCGTTGTCAGCTCTGGCGCCGTTTCTGAACGCGAACCGCAATCTGCACCTGGTAACGCTCCACACCTACGCCACGCGGTCTCCAGAATGTCACGACGGAGGCACGGTGCCTGAATCGGCGCTGTTCACACCCGCGGCACTCCAGAATCTGGGATTGGCCGTCTCGGCGTGGGCGGCGGTGGCGCACCATCATCGCGTGGCGCTGCGCGTCGATGAGATCAACGCTGTCACCTGCGGTGGCCTGGTGCCGTTCAGCAGAAGTTTCGGGCCAAGCTTATGGGCCCTGAACATCCTGCCGCTCTACATGGAGGCGGGGGTGACCGGCGTGAACTTTGAGAGCAAGCCGAACACCGCCCAGAACCTCATTCAGCCCAGCCAGACAAGCACCGGTGCATGGCAGGTGGCCGTGCAGCCCGAGTATTACGGCATGCTGGCGTTTGCGCAGGTGACACCGCCGGGATCCAGGCTGCTTAAGATATCGGGCACACCGGATGGTCTCTACGCGTGGGCGGTGCGGACCCCGCAGGAACAGACGCACGTGGTGCTGACCAACGTCGGCGCAAAGGCCACCAGGTTCGTGATTAAAGCGGCAGGCGCAAGCGGGCCGACAACCGTCGAGGCGCTTAAAGCGGCGTCCGGTAAAACCACTGCAACCACCGGCGTGACGCTCGGCGGGCAGACGATCTCTCCCACCACCGGACAGCTGGTCGGTACGCCCGTCCTGGCCGGCGCGAAGTTCCGGCGCTCCGGTTACGTGGTCACGGTGCCCGGCGCCACCGCGGAGATTGTCAGTTTCAAGGGCTGAGAAACGCCGTACGCAACGCCAGTGGAGTCGGGGCGCTCTGACCAGCAGGCATACCAGCACAAGCGAGCCGTGTTCAGACAGGTCGATGGTGGCCAGCGCTAAACCGATGCGCACCTGGTGCCGATAGCCAATCTGTGGGTATTCATCAGTGGCAGCTGGCCCTGGACGCGGAGGTTCTTGCGATCGGCATCGACGCGATCGGCAGCTGCGCGCAGCTGCCGATCATGGACCGAGCCGTACAGCGGGTCCTAAGGCTGACTGACGACGAGCAGACCGACCTTGGCGAGCTGGTGGACGCGCTCGAGGCGGACCCTGCGCTGGCCGTGAACGTCTTGCGCTACGCCAACTCGGCGATCGTGGGGCGACCGGTCCCAGCCAAGACGATCCGCCAAGCGGTCGTGATGATCGGCCGTCAGGCCACCCGCCAGCTGTGCCTGGAGGCTGTGACCTTCAAGTTTTTTGAGTCTGCACCTGGCAACGGCGGTGCTTCGCGCGGGCAGATGCACGTACACGCCGTATCTGTTGCCAAGATCGCCGGCGCCACGGCGCTGATGGTCGGCCTGCCCGTGGAGCTGCCGCACCTTGCCGGACTGCTGCATGACTGCGGCAAGCTGGTCATGCCGCTCGCTTATGGTGAGGAGGAGATGGATCGCATCGCAGCCGCCCACCCCTCTGGTGTCGCGCGCTCTGCCGCGGAATGGGATCGCTTCGGCATGGATCACGCCTACGCCGGTGCTTTGCTTGCCGAGCAATCCGGGTTGGATGACGATCTGGTCGCCGCGATCGCACTGCATCACGGCGGCCGCCGCGGGTGTTCAGCACCCACCCAGGAGATCGCTTGCGTACAGCTTGCCAACACGGTCGTCTCGATGTTGGCCGGCGAGACGCCTGATGAGACGTTATTGGCAGAGACGCTGCGCGTTTTGGGTCTGGAAGCCTCGGCGATTGACGAGCTGGCGTTGGCCGCAACGGCGGACCTGGCCGCCGGTGGGGTTGCCAACAGCAGCCTCGGCAGCCGGGTGGCTGAGCTGGAGAGACTGGCAACCACCGACGAGCTGACCGGACTGGCCAACCGCCGTCACTGGACCGCTACGGTGCGTGAGGCGATCGACACTGGCGTTGCGGGTAAGGTGCTGATCTGCGATCTGGACCGTTTTAAAGAGATCAACGACACGCACGGCCATTCAGCCGGGGATTTGGTGCTGATGGAGATCGCGCGGATCCTTGGGCGCCACGGCTTTGCGGGCCGCATCGGCGGTGACGAGTTTGTTCTGTGGGTGCAGCGTGATGATGCTGGAACGGTTGCCGACCAGATTGTTGCTGAGGTCAACGCGACCTTTGGGCCCGACGCTTCGTTCAGGGTGGGTGTGAGTGTCGGGGTAGCGCCCGGGGGAAGCGATCTCTCGCAAGCCCTTGAGGCGGCAGATTCAGCCCTCTACCGTGCCAAGTCCGCGGGTCGCGGTTGTGCGTGTTACGCGCAGGACGAGCTGGCCGGGAGCGGCGGGAGTTTCACCCCCGCACGTTGACGACACGTTTGCGCTTACGCGGCACCGGTCCGCGCCACCACACGAGGCCCGGCGCGCCGCCCCTGGAGTCAACGCGGG
>JBMFHK010000038.1:0-23041 GCA_049976865.1 Solirubrobacteraceae bacterium | reverse complement strand
AAGCACCCGGGCAGGGAAGCACCCGGGCAGGGAAGCACCCGGGCAGGGAAGCACCCGGGCAGGGAAGCACCGGGGCAGGGAGTGTGACGGTGCCGGCACGCTGCCTGCGCGCCACAGGCCCGCACACTCGCCCGCACATCCGGGCACTCTTGGACCGGCCGGTCACCAGCCTTGCACAAAACCTCAGACAACACCAACCGCAGCACACCGGTGGCAGCCACGCCTGCCGGTCTGCGCCGCGCCGCGACCACCGTGCTGGCAGCCTCCGCCCAGCCAACAAACTACATGAACAGTTACGCGACTGGCTGGGATGTTCTGAAAAGCGGCTGAAGGGACTCGAACCCTCGGCCTTCTGCATGGCAAGCAGACGCTCTAGCCAACTGAGCTACAGCCGCAAGTTGGCTCAGTATAGCCGTGCCGCTGTAGCGAGTGGTGCCCGTGCTTGTCATCGCACGGCGCATCTGGCGAGCTTGGTTTGGCGGCCATATAAGCTCACTCCATATGATATCATGTTGATATTACAACCCGAGAAAGTGGCAGAAATGGGGGCAGCGCGTGCGACCAAGGTTGAGGGTGCCGTGGGCTTGGTTGAGATGGCGACCAGCAGGCTGGCCGACACAGAGATGGTTGAGTTGGATGCTGAGCGCAAGGCGGCGGTGGTCTCAAACCTCATGGTGGTGGCGACCGGCGACCATCCTGTGGTCGCGGTGATCAACGCCGGCTTGCTCTACATCTGAGATCGCGTCACCCATGACTGACGCCAAACGGTTTCTCCTGCGCCTGAGGCCCAGTGTTTTCCAGGCTGTGCGTCAATGGGCTGATGACGACATGCGCAGCATGAACGCGCAGATCGAGTATCTCCTGACCGAAAGCCTGCGTGGTGCTGGGCGTGAGCCACACGATCGGGAATGCGGCTTGGCCGGCACCCGTAGCGTTTCTGAGGATCGCCTACCGAGCTGAACGACCTCCTGGCTGAACGACCTCCTGGCAGCACGGCCATGTCAGTTCTGCTGACGCAGACTCCCGCAAGCGTGAATGGTGTTGGCGCGGATGTGCTCCGCGCGGATCGACCAGTGCTCGCCGTGTGGCTGGAACAGCACGATCGGCAGCTTGCTGTGAACCATCTTTTTCGGCGGCCATGCGACCGTGCCGACGTTCACGTGCAGTACCCAGGCCAGTTCGCTCTGATATTGGAGCTTGACCACGGGCACACCGCAGGACCTGATCCGGGCCGCGCCATGGCGGCTCACGATGCTGCGCAGATTGGTAAGTGTCGCCGCAGCACGGCGGGCGTCGTCGATCTCACCGTGAGCCACGCGAGGACGGTTGTGCAACGTCGGCGCGAGACCCCCGGCCAGCGCGATCACCACGGCGACCGCTCCCCAGCGCGATAGGCCGGCCGAGCTGCGCGCAAACGCGGCCAGGCGGCCGATTCCAGCCGAGCCGATAACGACCAAGAGCGTGGCGGGCTCAAGCAGGTAGCGCGGCACCGCGGACCACCCGTGGTAGGCGAACACGACCTCAACCGCAACCCACATCGCCGCCGCGCCAAACAGCGTCAGCCAGGATCGCTGGCGCTTGGCGGCGGCGTAGAGCAGCGCACCAGCGGCTGCCAGCTGGTAGGGGACCGGGAGCTGCTCACGCGTGCGCTGCAGCACGCCGATCAACTTGTTGCCATGGATCACATTCGGTGAACCGAGCGCCAGATCTCCAGCTGTCAGCCAGCTGTGGGAGGTGAGGCCTGGCACCACAAACCAGGTGAACGGCACAAGCACGGTGACGGCGACGGCGGTCAGCCTCCAGCGCGGTTCCACCAGCCAAAGCCAGCCGGCGTAGAGCGCAATGAACGCCCACCCTTCCGGACGCCCGAGGCCGGCGCCGGCAAGCATCGCGAACGCCCATCCGCGACGCCCCGATAGGTGCAGCTCGATCGCCGCCAGGCACAGCATCGCCACCAGCGGATCTGAGTTGGCGATCAGCACCAGTTCTGAGTAGCCGGCAATCAGGAGAATCCCCACCGTCCCAAACGCGGCGCTCAGCCAACGCGCCCAGGACGGCGCTTGATCGCCGGTGATGCGGTATGCGAGCCGTCCTGCCAACAGTGCTGCACCCAGCGCGCTGGCGGCAGCGGTGAGTGACCAGAGCCTGAGTTGTGTGCTGGCGCCGGCCAGCGCGTAGGGGAGCGTAAAGAGGAACGTCAACGGCTTCCATGAGGGGGCGCCGTTGGTGTTCAGGTTCCAGTTCAGTGCCTGTCTGCCCCACACCAGCCAGCCGAACGCGTCGTATGTTGGCGTGGTGGCGGTTGCCTTCACCCAGACGTCGGCAACGATCACCGTCGCGATGGCGGCGACCAGCCACCGCCAGTGTCTGCGCAGCATGCGCAGCGGGTTGGTGGACGGCGTGGAGGCGAGGGCGGTCAGGCTGACATTCATCTGGTTGGGTGGTCAACGGCTGGCTGGTGCTTGACGCGGCGGCGCTGAGGTGAGACCGTGGTAGCAGCATGACAGACCGGGTTGTGATCGTTGGCAGTGGAATAGCGGGGCTCGGCGTGGCACTTGGAGCGCTGCGACGCGGGCTGGAGGTCACGGTCCTGGAGCGAGGCACTCCTGGCAGCGGCTCGACCTATGGGAACGCCGGCTGGGTGTCAACCGCGCAGGCCGGTCCCGTGCCCGCGCCGGGCGTGCTTGGCTACGCGGCCCGGTCGCTGTTTGACAGCGGCTCTGCGCTGCGCCTGATCCCGCGCGGCCTGCCGGCCGCTGTGTCGTGGCTTACGACTTTCGCCTGGCACTGCCGGCAGGCCCCATATGAGCGGGGTGTGCACGCCCTTCATGCGCTCGGCAACCGGGCTGTGAGCATGCTTGATGAGCTTGGCGAGGCTGGCGTTGAGGGTGTTGGCCGTGACACGCGCATGCTGGTGGTGGCGATCCGCGCGGGCGAGCTTGAAAGGTTCCGGAACGGCTTGTCGCCGCTGGTTGACGCGGGCATGCTGGCCCCCGGGCCGATGTTGGACGGCGACTCCGTGCGTGCGCTTGAACCGTTTCTGGGACGGGGTGTCCTGGGGGGGTTCGTGATTGATGAGCACCATCAGGTGGAGCCGTGGGTGCTGGCGCGCGGACTGACCGCCTACCTGCGCAAGCAGGGCGTTGTCTTTATGGAGGGCACGTCAGTGAGTGCGGTGCATGCCGATGAGCGCTCTGTGACCGTTCGCGCGGGCGCACACACGGTCACCGGTGACGCGCTGGTGCTGGCCACCGGTGCAGAAGCGCCAGCGCTGGCACGACAACTCGGTGTCAGGCTGCCAGTATTGGGTGGCCGGGGCTACTCGGTTGAGGTTTCCGGCGCCGCCCCGCTGGGCGGCGCCGTGATGGTCACGGGATCTCACGTGGCCATCTCGCCGATCGGCGGCGGCATCCGGATCGCCGGCACCATGGAGCTGCCGGCAACCTCCACGGTCGTTGACGAGGCTCGTGTTGAGGCGCTGCTGGCCAGCGCCCGCGAGGCGACGACGGGCTGGTCACACCAGTCCATGCCCTGGTGTGGCCTGCGTCCGCTGGCACCTGATGGGCTGCCGATCATCGATCGCATCCAGGCACGCGTGTACGTGGCCACCGCCTACTCAATGCTTGGCATGACCGTTGGACTGCCGGCGGGTGATGCGCTTGCCGCGCTGATCGCCGAGGGGTCGCGGCCGCCGGTCCTTGAGCCGTTTTGTGTGGACCGCGCAGCTGTTCGGCGGACCTGGATGTAAAGCCGGCTCTGGCGCTGACCGGGCCGGCTGGTTGAATGGCTCTTGATGGCCAAGCCAAATACACGCCGCCCAGCCACGGCAGCCGGCGAGATTCCGGTGGCGGCGCCCGGTGAGATCCTGATCTGGACAGACGGTGCCTGCCGTCACAACCCTGGACCTGGCGGGTGGGCTGCGCTGGTCTGCTGGGAGGACGGGGCGGTGCAGGAGCTCAGTGGCGGGCTTGCGATGACCACCAACAACGTTATGGAGATGACCGCGGCGCTTGAAGGACTGCGCGCAGTGCCGTCCGGCTCGCGCGTCTGTGTCGTGACAGACTCACGCTATTTGCATGACGGCATGACCTCATGGATGGCTGGCTGGAAACGCCGTGGCTGGCGGACGGCCGCCGGTGCCCCTGTCAAGAACCGGGACCTGTGGTTGGAGCTTGATGCGGTTGTGGGCGAGCACGAGCAGGTTCGCTGGCACTGGATCAAGGGGCACGTCGGCCATCCGCTCAACGAGCGTGCCGATCTGCTGGCTGTTGCCGCGATTGATGCTGTGGCGAACGTCTGATCGCTGCGACCACGTCGTGACTGCAGATTCAGACGTGTGCGCGCTCAGCCATATCGGCGAGCCGGTGCTTGTCAAGTTTGCCGGAAACCAGGCGCGGCAGCTGGCTGACGATCGTGATGCGCCGCGGCACCTTGAACCCCGCGAGCTGGTTGCGGCAGTATGCGATCAGCTGCTCCTCGGAGAGCGTGTGGCCGGTCTTCGGCTCGATAAATGCGACACCGATCTCGCCCCAGCGCGGGTCGCGGACGCCGACGACCGCCGCATCACGTACGTCTTTGTGATCGCGCAGCACCATCTCAACGTCTGCTGGGTAGACGTCCTCTCCGCCGCTGCGAAAACATTCGGCCAGGCGGCCGCAGATTCGGTAAAAGCCCTGATCGTCGCGCTTTGCAAGATCGCCTGTGCGAAGCCATCGTCCGGTCATCGCACAGGTGGTGGCCCCGTTGTCTTTCCAGTAGCCGGCAAAGACGTTTGGGCCTGAGACCCACAGCTCGCCTGTGCCGGCCCCGGCGATCAAGAGTCCTGTATCCGGCTCGTGGAGTTCCACATCCACAAACGGGTAGGGGCGACCGACTGAGGCGGGGTGTGCGGTGGCGTCCTTGGCCGTGAGACACAGGACGTTTGGCCCCGCTTCGGTGAGGCCGTATCCCTGATGGATGTCAACGTCGCGCTGCCGCCAGATGTGCAGCAAATCACGCGGCATTGTGGCGCCACCTACGACAACGCGGCGCAGGCTGGTCAGATCGGCCGTCTCGAACGCCGGGTCCTCAGCGAGCATCCGGAAGATGGTCGGTACCCCCATCATGGTTGTGACGCGTCGAGTTTCGATCAGCGACAGGGTCCTGCCCGGGTCAAAGCGGGGCTCGATGATCACCGTTGCACCTTTGAGCCATGCCTGGAGCGGCTGCACGTTCCAGCCGCTCACATGGCACTGGGGGAGGACTTGAAGCACAACGTCGTTAGAGCTGAGCGGTACAACGCGGTCAAGACTCATGTTGGTCCAGACGCAGTTGGCATTCGTAAGCACTGCGCCCTTGGGCCTGCCTGTACTGCCAGAGGTGAAAATGATGAGCAGAGGGTCCTCGTCGCCCGCCACGCAAGCCTCGCTGGTATGGCCGCGGCCATATACACCCGTCGGGGCTTCGACCAGGTCGCGCAGGTATCCGACCGGTGACGGAAACGCGCTCGCGTCCACGGCGGACCTTGCCAGATCGATATGCGTGTCTGATGCGGCGACCAGTGCAGGTGCTACGACGTTGAGTTGAGTGGTCAGCTCTGTGCCGGTTAATCTCCAGTTGAGTGGTACCAGGATAAATCCGCAGATCGCGCAAGCGAAGAAGAGGATCACCTGGTCGGCATCGTTGTCCGCGATCGTGCCGATGCGGCTTCCTCGGTCAAGGCCGAGACCCGAGAGCTTGTCGGCAAGCTCCACTGCACGGTGGTGCAGGTGTCCGTATGTGATCGCTTCGTCCAGGTATTCAATGGCGACCGCCTCTGGTGAGCTGTGAGCTTGAGCAGCCAACCATGTCGCCACAACCTGACCACGGGCCTGCCTGTTCGCAATCATCATTGGTAGCCCAGTCGAGAGGAAACCGTGCAAGATGCGACAGCCGCCGATGCTTCGCCGGTCGTCAGAGCGTCAAGTTTATGACGATCAGGAGTCGGTGCGTGTGTGACTTGATGGCATCCCATCGTGTCGGCCGTTGGCGTCCGGTAGCTGACTCCCGGCGACTGAAGAGTGCTCCAGCGCCGTCTCGCTAGTCGGCAGCCTACTGGACGTGTCAACGTCCGCCCGGTTTTGCAGCATTCGGCCAATCACGGTCATCAGCTCGTCAAATATCTCCGGTGGCATGGCCTTTGCACCGTCCCAGAGCACCCATCGCATACCGGTCATCTCGCCGACCGCGATGAGCGCCCAGGCAAGGACGGTAGGGTCCATCGCGCCCACTTCACCGTCCTCCATGGCCTCCTGGAGCCGCGGAATGTAACTGGCAATGATCCGCTCATAGTGATAGTGCAGTGCCTTTGGTGAGACGAACTCCGCCTGCCGGATCACCCTGTAGAGAGCAGGATGCTCAGCGGTGAATTGGAAGAACGCCGCAAACCCGTACCGCTCCGCGTCTAGTCGGGTGCGTGCGGCCACGGAGGCGGTGGTCATTGCGCGGCGGACACGGTAGTTAAGATCCACCACGACCTCCTCAAAGATCTGCTGCTTGCTGTCGAAGTAGCGGTAGAAAGTCCCCTGTGCCACGTCTGCGGCCTCAGTGATCCGCACAATTGACGCCTCCTGGTAGCCGACGTCCGCGAAGATCGTTTCAGCCTCCTCGACAAGACGCTTGCGGGTAGCTTTCCCGCGGTGCGAAGTTGGCCGCGGCGGCCCCTGGGCTATGCCAGCGGCCTCGGCACTTGCAACCGTCGCTGGGTCGTCATACCAGAATTGATACAGATCACCGCCAGCTGGCCCGGCGGACGTCTTGAGTCGCGGGGTGTCAGCAGTGTGGGATGACACGCTGGCCACGATGCTGCATTTTATGTTGGCGTGGGTACTGCACCCTGCTAAGACTATCTGGCACGGGCCAGCCGCACCCGGTCGACAAGACCGATGATGCCGCCGGGCGCGAACAGCACGAAAACGATGAAGATGGCGCCGAGCAGGAAGCTCGGCTGCGACAGCGGAACTCTCAGCGGACCGGGGAGCGACGCGAACGATGGTTCGGCCGCGATCTTCAGAAGGTACTGCTGTAGGTAGACGTAGACTATCGCGCCGACGACTGCGCCTGACCGTCGCCCGACGCCACCGAGAATCACCATGACCAGCAGGGAGACGGTGACTGTCGTTGATGCCACCGCGTCTGGCGCGGCGGCCCCGACGAACAGCAGGTAGACGACTCCTCCGGCCGTTGCGATCAGTGACGAGGCCACAATCGATGCCAGCTTGAACTGGAGCGGTCGCAGACCGAGAACCTCCACGCGCTGCTCATTCTCACGGATGGCTACCCAGACTCGTCCCATCGCCGATTCGGTCAGCAACCAGGTGAGCGCAAAGATCACCACCAGAAAGGCGAGCGTCAGCCAATACAGGTAGCGGGTATTGCTGACACCCACCAGCAGAGACGGAAGGTGCGTGGTGGACAGAACCAGTCCGGTTGCGCCGCCTGTCAGGTTGCCAGGGTTGTCCTGGATCACGTAGTAAACCGCCTGGGCGAAGGCTAGCGTGATCATCGAGAACGCGATGCCGTTTACTCTGAGACTGACCACACCAAGAACTATCGCCAGGAAAAGGCTGACACCCGCGGTAACTGCCAACGCTGGCAGCACTGCCAGATTCCACTGCGTGAGCGCGATGTCAAACGTGTAGGCGCCTACGGCGAAGTACAGGGCGTGCCCGAACGACAATAGTCCGGTAAAGCCGAGCAGGATGTCATAGCTGAGTGCCACCGCTGCGAAGACGAAACACAGCCCGAGGACGTCGAGCGTACCGACGGAGTTGACGATGTCGGTTGGTCCGGGGAGGATCACTGGAATGTGAAAGCTGGCGAACGGTATGGCAGCGAAGATCAGCAAAAGCGCTGCCACAGCGGCGCGTCCCGCCAACCGTCTGTGAGTGCGAGGTTGTGGTGTGGGTGCAGGGTGCGTGAGCCGCATGAGCAGCTGCCCGGTGACGCCGCGTGTGCTTGAGGGTGGTGCTTTGGAGGTGCGGCTGTTGGCAGTGCCGGTCATGTCCTGGTCGCCAATCCCTTGGGCCTTACCGAGATCAGCAGCGCTAGGAACAACACCACAGACACGTTGCCGATGTCCGCCAGCCCGCTGCTTGAGCCGATGTAGAAGTTCACGTACACCTGAACGAACGCGACTATGACTGCGGCAATGGCAGCTCCCTTAAGTGAGCCCATGCCGCCGATCACCACGACGATGAAGGCAAAGATCAGCAACTGGTCACCCTGCGTGGGGTCTACGAGTCCGCTGTTCAGCACCAGGGAGTTGAGCAGGCCTGCAAGACCGGCTGCCGCGCCGCCTATCAAGAACACGAGCGTGAATGCGCGTCCGACATCGATGCCGAGGGCGCGTACCATCTCACGGTTTTCCGCCCCCGCTCGCACAATCAATCCGTAGCGAGTGCGTTGTAAAAACCAGCTCAGCAGGCCGAGTACTGCGACGCCGGCGCCGACGGCCAGGAAGTCACCGCCGGGAATCCGCACGGCACCGATTGTGACGACCGCGGTCAACCACCCGGGCGCGACGATCGCCTGCGAGTTACTGCTGAACGCTCCTGTCAGCAGTCCCACGAGCGCCATGTCGAGACCGACCGTCACGAGAATCTGGGCGATCACTCGCCCATAGAGCGGCCTGATCAGGAGGATCTCGGTGAGCGCTGCGACAATCGCACCGGCAGCGATGGAGGCTGCGACGGTCGCGATGAAGAGCACCTCGGAACCAAGCGCGGTTCCGAGGTGCGACGCCACCTGCCACCCGGCGTATGCCCCGAGGGTTAGGAAGACCCCGTGGGCGAAGTTCAGGACGTCCATCAGGCCGAAGATCAACGACAGGCCCGAGGCGACCAGGAAGTAGATCGAGCCGAGCGCCAGTCCGCTTACGGTGACCGCGATGAACGTGCTCATGACGCTCCCGAGACGCCCAGCAGGCGGTGGACCAAGGCTGCGTCGTCAAGCGTATCGACGCTTCCGACGTGGGCCACGCGCCCCTGGTCAAGGATGATCACCCAGCGAGCCAGATGCCTTACGGCATGGACGTTCTGATCGATCAGCAGCACGGTCCGTTCGGTTCCGACCCGCTCCAGCGCATCCATCACCTGGCCGACGAACAGTGGCGAGAGCCCCTTTGTCGGCTCGTCTACGAGCAGCAGTGGTGAGTCATTGAGCAGAACCCGTCCGATCGCGAGCATCTGCTGCTGTCCTCCGGACAGCGTCCCCGCCATCTGTCTGCTGCGCTCTTGGAGTTCGGGAAAGAGGTCGAAGACGTGGTCGTAAGCGGGTCTGGGTCCGGTCTCGGCCAGACGGAGATTCTCGCCGACAGTCAGTGCCGCAAAGATGTCGCGATCCTCGGGCACGTAGCCGACCCCGAGTCTGGCGATGCGGTGTGTCGGCCAGCCGCTGACGTCCTGGCCGAAGATCCGAACCTCGCCGCTGCCATTGACGAGGCCGAGGATCGTGCGCACGGTTGTTGTCTTGCCCACGCCGTTGCGGCCGAGCATGACGGTTACACCGCCGGCGGGCACTTCAAAGTCCAAACCTTGAAGAATGTGAGACCCGGCGAGGTGGGCGTGAAGAGCCTTCACCTGCAGTGCGGGTTGTCGGCTGTCCTGGTCCGGGGTTTTCGTGTTCCCGTCGCCGAGCGCGTCGTTCATATTGTCTCTCCGAGGTATGCGCTCTGGACGACGGCGTTTGATGTGACCGACGCGGGGTCTCCAAACGCCAAAAGCTCACCGTGGTGAAGAACCGCAAGACGGTCGGCGAGGCTCAGCACCACGGCCATGTGGTGCTCCACCATCAGCACGGTGTGACCAGCCGTGTGCAGGCGGCCGATCAGATCGACAAGACCCGATACCTCCTCATGGCTAATACCAGCCATCGGCTCGTCCAGCAGGAGCACGTCCGCGCCGCTTGCCAGAAGGATGGCCAGCTCGAGCTTGCGCTTGTCGCCGTGTGACAGCCCCGCGGCGGATTGGTGGGCGAGCTGCGCCATTCCGACCGCCGCCAGCGCGTCGTTTGCTTTCAGCACCGCCTCATCGTCCTTGCGGGGGCGACGCCACCAGCGCATGTTTCCTCCCAGCTTGGCCTGGGCTGCTAGCCGGGCGTTCTCAAACGCGGTCAGGGAGCCGAACAGCAGCGAGGTCTGAAACGTCCGGCCCATGCCCAGACGTGCGCGGGCCGCCGGCGTCAGATCAGTGATGTCACGGTCGCGCAGGTGAATCCTGCCCTGATTCGGGCGGATAAGTCCCGTCAGGAGGTTCAGGAGCGTGGTCTTCCCGGCGCCGTTTGGACCGATGATGCCGATCAGCTCGCCGGCGCCGACCTCAATGTCGACGCCAGCGACGATGTCTACACCTCCGATCCGGAAGCGGAGTTGCTCCACCTGCAGGACAGGCGGAGCAACTCCGTTATTGACTACTGGCTCGGTCGTCATGCCAGGGTTGCTCAGTTGCGGGCGAGCCAGTTACTGCGTTACTTGATGGGCCGTGGGGCGGGAGCCGTCTGGGCCTCGCCCAGGGTCTTCGTGACGATGGGCGTGTATGTCCCGTGTCTGTCGACGAGCTTCACCAGGTACATCGGCTGCAGCATTGCATGATCGGAGGGACGAATCACCTGGACACCCTTGGGGGCAAGGAACGACCAGCCGTCCAGCCCTTTGATCATCGCCTTGACGTTGGTCCCGCCGCCGGTTTGGATGGCTCGGGCGACCATCTGCGCGCCGACAAAGCCGTCTGCGCAAAACAGGTCAGGCACGCTACCGTACTGTTTCTTCATCTGCTTGATGAGGTAGAGGTTCGGCGGTGTCTTGGAGCCCTGGTAGACGTACAGCGAGATGTAGTCAAACTTCAGGCCGGCCTTGCCGTAGAACGGGTAGGTGGCGATGTTTGCCAGGCCCGTCACGACCTTGGTGTTGCTGAACACTCCCTGTTGATCCAGTGCCTGTGCCAGTGCGGCACCCGTGGTGCCGGCCCAGGCAAGGAAGATCAGTGAGGGGTGCAGTGCCTTGACCTGCAGGGCGGTTGGCGTGAAGTCCGTCGTGGTCAGCGGCACCAGGATGGGGGTGACCTTGTCATGCAACTTCCCGAAGACCCGCTTAGCGTCGGTCACGTAGGACTCACCAAACGCGTAGTCCTGCGCGAGGACAACGATCTTCTTGCCGCGTCCGGCATTGGCGACGTAGGACTTTGCGGCCATCACGTCCTGGTAGGTCTGCCGTCCAGACCGGAACGTGTACTGATTAGCGCCGGTCAGCTGGTCCGCAGCTGCGGAGCCGGCGATGTAGAGAACGTGGTTCTGCGCTGCCAGCGGTGCGAGCTGTGTGCCGATCCCTGAGTCGATCGTGCCGCCGATGATCTTGTCCCCGGCGCCCACGAACGACTTGAAGTCGTTGATCGCTGTGGTCGAACTGTCTGCGTCGTCATCCCATGTCACGTTGACATGGTGGCCATCCACCTTGCCTGTGCCGTGTGTGACGTACCGCATGCCGATGTTGAAGCCCTGTTGGTACTCCGTCGCATACGCAGAGTAGATGCCCGTCTTCTCGTAAACCATGCCGACGTTCACCGGTGCCGCGGCTGCGTGAGCCGAACCCACTGGCGCCGCTACTGAGGGCGTGGAGTCGACTAGGACCGCGGTGCCTATGGCTGCGGCAACGGCTACCGCACCGGCCAGTCGAGCACTCCGAATCTTTCCTCGCATTCTGCCTCCCTTTTGTGCCAAACTGAGACGTGAATCGTCTCTCATAAAAAGTATACGAGAACCGCGAGACATCGTCAAATGCAGAGGAGCTTGCGTTGAGGTCGACAACACCACACCCCACTGGTAGGCGCACGGTCGTCACCGGCGCGGCAAGTGGGATCGGGGCGGAGTGTGCACGCGCGTTCGCGGCGGCCGGAGACCACGTTGTCGTGGCTGACGTGGATGGCGTCGGCGCGAGTCGGATCGCCGACGAGATCGGTGGAGAGGTCTGGTCGGTAGATTTGCTCGACACGGACGCGTTGGCCAGTCTTCATCTAGATGCTGACGTGCTGGTCAACAACGCTGGCATCCAGCACGTCGCTCCGATCGAAGAGTTTCCCCCTGATAGCTTCCATCGCATCCTGACGCTGATGCTGGAGGCGCCGTTTCTGCTGGTGCGGGCCGCCTTGCCGCACATGTATGACAACGGGTTCGGACGTATCATCAATATCAGCTCGCTACACGGACTGCGCGCATCGCCCTACAAGTCGGCTTACGTGGCTGCCAAACACGGACTCGAGGGTCTGTCGAAGGTGATCGCGCTGGAAGGTGCAGCGCACGGCGTCACCAGCAACTGCGTGAGTCCCGGCTATGTTCGTACGCCGCTGGTGGAGAAACAGATCGCCGACCAAGCTCGAGTGCACGGCATCAGCAAGGACCGCGTGGTCAGCGAGGTGATGCTTGCTGAAGCAGCTATCAAGAAGCTGGTAGAGCCGAGCGATGTTGCGGACCTCGCTGTCTGGCTGGCTGGGCCCACTGCCGCCATGGCAACCGGTGCCACGTTCACCCTAGATGGCGGCTGGAGTGCCCGGTGACCGTCTATCGGCAGGCCGACGTCGACGTGCGCGGCGGACCGCTGCGCGTCGGGATCTGGGACAGCGACGACATTAGCGGCGACGCTGAGCCTGACACGACGGTGCTTGCCGTGCATGGCATCACCGCCACGCACGTGGCCTGGGCTCCGGTCGCACAGCGGCTGACAGTCGGCGCGACCGGCACACGGGTTATCGGCGTTGATCTGCGTGGGCGCGGACGCAGCTCATCGTTGCCCGGACCATGGGGGATGGACAGCCATGCTGCCGACGTGGCGGAGGTGCTCGAGCGGCTCGGCTGCACGCGCGCGCTCGTCCTCGGTCACTCGATGGGGGGCTTTGTGGCTGTGGTATTTGGGGCGCGGTATCCGTCGTCGGTGGCCGCGCTCGTTCTGGTCGACGGCGGACTGCCATTGATGAGCCCTGATCCACCGCCGGTCGCGAACATCAGCCCGGCGCAGGCGTTGCGCGTGACGCTTGGGCCAGCCGCCGAGCGGCTTTCCATGACCTTCAGGTCGGTCGGCGAGTATCGCGAGTTCTGGCGCGCCCATCCGGCGTTTGGCCCCAACTGGAGCGACGCCGTTGAGCGCTATGTGGACTACGACCTGATAGGGGAGCCTCCGGTGCTGCGCAGTAGCGTCAGCTACGAGGCGCTTGTGGCTGACTCCGCCGAGCTCAGCGATCCGGAGGTCATCATTTCAGCGTGGCAGGCCGTTAACGTTGAGACCCTGTTCCTGCGGGCGCCACTCGGACTCCTTGCGCAGCCACCCGGGCTGTATCCGCCATCACAGCTCAAATCATGGGCTTTGGCCCATCCCAACCTCACCTGGATTGAGGTGCCCAACGTGAACCACTACACGATCACCCTTGGCGCAGCCGGGGCCGATGCGGTCGCCTTCGCTGTGCTGACGGTGGCTGGCAGGCTTGGCCGGATGACCTCGGCTGAGTCTGCCAGCACCTGAGCGCACCAGGCCGACTACTTCCTCGCGCCCGCGGCCCAGTCCTCAAGCACGTCTCAGGGCTGGAACTGCATCACGGGCCGTCAGTGCACGCGGCCAGGTCGCTGGAGTGCGACCAGAGAAACGCGGTGCAACGCTTCACGCGTGCACATCCTATGAGGACCTGTACGCTACGGCACCAGCATGCGCACGGACAAAGAGCCGGCAGGAGTAAGGCGTGGGGCGGTGGGGTCTGGGACTGCTGGGCCGGACATCAGCGTTTATCTGTCCGTGTGCGTGTTTATGGTCCTGGCGGTGAGATTTTCGGAGTGGGCGAGGCGTGAGGGCGTGCATTGTCAGACCGTGTGGAAGTGGTTTCGGGACGGGCAGTTGCCGGTTCCGGCGAGACAGACCGCGACCGGAACGATTCTTGTTGATGGCCCGTCTGAGCGGGTCGTGAAGGCTGCGGGTGTCGCGTTGTATGCGCGGGTGTCCTCGGCGGATCAGTGTGATGATCTGGAGCGGCGGATGGGCCGGTTGTCGGTGTGGGCGACGCAGAACGGGCTTGCGCCCACAGTCACTGTGGGGGAGGTTGGGTCCGGGCTGAACGGGTCCAGGCCGAAACTCTGGAGGCTGCTCGCCGACCCGGCAGTCGGCACGGTTGTGGTGGAGCACCGCGAGTGCTTGGCGAGGTTCGGGGTGGAGTATGTCGAGGCGGCGATGACCGCGACCGGTCGCAAACTGGTTGTGGTCGAGGAACGTGAGGTCGATGGCGACCTGGTGTGCGATATCACCGAGGTGCTGACCTTGATGTGCGCCCGGCTTTATGGGCGGCGTAGCGCGAAACGCCGCGCGGAGCGTGCGGTGAAGGCTGCGGCGGGGGATGAGGTTCTTGCCCAGGTTTGAGATCCTGGACGGCTGGCGGGCGGAGGCGTTCGATTTCGTGCTTGACCCGACCCCAGCCGAACGGCGGGCGTTGATGTCGCATGCCGGCGCACGCCGTAAGGCGTTTAACTGGGGTCTCGGGCTGGTCAAGGAGCGGTTGGACGCCCAGGAACAGGTGAGGTTGGCCGCGCTCACCGAGCAGCTTTCCGACCAAGAGGTCGACCGGCTCAGCAAAACGGTTGTGGTGCCGTGGACGCTCCCGGCGCTTCGGAAGGAGTGGAACGCCGCCAAGAGCCAGGTTGTGCCGTGGTGGACAGAGTGCTCGAAGGAGGCGTTCTCGTCCGGCCTCGCGGATCTCGCTGCGGCGCTGAAGAACTACAGCGAGTCCAAGCGCGGCCAGCGGAAGGGCCGGAAGGTCGGGTTCCCGAGGTTCAAGTCCAGGCGCCGGGACCGGCTCCGGTTCCGGTACACGACCGGAGCGTTCGGGATCGCGTCCCGGACCGCGGTGAAGCTCCCCAGGATCGGCGTGGTCCGCACACACGAACCGACCTGTCGGCTCCAATCACTGCTTGACGCTGGCGACGCTCGGGTGCTGAGCATGAGTGTGAGTTTCCGTCAGGACCGTTGGCATGCCGTGCTCGCGTGTCTCGTCTGTCAACCTACGGCGGCGTCAGCGCCCGCGGGGACGGTGGTCGGCGTGGATGTCGGCGTGAAGCATCTGGCGGTCCTTTCGACCGGGGAGATGGTCGCGAACCCGCGGGCGTTGAAGGAGGCGCAGCGGAAGTTGCGGCGCTATCAGCGCAGGCTGGACCGGCAGCGTCGCGCGAGCAACCCGGACTGCTACGACCAGCGGGGCCGGGCGATCAAAGGCCGACGGCCTGCCCGACGGTCCAAGAACATGCTCGCGACCGAACGGCAGGTCCGCCGGTTGCACGCCCGAGTCGCGAACACCAGAAGCGACGCAGTCCATAAGCTCACCCACCGGCTCGCCACCAAGCACGCCATTGTTGTCGGGGAGGATTTGAGCGTGGCAGGCTTGTGCCGTGGCGGGAACGGTGGGCTGCGCCGCGCCGTCCATGACGCGAGCCTTGGCGAGATCCACCGCCAGATCGCTTACAAGACCGTGTGGAACGGCGGGAAGCTGGTCCTGGCGGACCGGTTCTACCCGTCATCGAAAACATGCTCAGGTTGTGGGGTAGTGAAAGCCAAGCTGTCCCTGAGCGCCCGCACCTACCGCTGCGAGCAGTGCGGACTCGTGCTCGACCGGGACGTGAACGCGGCCCGGAACCTCGCAGCGTTGGTTCAGAAGATGGTTGTCGCCGGGAGTGGCCCGGAGACACAAAACGCAATGCCGCGACCCCCAGCGGGTCGTATCGAGAACCTGTGCAAGACCCGGCCGTCGCGCCGGGCTACGGGTCGGCAACGCATCCCGCAGCCCCAGAGGCATCAGACGGGAACCGTCACCCGGCAACGGGAGACTGAGAAACGCTGCTGCGTTCCTCAACGGCTGCTGGTAAACGCAGACCGCCGCGGTCGCGGCGTCACGGTGCTGTTGTGGGAGGCGAGGTGACGAGCTGGGGTGCCGAGCGCGCGCAGGCGCTTGATGACGGAGACCCGCTGGCGGCCCTGCGCGAAGAGTTCATTCTTTCAGACGATGTTGTCGCCTATCTTGATGGGAACTCTTTAGGCCGGCCGCTACACGCAACCAGGCGACGCCTCGCTGAGTTTGTAACCACCGTCTGGGGCACCCGCCTGATCCGCGGCTGGGATGAGCGCTGGATGGCGGCCCCGACCGAGGTTGGCGACCAGGTTGGCCGGATCACTCTCGGTGCGGCGCGCGGCCAGACCGTGATAGGCGACTCCACCAGTGTGCTGCTCTACAAGCTGCTTCGCGCCGGTGTCGCGGCGCGACCGGGGCGTGACGTGCTGGTGATTGACAGCGGCAACTTCCCCACTGACCGTTTCATAGCTCAGTCGGTTGCTGAGGAGTGCGGTCTGAAGCTCCGGGCGATCGAGCCGGCACCGCACGCCGGTCCCAGCGTCGCGGATGTGGAAAGCGTGCTGGACCAGCATGTGGCGCTTGTGCTGCTCAGTCACGTTGACTACCGCTCCGCTGAGATCGCCGCGCTAGAGCAGATCACCAAGCTCGTGCATGCGGCCGGTGCGCTCGTGCTGTGGGACCTGTCGCACTCAGTGGGGGTGATGCCGATCGGTCTTGACGGCGCTGGAGCGGACCTGGCCGTTGGCTGCACCTACAAGTATCTCAACGGCGGGCCCGGGTCACCGGCTTTCCTTTACGTCGCCGCGGCTCTGCAGGACCAGTTGCGCCAGCCAATCTCAGGATGGATGGGCGCGGCTGACCCGTTTGCGATGGGGTCGGCCTACACGCCCGCTGACGGTGTCCGGCGCTTTCTCAGCGGCACCCCGCCAATTGTGGGAATGCAGGCGCTGCGGGACATGCTGGTGCTGATCGACCGCGTCGGACTTGACCGGATCCGCGCCAAGTCGGTTGCTCTCACGGAGTTTGCGATCCAGTCAAGCGACGCGCTCCTTGCGCCGCTCGGCGTGGAGCTCGCCTCTCCGCGTGACGCTGCGCAGCGCGGTGGCCACGTAATGCTTGAGCACGATGCCTTCCGCGAACTGACGCCCGCTCTGTGGGCACGCGGCGTGATCCCGGACTTTCGTCAGCCCCGTGGCTTGCGGCTTGGACTCTCGCCGCTGAGCACGAGCTTTGCTGAGCTGCATGCGGGGATCTCGGCCGTGGCGGAACTACTGGCTGAGCGGGGCCACAGGTAGGTCAGTCGTGTGGACGTGTCAGTGGTAGCTGTCTCGCACGGGCTTGACAGACGGGGGAAGCCTACGCGGTGTGACAGTGATTGCTCTCTCAACAATCCCGCATTATCAGGGCTTCTCTGAAGGCGACGACCGGAATCGAACCGGTGTGGACGGCTTTGCAGGCCGCTGCGTAGCCACTCCGCCACGTCGCCAGAAGGCCTTAGGGTAGCGCTCATTGTGCTGACGGGCTGAGCGCTGCGTAGACGGCTCTTGCTGCGGCGGACGTCCGCCGGAAGCGTGGTGACTCGGCTGCGGGCCGGCTTCTCAGACGGTCACCTGGATGCGGTTGCCGCTGGGGTCTTGGACCAGCACCCCGTTACCGGTCGGCGGATCCGTCATGTCCACACCATCTTGTGTAAGACGGTCCCTCACGGCGGCCAGGGCGTGCTGGTCACCGAGCTTCAGCTCAAAAGAGTTCAGGCCGACGCTGCCCGGAGGCGGAGCGGCTGCGCCGCGGCTGTTCCAGACGTTCAGTCCGATGTGATGGTGGTATCCGCCGGCCGAGACAAACAGCGCTCCGGGATAGCCCCGTTCAGTGATGTCAAATCCGAGCACGCTGTCATAGAAGCGTTCCGCCGCGGGGATCGAGGCGACCTGCAGGTGTATATGGCCGATGCGAGTGCCAGCGGGCATGACGGTGTCGTTCACTTCATCAAGCGGAACGCTGCGCAGCTCACTGACAAGATCATCAAGGTCAAGCGGTAGGGTGGCCATTTTGATCTGTCCGCGCTCGCCACGGATCCACTGGTCAGGTTTGCGGTCCCTGTATATCTCAATACCGTTGCCGTCCGGATCCTGCAGGTAAACAGCTTCGCTGACAAGGTGGTCGGCGGCGCCGTCAAGCCGCCAGCCCCCTTGGGTCAGGCGCACCAGTGCTGCAGCAAGTTCGCGTCGGGACGGGACCAGAATGGCAACGTGAAACAGACCTGTTTGGCGATGGTCGCGAGCGAGAGCGGACGCGTTGGCAACCAATCGCAGGAGCGCGCCGCCTCCGGCTGGCGCCAGCGACAGAGACCCGTCGGCCGCTCTGGTTGGCTCAAGCCCCATCAGCTTCGCATAGAAGTGTTGGGAGCGAACTGCGTCAGTGACGGTCAGATTGACGCAGCCGATGGTCGTTTCTGGCGGGATTCTGCCATCGGACTCGTCTCGAGAAAGACGCTCCAACATTGAAATGCGGCCTGCGTTCTGTTCGGGTCCTGCCATTTGGTGCCCTCCAATCAGATTGCGGCCACCTGCCGGTGGTGCGCAGCCAGCTCCCGCACCACATGCTCAAGCTGCTCGAGAGTCTCGGCGTCTGTGAGCTCGCCGTCGGCGTCGAATTTTTGCTCGGCGTGCGCGACGTTCAGTTCCACGTCTGTCACGCGGGCGCCAGCCAGGCTGAGCGCTTTGCGCAACTGATCCTGGGCCCAGATGGCGCCATAGTCGGTCTGGCTGGCGCCGATCACAGCCACCGGCTTGCCGTACAGGGTGGCCTGCGGCCCGTACGGCCGCGAACCCCAGTCGACCAGGTGCTTGAGCTGTCCAGGCAGCGCGGTGTTGAACTCGGGGGTGGCGAGCAGTAGCGCGTCGGCCTGCTTGACCTTTGCGAGCAGGCGCTTGACGCTTTCCGGACGGTCATTTTCGCGATCTTCGTTGTATGGAGCCAATGACTCCAGCTGGTCGTAGATCTCGATCTGAATGTCCTGCGGTGTGTGTTTGGCGGCGGCGCGCAGGAGCGCTGTGTTGAAGGACCCGCGCCGCAGGCTCCCCGAGATGGCGAGCAGGTTTGCCATCACGACCCCTTGACAGCCGAGACGCTGACCACCAGCTTGACGTCGTTTGAGACCAGCAGGTTGCCGTTGGGCAGCACCTGGTTCCAGCTCACGCCGAAATCCCGACGGTCGATCTTGCCTGACACCTCAAGGCCGATGCGTGAGTTGCCCCACGGATCCTCGCCGCCCTCACCAATCTCGCCGGTCAGCTCGATCGGCTTGGTGGTGTCTTTGATCGTGATGTTGCCCTTCAGCGTGACCTTGCCATCGCCGGCCGGCTGCGCCCCTGTAGAGACGAACTTGATCTGCGGGAACTGGGCGGCATCAAACATGTCGGGCGCCTGCAGGTGGCCGTCACGTTGCGCCTCGCCGGTGTCAATGCTCGCAACTTCAACTGAGCCTGAGAGTTTGAGCGCACCATCTTCAGCCACGATCGAGCCCTCAAATTTCTTGAAGGCGCCGCGGACGGTGGCGATCCCCATGTGGCGGATCTCAAAGCCGACGTTGGAGTGGGTGGGGTCGATCGAGTAGGTGCCGGCGGGTACGGCTTGGGGAGAGATGGTCGGCATATAAGCTGTCTCCTTCAGATGTAGTTGAGCTAACAACTATTAGCTTAGCAGAACACGTCGTAAACGGGTGAGCGCACCAAAGACACATGGCCATTGGTCAGGCGCCACCGGCTTGCTTGGGTCACCGGTGCCACGCGGCTTAGGCCACCAGTGCTACGCGGCACTTATGACGCGGTGCAGGCGCCTTCGTGCCGCGAGCCCGGCAGACGTGCCAACAGCTTGGTTAGCAGCTCTAGCTCTTCTGGCTGAAAACGCGAGAGAAACAGGCGCTCGATCCCGGAGACGTGCGTGTCACCTGCCGCGAGCAGCTTTTCATAGCCCTCATCGGTCAGCAGCGCGTATGAAACACGGGCGTCGTGCTGGCAGGGCACTCGCTCGACCATGCCCTGGGCCACAAGTCCGTCGATCAGCCGCGTGATGCCAGAGCGCGTCAGCATGGTGCGTTCAGCCAGGGCTGACATCGGCAGATGTCGACCCTCCGCCTGTGCCAGGTAGAGCAGGACCTCGTAGTCACGGGTGGTCATGGCGTGGGTGGCGACCATCTCCGCGTCCAGCTCCCGCATGATCGCTGCGTGGCTTTGCAGGTAGTCACGCCAGGCCTCAAGCGCCACACCCTCAAGTGTCGCGTTGGGGTGGGCGGTGCAGCCCATGCTTTCGCCGCTGGGGTATCCGTTGTCTGAGGCAGCTGTTGGGGCAGGTGCTATGACCTCGTGGTCTGGTGTGCCCGTGAGGACGCTGTCTTGTGTCTGGAAAGTCGTTGTCATGGTGTGGGCCGACCGTTCAGTTAGAACCGCGAGTGCCCTAAAGTCTATGGATAGTGCTAACGGTTACTTGGGGGGAACGCCGCAGGTCTCACGCACAAAACAAGTAAAATGCTTGCCATAAACGTGCTGCCTGATAACCAGCAGCGCGCATTTCGCTCACAGTTCCCGGCTCTGAGCGAGCGCGTGTATCTCAATGCCGGCACCGAGGGTCCTGTACCGGCGGCGGCCGCCCGGGACGTGTCTGAGGAGCTGGCCCGTGGCTTGGCGCACGGACGGGTCGGGCCGGAGTATTTCCAACACGCCCTGGCTCTTGCCGACCAGCTTCGTGGCGGTTACGCCCAGGTGATGGGTGCGGCGGCTGGTGAAGTCGCGCTGACCAGCTCAACCACCTACGGTATAAACACGGTGCTCGGTGGGCTGCGCCTGAACGCAGGAGAAGAGATCCTGACCAGCGACCAAGAGCATCCGGGTGTGCTCGCCCCGCTGCGCCGGGCCCGTCTCATGCACGGTGTGCGCGTCCGTGTGGTGCCGTTCAATGAGCTTCCCGGTGAGGTCGGTGCGAGTACCCGGCTGGTCGTCTGTTCGCACGTGTCATGGGTGAGCGGTGCCGTGATGGATGTGCAGGCGTTGTGCGGGACTGGCGTGCCAGTGTTGCTTGACGGCGCACAGGGCCTCGGAGCTGTGGAGATAGACGTCCACACGCTCGGCGTTGACTACTATGCGGCCTCCGGCCAGAAGTGGCTGTGCGGACCAGAGGGCAGCGGTGCGCTCTACGTCCGGCCGGACCGGCTCGATGATCTGGAGCCGCCGTTCCCGGGCTACTGGAGCGTTTCACATGATGCCCCGCTGCTTGACGCGCCGCTCGCCGACGGTACGGGGGCGCGCCTTGACGACGGGTTTCCGACGGTTATTCGCAGCGTCTGGGCGCTCGCCGCGCTCGGTGTGCTAAACGACGCGGGATGGGACTGGATCCACCGACGGGCCGCGTCAGGCGCGGTCCGGCTTGCCGCAAAACTCGCCGAGCGCGGCCTGGAAGTTGCACAGCGTGGCGCCTCGACGCTTGTCTCCTGGCATGTCAACGATGCTGAGGCGGAAGTCAAGCGCTTGGCCGAGCAGGGCATCGTCGTGCGCAGCATTCCGGCCAGCGGCCTGGTGAGGGCTTCCGTGGGGGCCTGGACCAGTGATGAGGAGATTGAGTCGCTGGCGGTGCTGGCTGCAGCCTGATGCCGCTCCGGCTTTGCAAACCTGCGCTCAGTTGCTGAGCACGACCGCCGCGCCGGCGTTGGCAAACAGCGTCTCCATCTCGCGGACGCTCTCGCGCAGATCGCGGCCCTCGGACCAGCGCTGGCCGGCGTGCGTCATGCGCGCCATCAGCACCTGGTCGGTTGAGAGCTTGCGTACCACCGAGACGAGCTCCTGGACGGTGTGGGCTTCGAGCGCAAGCTCGCGGCGCATCATCTCATCGGTCGACGCCTTGCCGTGGCCGGCCAGAGGCTTGAAAGCGATCACGGGGCGTGGAGTTCGCAGCGCTTCCAGCACGGTCACGCCCGCGCCATTGGTCAGCACCACGTCGGCGGCGGCCATCAGCTCGTGCATGTTCTTGACGTAGCCGTAGGTCTTGAGCCGGTCCTCAGGGGCGTTCAACGCCTCCAGATGCTCGAGCAGTTGGGTGCTGCGACCGCAGACCGCCAAAAGCTGCACGTCAATGTCCGAGCCGACGAGCGCCTCGACGGCGTCAGAGATGCCGCCAAGGCCCCAGGCCCCGCCGGTCAACAGCATGATGAAGGCGTCGGGGGAGAGGCCGAGTCGCTCACGTGCCTGCTCCTTGGTGGCCGTCCCGAAACGGCTCGTGACAGGTGGCGCGCCGACGTGCATCGTCTCGGTGAAGCCTTTGGTACAGGCATGGTCAGGCGCGGTGTCATACATCACGTGATGCTGGTCAATCTCCGTGTAGGCCCACATCGGGTGAACGTGAAAGGCGGGAACGTAGGTCACTGACGGCACGTACATGCGGCTGGTGCGGCGCAGCCAGTCAAGGGCCGCCGAACCGAACGGATAGACCGAGATCACCAGGTCGGCAGGGCGGTTGGTCAGAAACCGTCCCAGACGACGTCCAAAGAACGAGCCGAGCATCGACTTGCTCAGATCCCCGATCCACATGGAGCGACACAGCCAGTAGTAGAAGAACTCGTAGGTGCGCGGCAGCAGGCGCATCTGGACTTCATACCCCCAGCTGAGCGTTTTTGAAAACTTCGGTCCGCCCAGTGCAAGCGTGTCGAAGGTCTCGACCAAGGTTGTTGGCCAAACTTCGCCGATCGCTTCGGTCAGCGCGGCAGCCGCCGCGTTGTGACCTTCGCCCATCTCGCCGGAGAGGATCAGCACCCGTTTGGGACCTGGACCGTGAGGCTCGTCTTCGGGAGGTAGCATCGCTTCCGTCGCCTCGCTCCTCAGATGCCCGTCTTGCACTGATTTCTCCTAACTGTCATGTTGATCTTGGGGGGGTTCCTGGCCCTCATTTGTGGGCTTACCAACAGCGCGGCCGCCGTGCTGGAGAAGCATGTGATGATGCGTGTCGGCACCGCCAAACACGGGGTTGCGCTTTTGGTAGTTTTGGCTCGCCGGCCCTTGTGGGTGCTGGCGATGGCCTTGAGTTTTGTCGCCTGGCTGGCCGAGGCCGGCGCGCTGGGGCTTGCGCCCGTGCCGGTCGTTACGACCCTGCGTAGCCTGGGGCGCGGCGGC
>JBMFHK010000037.1:0-23130 GCA_049976865.1 Solirubrobacteraceae bacterium | reverse complement strand
GCAAACTCAACGTCGGGCCAGCCATCCCCTGACCCACATCAATCAGCGAGGAGCCGGTCTTGCTCGTCGCGGGCGCGAGGAAACTCGCTCCGAGCGGGCGGGTGCAGCTGGCCGCGGCACTCCGAGAGTACGCGATCATCCCATCCGTGTGGCTCGGAGCGGTGGCTCAGCTACTGCCGTGGCTGGAGCTCTCCCTTGGTGCCTTGCTGGGTGCCGGAGTGCTGCTCGTGCCCGCGGGTTTGTGCGCGAGCCTCGTCTTTGGCATTTTCGCGGTGGCCGTGGCATGGCATGTTCTGCGAGGACGTCGCTTCAAATGCGGTTGCGGTAACGGCGCAACCATCAGCTGGTCGTTGGCGGCGCGCGATCTGGCCCTGAGCGTGATCGCGGCCGCGGTGACGATTTATCCCCACGCAGCTCTTGTCAGTTGGGTAGGCCCGGGCTGGATCCAAGTCGCACCGGAAAGTTTCGTGAGCGTGATCCCGGTGCCGATGACCATGCTTCTGCTCGGGGCAGGTTGGCGGCTGATCAGAGCCGCGTCGCCGCTCTCGCAATCCATCAAGCGATCGGTCTTCTCGGTGACTGGCTAATGCATGGTGCCTGGGTCCCGCTCTTTGTGATCCTCTGGCTCGTCGTGATTCTTCTGATCATCCTTGTGACCGGGCTCATCAGGCGAATCATCGCGCTTGAGACCAGACGGCCCGACGATCACGAGCGGCATCAGCTCGGGCCGGAAGTCGGGGTTCCGGCACCCATTGTCCACGGCCACGAGCGTCTCTCAGAGATCGACGGAGACTTCGGGGCAGAATCGTTCTCTTCGTGAGCTCAACGTCCAAAATGTCCGGGCAGTTCGCGCGCGAACTCCAACCGCATCTGGACGATGAGGCACGAACCTCTGACGTTGAACTGGTTCTTGCCCTCGACGGCGGCCACACCTACTCTCCGACCGACCTCCCGGCCGCTGCGTTCGCTATTGAGGATGGCCGTGAGGTCGCGTTGGCGTGGAACATTCCCCGCGCCTTGTTTGCAGTCCTCGTCGATCGGGATGGCGTAGTCAGAACGGGAACCTTCGTCCAGCACGCAACGGACCTACTCAAGCTCACCCGCCTTCTTCCGGGGGCGGTTCAGGTGGCGCACACGCCTGATGGCTGACAACTGGCATCCGGGTCCCGAGCGCTCGGCTCATGGCAACAGCGTGGTTCGGATGGCGCCATGAGGCCAAGCAATCCTCAGCTGCCGTTCCGCTCGCTGGCTGACGATGACGAGTTCCAGAATTTCGCTGCGACCTTTCTGCCGACACTTCTCAAGGGCGCCTACCTGCTTCTGCGCGACATTGACCTGGCGGAGGACGCCGTCCAGGGAACCCTCTTGCGGGTCTTTCGGCACTGGCCAGAGGCACGAAACGCCCCCGAGGCCTACAGCCGGGTAGCGCTCGTCAGCGTCTGTCGAGATCACTGGCGGCGAATCAGCAGACGCCCAAGGGAAGTGTTCGCCCACGACTCCGAGGCAACCGGCGGACCCCAGAACACGTTCGCAGACGCCTGGGTCGAGCGCAACGCCCTCGATGGTGCGTTGGCGGAGCTCGGGTCCCCCCAGCGAGAAGTCCTGATCCTGCGGTTCTTCCTCGAGCTTTCGGTCTCCGAGACCGCTGCTGCGCTTGGTATCGCCGAGGGAACCGTGAAATCCTCCACACACCGCGGGCTTCATCAGCTGCGCGGCCTTCTCACATCGGCTGAGGGGGTGGGCAACAGTGAGTGAGGAAGAAGAACTCGGTGCCGCGTTGACGGACGCGCTGCGGGCGCTCGTCAGTGATGTGGAGCCATCCGATCAGCTGAGGGCCTGGGTAACCGAGCTGCGCTCGGAGCCGGCCCAGCCGACCAAGCGCAAACGCATGAGCCCCCGCCGCCGGGCGCTTGCGATCCTCACCCCGACGACCGCTGTGACGGCAGCGATCGTCGCTCTCTTCGCCGCAACGCAGGCCACGCCATCATTCGCCGTGGTCCAAACGCCAAACGGCACCGTCCAGATCACACTCCACGACATTCAAGGCGTGGGCGGCGCCAACGCGAAGCTTCGCCAACTCGGCGTCAAAAACATCGCTGTCGTCCCGGTCAACGCCGGATGCAGAAGCCACCTGCAGCTTCTCTACACCGGAATCGGACCACGCCAAGGCGGTGACAGCATCAAGATCGACCCAGCGCAAATCCCGCCACAGATGACCGACGTCCTTGCCGCCAAGCAGCTCTCCAATGGCGACATCGCCCTCGGCATCACACGCGTCCGCGGACCCGCGCCTTCATGCGTCGGGCCGGTCAAGTCGGGCGTCGGAATACCACCCCAGCCAAAACCAAGATCGTGAGCCGCTCGCGCGAACCGCAGAAACCACGGCCACGGCGCGTTCGGGCGGCAGGCCTGGCGAGCGGCTGGGATTTCGGCGGCGAGCTTCTCGCTGATGTGCCGCATTCGGGCGAGATCTAGCTCGCCGACGATGACAAGTGCCGGCGTGTTGATTTGATCAAGACGCGGCCACGCCGGCGGTGTGTCAGCGGCTGGCCCTGGATCTACGGCCCGCAATGCGCGTCGGTTCATCTCCAAGAACAGCTGCCGGGGTGCGCCAGCGACGCGCCCCTCTGCGGCGGCCGGGCCATCAAGCCGCAGACACGCCTCCAGCCGGCTGACCTCGTCGAGATCGCCCGCCGCCTCAGCCTCATCGATCGCCTGGATCAGCTGTTCGGCGGCAGCCCCAGGCTCCTCGTCCGGCGCGCCACTCACGCCGCTGCCGATCAGCACCAACCCAGTTACGCGCTCTGGGTGAGCCAGCGCAAGATCGACTGCTACTCGACCGCCCATTGAGGCAGCGACGACCAGGGCCGCTCGCATCCGGCGCTGTCCAGCACGGCGAGCGCGTCATCGACCGCGGACCAGGCCTCCTCGGGCTCATAGAGCGTGTCTCCATAGCCGCGAGCGTCAACGCAATGCAGCGATGCCGTCCCCGAAGGCGAGCGATGACGTGCTTCCAGCTACGACGATCAGCGACACCGGCGTGAATGAGTAACACGTCGGCGCTGCTCGCCTCACCGACGCATTCGTACGCGAGCTGTGCGGTGCCTGAGCGCGCGACCACTCAAACACCATAACGAGATGCCACCACCACACCGAACCGACTCGGACCCGGCCGCCCGGGAGCATCACCGTCACCCGCTTTCGCGTTCCGGCACGCATCTTGCCTGCGGGCGTCTCAGACCCCCAATGCGCGGATAGGGG
Organism: Solirubrobacteraceae bacterium; assembly: GCA_049976865.1. Lineage (GTDB taxonomy): Bacteria > Actinomycetota > Thermoleophilia > Solirubrobacterales > Solirubrobacteraceae > Palsa-465. The sequence goes on along the minus strand of JBMFHK010000037.1, from coordinate 19,869 downwards.
GTGAGAGAACCCTTTGAGGATCAACGCTTTTAGCAGCCGAGACACGACCGAATCGTTGCCTCGTATTGAAGCTGCTCCAAGAACAGGTCGTACGGGGCGGGGTTGGTGCCACGTGGCTCGATCCGGTCCAACGCGTAGGCATAACGGCTGAGCGGGAGATCAGCAACGGGGATCCGGTTGCGCGTTCGTGCCTGCATCAGGTAGTCGCGAACGAGGGCCTGCATCTGCGCGTTGGCGCCAGCGCCGTGCTCCTCAAGGCCACGCTCAACGAGGTAGGCACGGCCGCCGGGCGTCAGAGGAACGTCGGTGACCCTCACCACTCCAAGCACTCGCTGCCCATACAAGATCCGTTCGCCGGTACTGGTCGAATAGCGACCCAACTCCACGCGCTGGCCGGTCTGACCCCGCTGGCGTGTCGAACCCGCCGGCCCGATCGGATCACCGTCGCGATTGAGTTGATTCCCGCCGCCAGCCGGGTGCGCCCGCCCGTCGACAGCCGCAGCAGGACGACAGTTGTCGTCCTCGCTGCCGCCACATGGGCCGTCGAGAACGACAGGTTGCTCCGGCTGAAAACTGACCGTGCCGTTGACGCGCTGCCCGTAGATGATCCGCTCGCCGGCCGGGATTGCGTAGCGGGCGAGCTCGACACGCTCGCCCACACGACTTGTCTGTTGGGTTGTGGCGGTCATGACCGGCGGCTCCAGGTCGCCGTCGAGCCGTAGCCGTCGATCTCGTGCTCGCGAACCGCGGTGCCGTAGGTGAGCGGCGGGTCGCCGTGAAGCTCACGCGCCTGGTTCTCTGCCTGGAGCTCCGCGAACGTGAAGCCGGTGTCGGCGATCTGCTTTAGCCGGTGGATCTCGCGGCTGGCCTGCGCGCGGGTCTGCGGATGGGTGAAGCTGGTGCCGGTCCTGCATGCGAGGCTGCGCAGGTAGCTGAGCTGTCGTGCGCTGGGCGGGACGTTGCTGCCAGTTGCCATCGGTGCGCTCCTTGGGGTCGGGGGGTTGGGCATGCCCGGCCGACACCGCCGTGTTGGCGCCCGAGCGGAACCGAGCGCACAGCGCGAAGGGGAAGGGAGCTCAAGCGACCTTGAAGCGAGTGGCGTCGCGGCGGTAAGGATCAGCGGGCCAGCCCGATCCCCCGTCCCCAAGGAGCATCGCCATCGAGGCCAGAAGTGTCTCGTCCGACCCGCGATCGAACATGTGTGCATAGCGGACCATGGCTGTGGTCGCAGCACGGGACCGGCCGTGGCTGACGCTGTTGACCGCGCGGACGCTCGAGGCGGCGGCCGGGTGCGTCGCCGCGCAACCCGACCGCTCGGGACTGGTCGTGCCCGTCAACGTCGACGGGTTCACCCGTCCCCTCGACGAGGACGATCGGCGCCGTCTTGCTCAGTCGCTCGCCTGACGCTTACCGGCGCGGGCAAGGGTTCGGCGCGACCGTCGGTGCCGGGGACTGCGCGCACAGACCCCGGCAGCGGCGGCTCAGACCGCGGTGATCAGCTCAAGCGCACGGGTCTTTGTGCTGCTGTCGTCGATCGCCCGCCCGAACCGTTGCGATCCGTCATTGAGCGGGCGGATCCAGTCGGCGTGCTCGACGATCGCGTTGACCGCCGCCCACTTGCTGCCAGGCGCGTTGCCCTGGGTGTCACCGAGCGCGAAGATCTCGACGATCCGCTGCTTGGTCTGCTCCCGGGAGCGCCGCGCCCGGTCGCCGACGTCGTCGGTGCCTGACGGGTAGAGCTCGTCGAGCACGTGGCGCAGCTGCGTCTCGCTGCAGCGCTCGCAGGCCAGCTGGTCACCGAGTGCCTTGAACTGCTCGTAGTAGTTCATAGATAGCTCGAGCACGCGGCGGGCCTGCAGGACATGCTCGCGCACGCGTTCGGTGTGGCGGATCGAGTACTTCTGCCGCGCCCGACTGAGACCCCAGTTCAGTGTGTTATCCGGACCCCCCGGTTATCTGAACTTGGTCTGAGAAGTCGCCGCAAAGAGCGATGTCGCTGGGATTGGGGTCTGGATAACGCTGGCGCTGGTGCCGATGCGTGTCGGCATGACAGCAGCGAAGTACTCGCCGATTCCGAGATCGACGTCGCGGGGCCCGTTGGACGGTTTGAAGGGTGGGTTCGCCGCGGAGTTGGAGCGTCAGGGGTACTCGCCGGCGACTGCTGACCCGTATCTCCGCCGGTTCGGGAACCTGAACGGCTGGATGGCGCGTCAGGGCCTGGGTGTTGAGGATCTCTCGCCAGCGGTGGTGCAGCAGTTCTGCGCTGCCTGTCGCACGGCGGGTTATCACCACTACACGAGCATCAGGGGCGTCAAGCCACTGCTGGCGTTCCTGCGATCGACGGGGATGTCGAGCGAGGAGCCGGTGTCGCCGTCGGCGGCTAACGTGCTGCTCTCGCGGTTCGCGTTGTGGCTTGAGCGAGAGCGGCATCTGGCGTCGTTGAGCATCGAGACCTACGTGTCGCACGCCAGGCCGATGATCGAGCGGCTCACGTTCGATGATCGGGTCGAGCTCGAGCAGCTGGATGTCGCGTTCGTCAGGAAGTTCGTGGTCGAGGTGTGCCCGCGGCAGGGACGCGCGTCCGCGAAGCTGACCGTCGTCGCCTTGCGGCAGCTGTTGAGATTCCTCTACCTCGATGGTGCGGTGGAGGAGCCGCTGGCGGCTGCGGTTCCGTCGGTCAGAGGCGGCCGGCTGTCGGGGTTGCCGAAGCGGATCAGCCGAGACGAGCTGCAGCGGATTCTCGATGCGTGCGACCGGCGTACTGCCGGCGGTCGTCGCGATTACGCGATCGTGGTGCTGTTCGCGCGGCTGGGGGTGCGCAGTGCGGAGGCGGCCGGGCTGCGGCTGGATGACATCGATTGGCGAGCGGGAGAGATCACGGTCCGCGGCAAGGGTCGCGAGTTGCGGTTGCCGCTACCGGTGGAGGTGGGTGAGGCGGTCGCCGCGTATCTGAGCGATGGGCGGCCGCGGGTGCCGGACTGTCGGGCGGTGTTCATGACCTCTCAGCCGCCGGCGCGGGCGATGGGCGTCAGCGCGATCCGCGAGACGGTCGTCCGAGCCACGCACCGGGCGGGGCTCGGGCGCGTGAGCGCGCACCGGCTGCGGCATACGCTCGCGAGCGAGATGCTCGCAGGCGGCGCCGATCTGCAGGCGATCGGCCAGGTCCTCGGGCATCGCATGCTCGAGACAACCGCGATCTACGCGAAATGCGACCGCGAGACGCTCAGGCAGCTCGCACGCCGGTGGCCAGGAGCAGCAGTGTGAGCGCGCTGAGCGACAGGCTGGTCGAGTATCTGGCGGTCCGCCGCGCGCTCGGGTTCAAGCTCGAGCGCTCTGAGGCGTATCTCCGCGAGTTCGTCCGCTACCTCGACGAGCGCGGCGAGCAGCAGATCACGATCAAGCAGGCCGTCGCGTGGGCGGTGCTGCCCAGCGGTTCTGACTCGCTGCACTACACCCGGCTCGCGGCAGTTCGCCTGTTCGCCGGCTACCTCCATGGTGTGGATCCCAGCATCGAGGTCCCGGGAGTCGAGCTGCTGCGCAACGGGCCATCTCGACGACGGCCGTTCCTCTACACCGACGAGGAGATCCTCGCGCTGATGGAGGCGGCCGAGACGCTGAAGACGACGCATCGACGGGCGACCTACCGGACCCTGATCGGCCTGCTCGCGTCGACCGGGATGCGAATCGGCGAAGCGATCGCGCTTGATCTCGACGACTTCGACCCGGGCCTCGGTGTGGTCGTCGTGCACGGCAAGCTCGCGAAGATCCGTGAGCTGCCGCTCACCCCAAGCACGACCGAGGCGCTCAGGGCCTATGTCGAGCGGCGCGATCGCCCACCGGGACACGACGCGACGGCTGCGTTGTTCGTCGGGATCTGGGGAACGCGGTTGGAGCCCAGCTGCGTGGCCTCGACGTTCTGCCTGTTGCGAGCGCGTGTTGGGATCGAGCCGCGGTTCGGGTGCCAGCCGACGCTCCATGGGCTGAGGCACACGTTCGCGATCCGGACGATGCTCGACGCATACCAGCAAGGTCATGACGCCGGCGCGCGGCTCGGCGTCCTGGCGACAGTTCTGGGGCACGTGGCTCCCGCGCACACGTATTGGTATTTGCAGGCGGTGCCGGAGCTGATGCGCGCCGCCGCCGTCCGGCTTGAGCACTACGAAGGAGTCTGAGGGATGAGTTTGATCGCGCCGTCGCTGCAGGCGTATTTCACCAACCGTCTGATTCGCGAGCGGCGGGTGAGCCCCCACACGATCCGCTCCTACCGCGACACGATCCGGCTGCTCGTCGGTTTCGCAGCGCGGCGCGCCGGCACTGCCGCGTCGCGACTCACGTTCGCCGATCTCGACGCGAAGACGATCGGCGCGTTTCTGGATCATCTTGAGCAGCAGCGCGGCTGCACGCCCGCCACCCGGAACGCGCGCCTGGCGGCGATCCGGTCGTTCTACCGCTACGCGGCCTTGGAGCACCCCGAGCACGCCGCGACGATCGAGCGGGTCCTCGCGATCCCGCTGAAACGAACCGATCGGCCGCTGGTGACGTGGCTGACCAAGCCTGAGCTCGACGCGCTACTCGCGGCCCCGGACCCGAGCACGTGGACCGGGCGGCGTGATCACGCAATGATCCTGCTCGCCGCGCAAACCGGCCTGCGCGCCTCAGAGCTCATCAACGTCAGGACCGCTGACGTCACGCTCGGTACCGGAGCGCACGTGCAGACGCTCGGGAAGGGTCGTCGCGAGCGCGTCACGCCGCTGACCGACACGACCGTTGCGACGCTCCGGGCGTGGTTGAAGGAGCGTGGCGGCACGCCCGCCGACCCGCTGTTCCCGACCCGCACCGGCGGTACGCTGACCCGGGACGCGCTTGCCCGCCGGCTGACGAAGTACGCGACGATCGCCGCCGAGGCGTGTCCGTCGCTGGTCGGCAAGTCGGTGACGCCCCACGCGCTCAGGCACACCGCGGCAATGCGGCTGCTGCACGCGAAGATCGACACGTCGGTGATCGCGTTGTGGTTGGGGCATGCGGAGATCCAGACCACTCAGGTCTACCTGAACGCCGATCTCAAGCTCAAAGAAGAAGCCCTGGCCAAAGCCGAGGCGATCGGCAGCAAGCCCGGCCGCTACCGGCCACCCGATCCGCTGCTGCGGTTCCTCGAATCGCTCTGACCGCACCCGAGCGGTCAGGGGTAGACGGTGCCGACCTCGAGCAGATGCCAGCGCTTGCGCACGCGCGCGGCGACGATGAACACCATCCACCCCGGCTGGGCGAGCTCGCTCGCGCGCTTGGGAACCTGGATCGGGCCGATCCCGCCCTCGAACCAGATCTTCCCGACTTCGACCTGGTCGATCATGAGCTGATCCTCGACCCAGTCCTCCTCGCCGACATCGTCAACATCGATGTCCGGCGCTTTCATCGCGACCTCGACGAGCAGGTCGGTGAGGCGGTCTGCTGCGGGAAGCTCGCGCGCGCTGTCGCGCGCGCGGTCGACGGCGACCTCGGCCGCGTCGCTCTCGATATACGCCTGCTGCTCGAGCCAGCGGGCGAGCTTGGCGGTGACTGTTCCCGCGGCCTTGAGCAGCTCCTGGCCGGCGATCACCTTGCGGACCATGAAATAGCCGAGGAACTCGCCGAGGTGCGGCGGGATCTCCTGGGGCCCGAACAGATGGCAGAACGCCTCCTCGTCGCCGGCGTCGAACGCCTTCTGCCACCGCTTCGAGTCGCGAGCGTCGAGCGACGAATACGCATACGTGTTCAGGCTGTCGCGCAGCAGCCGGATCACGTCCTCGTAGTTGCGATACGTGCGATCCGACAGCCGCGCGCGCTGGTCGCCAAGGAACGCGTCGAGCGCCTGATCGATTGTCACCGTGTCCGCCATCGCGACCAGGAATCTATCCCCGCGCGCTGACGGTCCGGCGGCTCGATGTCCGCCGAGGCGCCTACGCTGCCCGGTCGATGCTGAGAATCGATCAGGAGGCGGTCGAACAGCTCGTCGCGATCGACGACGCCGATGAGCTGTGCCGGCTGCTGCTCGGCAACCCGGGCGGTTGGGGTCGCAGCACCCGGCACGCCGAGGCGGTCGAGCTGCTCACCCGCGTGCACGGCACCGGCGAGCTGCCGTTCACGCTAGCCGTCCTGCTGGTGTGCACCTGCCGGCGGTGGGACCGGGTCACCGCGAAGCTGATCGCTGCCATTCACGACAGCGGCCTACTCGACGGCACCGAGCTCGACGAGCTGACCGACGCGTTCCTCGCCCACGACCACGTGATCTCCTACCCACTGGCGTGGGCCTCCCCGCAATGGCTCGCAATCGACCTGCACGACGGGACCGGCCGCACCTACACCGTGACCGAAGACACGCCGGCACAGCACCGCATCCGGCCCGAGCCGCCGCTACGTCGCTGGGCGGCACGCCAAGCGCTCCACACGCGCCCGGAGCGGCTCGCTGAGCTGCTCAGCACCGCCGAACGGTTCCAGCCCCGCCACCGTGACGCCGCGATCCATGGCCTGCTCGACGCCGCAGGCGTTCTCGACGAGCCACAGCAGCGAGCGCTCCTCGCCCGCGGCCTGGCCGGCGGGCAGTCCGGTGCGCGGCTCGCGGCGCTTGACCTGCTCTGCGAGCTCGACGGCCCCGACGTCGCTCGTCGCCGTGCGCGCGATGACACCAACGCGACCGTCCGCAAGTGGACGGCAGCGATCCAGCCCACGCAGGCGACACTGCTCTGACCATGCCCCGCCAAGCACGACCCTCGATCAGCACCTCCGAGCTCGATGAGCTGATCGAGCAGGCGACCGTCGACTGCTACAACGACTCAGAGCAGGTCACCGGCCTGTTCACGATGATCGAGGAGCACCTCGCGCTCCCGTTCACAACGACGCTCCTCGGGGTGCCGGTCACCGTCGCCCGCGTCGATGTCACGAGGAGCGATGAGATCGTCGCGATCTACACACGCGACGGGCATCGGCAGACGATCCCGATCCGGGACCTGCCCATCCCCGACCCGGCGCCGGACGGGTGGGAATGGATCGAGGCCTACCGTCGCTGGGCGCGCTGGATGTGACCGCATATGTGTACACGTTGGTGCTACCATTCTCGAGGTGGAACGCAAACCGCACCACGTGCTCGCCACCCGCGAAGCGCGCGCACAACTACCCGCGCTGCTCGAGCGGTTCCGCCAGGCCGGCGCTGACGCAGAACCGGTCGTGATCGGCGCCCGCCGACGCCCCGAGGCGGTCGTGCTCTCCTACGAGCGCTACCTCAAACTCGCCGGCGGCCGCGAGCGCGTCGCCGCCGCGCTCGAACAGCAAGCGCGCGAGACCACTGAGACGCTCGATGCCGACGAGGCGATGAAGCTCGCCAACAGCGAGCTGCACGCGATGCGCCGCGAACGACGTCCGCCCGCGCGTCGATAGCGGCGCGTGCGCGCCGTGCTGGACCCCAACGTGCTGGTGTCGGCCGCGATCTCGCCGGCCGGCCCACCACAGCAGATCCTCACCGCATGGACCAACGAACGCTTCGAGCTGATCGTCAGCCCCTCCGTGCTCGATGAACTCGCGGACGTCCTCGCCCGCCCGAAGTTCCGGCGCTTCATCACCACCGCAACCGCAGTCGCCTTCATCGACGGCCTCGCCGCCGACGCCATCATCGTCACCGATCCGCCCGACCCGCCCAGCGTCTCCCCAGATCCCGATGACGACTATCTGATCGCGCTTGCCCGCGCCGCGCGAGCGGACTACCTGGTCTCTGGCGACCGACACCTTCTCGATCTCACCGACCCGCACCCGCCGGTCCTCACCCCACGCCAATTCTTAGACCAGCTCGATACGTGACCGCGCAGCGCCTCAGTTGCGCGCCACACCCGATTCCGATCTGGATCATCACCCGGCGGGTTATGCCGACCCCGCTGCCGGATTCTTCAGCAGCCATACCGCATGGCGCCGGACAGTCCGGATAACCAGCGGGTCCGGATAACACACTCAATCCGGACGTCCGGATTGAGTGTGTTCTGACAGACCACCCGCACGGGGGTCAGCGCAGCAATCACGGCTGTTGAGCCGTCGTGACTGTTCATCAACAGGACGTACGGTCTCACGGGGTCGCCGCCGACCTCGATGTGCTCGGGCAGGGTCGCGAGCACCCAGACACGACGGCCACCATTCAGGCTGCCGGCGGTCTCGAAGTTGATCGCGCTGCCGAGCAACTGGTCGACGAACTCAAACGCCTCCTGGTTCTGGACCAGGCGGTAGCGCTCCCCGACGATCCCGAGCACCTCCCCGCTGTCCTGGCGGACGTTGGCGTAGTAGCCGGGAATCTGCACGCAGCGTGGCTCCCACCAGCCCGCCGCGGTCGCGCTGTCGCCACGGTCGATGCCGATCGGCTCGCGCTTGACCTGCCAGCCCAGACCGGAGCGCTCGATCGCCTCCGCGATCGTGGCTGGTGGCGAGTCGAGCACGGCACCGAGGCCGTGCCACGGCACCTCACGGACGGAGAACATCGAGTCGGTGGCTGTCAGTCCTGCGGGCATCAGCGCCCTCCCTTACTGGGTTGTGGCCTCGCCGGATGCGAGCGCCGTTCCCCGACCCCGACGCGCCCCGCAAGGGGTGCGAACATCGGGAGGGGACGGGCTCGCACCCGGCGTGATGGCTACGTCTCCAGCTCCTCGAGCTCGTTGATCCGCTCACCGTCGTGCTTGTCGGCCTGCGACTCATCCGCCTGGCTGCCCGTGGCGTGGCCGTTGGCGTCGCTGGCCTGTGGCGGCTGCTCAACCGCGGCGTGGCGGTCCTGCTCGATGGCGGCGAGCCGCTTGTCGTAGTCGACGTTGGCCTTGGCGATCGCCTGCTCGAGCTGCTTGAGCGACGCGGGCAGGTGCGACCCGGCGAGCTTGGCAAGCGCCTTGGCGGACTGGTCCTTGTGGGAGGACCAGCTGAGTGGACGCTGCTGCTGGCTTGACGGCACGACAAGCCGGCTTGCGTACTGCTCGGCGGCGATCACGACCAGTGCGCGTCCGTACAGCCCTGCTGCGCTGCGCGCCCCGTCAATGAACCTCCACATCCACGCGATCGCGTCGGCGGGCTTGTGCTGGTCGCCGTAGTCGACCGTTGACGCTCCGCGTGTCCCGTCCGTCTTGGTCTTGGTCACGTCGGTGCGGAACGCTTCGATGACCAGGCGGATGGCGCTCACGGCGAGCTGCTTGGCCTTCTCGCCCGCGGTCCCGTACCCGCCGTGGTAGTCGCCGCCGAGCGCGGCGGCGACGAGGAAGCGGGCCACGAGCATGTCCTGCGGATCGACGGTTGCCAGCCTGTTGCGCAGCGCCCACCCGAGGTCGAGGTTGACTCGTGCGCCTGCGCGGCGAGTTGCCGCAGCTCGCGTCCGTGGTCGCGCTTGAGCTTCGCTGCGCGAGCCGCCGGCCCGTCATCAGCACCAGCACCACCGGCGGGCCGTGGTTTGGTCTTGCGCTGCTGGGTGAGTCATTCGGCCTGCTGGCGCAGCTCCTCTACCGTGCGTGCAAGCGCCTGCCCGCGAGCTCGCGGTACAGCGAACGGTCGACGATCACCGCCGCACGCTCGCTCTCGATCAACACCCCGGCCGCGCGGGCCTGGTTGACATCCAGCTCGTTGAAGCAGATCGGCGGCCGGCTGTAGGAGCGACGGTCGACCGTCTTGTGCAACTGCTCGATCTCCGCCAGTTGCTCGCTGGCCTCCTTGCCGAGCGTCAGCTCTCCCACCTCACTCGCGTTCAGGTGCGTGAGGCAGGCGGAAAACGCCTTGGCGCCCGACTTCCGCAGCACCCCGGCCGATCACCCAGCCGATCTCGCTCTGCAGCCGGCCGACGATCCACTCGCCACCGCAGGCGATGTAGGCAAGAACCTCCGCGAGGATCTCCGGGCTGGCCTTCCCGACCTCCCGCAGCTTCGCGACGCACGAGAGCGGGATCACACCGTCGCCGATCAGCTTCTGCGCGCCAGCCGGGAGCTCAAGCAGCTTGATCCGGGCGCTGACCCGGGCCTTCGGCCAGCCGAGCGCCTGCGCGGCACCGTCCTCGGTCAGGCCGCGCGCAAGCATCGCCTGCAACACGAGCGCCTCCTCATACGCGTTCAGTTGCTTGCGCGTCACGTTGTCGATCGCTCGCGCTGAGGCGACCTCGGCGCCTTTGCTGTGGTGGTCGCGCTCCAGCACGACCGCGTCGATCGCCGTGTGCTGCAGCTTCAAGACAGCGGCGTAGCGGTGAAAGCCCGCGACGAACTCGTACTGAAAGCCCTGCTCCGCGATCTGGCCCTGAGCGGCGGCGATCAGGACCGGCACCAGCGCGCCCTGTAGCGCGATCGACCCGGCGAGCGCGTCGACGTGACCTGGGTCGAGGTCGCGCACGTTCACCGGGACGTAGACCTTTTCGAGCGGCACCACGACCGTCCCGGCCGGTGTGGCTGTAAATGTGATGGCCATCTCGCCCTCCCTTTCGGGGTTGTGGCCCCGCCGTGTGCGGGACCGTCCCCGACCCCAAGCGCCCACAGGGCGCCACAATTGGGGAGGGGTGGGCCGGCGCACGGCGGCGAGCGCCCTCCGCTGCTCTCACACGGGCACGGCGGCGGTATGCGTCAGGCGGTAGCCGACACCCCACACATTGATCAGGTAGCTGGCGCCATCGACCGAGAGCTTGCGCCGCAGCCGTGCGACATGCGAGTCAAGCGTGCGGGTGCGCGCCCAGTCGCCGAGATCCCAAACACTGGACAGCAGCTCGTTGCGGGTGAACACCCGATCGGGCTCGGACGCGAGCACCACAAGCAGCTCGAACTCGCGGTTGGTCACCTCGATCTCGGTCTCGGCGATCCAAACGCGGCGCGCACCAATATCAACGCGCAGCGCCCCGGCGCGCAGCACTTGGCGTGCGCGTCCCGCATTGGCGCGGCGCAGCAGCGCCGCCAACCGGGCCCGGACCTCGACATACAGCCAAGGCTCGCAGATCACATCATCAGCGCCACGGTCAAGCAGTAGCAGCGGGGAGAACAGATCCTCGCTCGCGGACCCAGCCAGAATCGGCAGCCACGCGTCAATCGTGGGGTGACCGTCACCGCGCACAATGTCAACCAGCCTGGCCGTATCAGAGCCGAGGTCCACAATCAACGCGTCGACACGGTCCACAAGATGGCTGCGCGCGTGCCCCAGACAGCTCGCAGCCAGCGGCTGGTAGCCGTCCGCCTCCAGGTTCTCCGTCAGGACCGTCCGCGCCGCGTCGTCCTGCACAGCAACCATCACACGCTGAGGTTCGGTCAGCATCACATGCCTCCTGGGCCTGTGGCCCCACCCGGGTGGCGGGGCCGGTTACCCGACCCACAAGGCGCCCCACAGGGCGCAAAAATCAGGGGAGGGTCCGGCCCCACCAGCCGGAACCAGGCTGCTGCCTCCCGCATGTGGGCGCTATGCCGGCCGCTACCCGAGGCCCGAGTCAGCCGCCGAGCGCCAGCGCGAGGCTCTCACGTCCCACGCTCACCGGCGATTTCAGCGCTCTCGACCGAATGACGTTTCGTCGCCTCCGATAGCGGGCGGCGGAACGGCCAATTCACGGAAGCGACAGCCACAGCACCAGGAGTCGGCGAGCCACCCGGGTCTCGCTCCTGCCAGGCAACCGGTGTAGCCCCTTACCCGCAGTACGGCCGACCAGCACAGTTCAGCAAATGCCGGACCTTCACCGAGGATTAGCCGACGACGACGCCGAAATACGGAAGCGATAGCGAGTGCCATGGGAGTGCCCGGTCTTCTGTATGGCTCCCCATTCAAGATCAGGCCGGCTCTGCCCCTGATCGGCCTGCGCCTGACGGCCCCGCTTTCGTAGCGTCTCCGCCGGCCGGCCAGGCCGCTTAGCAACACAATCCCGCCGGACCGTGACCTACATCGATCCGTGGAGCCCCCGGTTGGCTACGTCAATTTGGTTGGCGTCTCTACGATCGCTCGCGACGGCGGCAACGGCAACGGGGGCGAAAGCAACTGAACAGGGGACGGTTCGAGACCGCCAAAATCGACCCCGGCGCGCCCCAAGTCCCATCTAGCTCGAGCGCGCTCATTGAACGCATTGTTGGATCGGAGCACAGGCAGCAGATCATGAACAACCCTGCGCCGCTGGGCTTCTGTTCCAGCTGGGAGCAGAAGCTTGGCAAGCTCGGTTCGAGTGATTGGGTGAGGGCTCGACGCGAGCGCGCGTGCGACGGACACCGCCAGGGTTGTTACTCCCGACTCATACGAAGCGGAGGTCAATTCGCCGACCGCGAACTCGTAAGAAGCCGATAAGTCTGCGAGAAATGGAAGCGCTCGCTCATTCATCACCGCCGCTGCTGATCGCCAGAACTCGGAGCCTCGGTCTCTTGTCCTCGGATACCAGCGATCAGACGTGAAGAGCAACGCTGCGGCAAGGGCGATACCAGCAAGCTGTCCGGCTGGATGCCTGAGGATCTTCGCTACTCCCCGCGCTGTCTGGCCGACGAGGCCGACTACCAGACTGACCCCGAGAAGCGACGCCCAAGTCCCTTGGCTGACGACGGTCAGCGTCCCCGCGTGATTGACCACCGCCCTGTAATTCTGGGTCGCGACGCCGCCATCCAGCAGATCCCTGTCGGTAGCTAGAACTACGACGGGAGACAGCAGTGCTGCCAAAGCGATCGTCGGTGCGTCTGACGAATCACGTCCGAGGATGTCCGCAGATGCGGTTGGGACAGGCAGCAGGCCTGCGTCGACAAATCTCAGATGAGGTACGTACAGCTCCCACCAAATCTGCTCGGCGAGTTCGGCGTCGAATCCCTGACGTGGCGGCACATCGATGATGTTCCGGCCCATCTCCGCCCACACGTGATGCGCGGCGAACGGTCTGAGTACGCCGAACTCGATCGCCGCGAGGAAAGTGCTCTTGCGGCCGATCGCTAGCGACGCGAGGATGTCCGAAACCAGAAACGACGAGTCCACGACGACCGGCCGGATTCGCAGCGGGCTGACCGGCTCCAGGACCGTCTTCTCAGGAGCGAGAATCTCGATCGTGGTTCGTTGCCGGGGCACCTCCCGAAGCGTACGCCGACCCCGCGACGCTTTCGGACGGCCCGGCTTTGCGCCGTCGCGCTGTGTCTTGAGCAATTCTCGCGAGCAACCGTCGGCACCGGGTGCTGAGATCCTGGGCGGATTCAACTGGTCCTCGCAACACCTTAACGATGGAGGTGTGCGCGATGGGTATCGGTAGGCAGCAGCGGACGACGTGGGTCGCGCCGAGCCGGAGGTACCGTCGATCGCGGTGCCGCTCGCCGCCCAACGGGAGTTGCAGCATGAGAAAGCGCGTGACGCCGATCCGGGCTTGGAGCACGACAGCGGTCTCGGCTGGGAGCTCTAGCCAGGCCCCTTTTTACGGCGATGACCAGTCACGGCAGGTCAGTGACCGCTCAGCTCAAGCAGCCCGGCGATGTACGCCACACAGATGCCCATGACACGCTCCTGCGGGATCGAACCCTGAAGCGCCCGGCTCGCCATCTGGATCCCTGCCCTGCCGCGTCGGCCGAACAGCTCTTCGAGGTATCCGATGGCGGCGGTCGTTGGCGGTCCAGCGATCTCATGGCTCCCCAGCTCCGCGAGCGTGGCGCCCACGCTGGCGGGAGAGCTGACCTGCATCAGCCGGAAGACATCTGCTGCGTCCTTGTCATCGAGCCGGTCAGCACGCCCGCGCTGCGCTCGGTCGTGGAGCTTGTGCGCCTTTGCCACCAGCAGCGCAGCGATGCCTGCGACATCCACGGTGACCGCACGCTGGTCGGTGGTGTCAAGGGCGGTGATCCGCATCGGATCCTTGTCGATGATCGCGGCTTCCAGCCCGCGAGCGCGCCTGGCTGCCCGGTTGCCGTGCGGGCCCAGCCGCGCGCCGCGGCGACCTCCCGGTGGTGCGAATCCCTCCGGCACGATCAGATCGACCGGGATCGCAACCTGCTTCTCAGCGATGACCGCGCGTGCGACCCAGATCCCCGGCTCGGTCGAGAGCTCGAAGCCAGCGCCTCTCATCACCGCCTCAAGCGCCGGATCCGGGGTGAGTGCTGTCGGGTCAAGCGCCAGATCGCCGTCGGTCGTGTATGGCGCGAGCGCAAGCTCACTCTCCCCGGCACGCAGATAGACCGCCTGGGCGCCGGCGACGACAAACGCCTGCCTGTGCGGCGCCAGGGCGACGAGCGCGTCAAGCAACACACGCCGCGCCTCAACATAGATCGGGTCTACAGCGCTCATGGCAGTTGATCGGACCCGGTGACGGTTGCAAGCGACGGCACTCGCCAAAGGGTCTCGTTCTCGCTCATCCACGCGAGCAGCGCCTGGCCCTCAGCCGGCATCCGTCCCGTCCCCGTCAGACAGTCAGCAACAGCCTGTGACAGAGCGACATAGGCAATGCCGTCGTCAGCCTCAAGGCGCTCCCAGACCGCGTTGTCGAACGGACGCAGCAGAACGACGTTGGCGCCCTCGTCGGCGGGCAGCAGGTTCAGAGCGTCGGCCACAGGAGAGAGGTCTTCCACGTATGCCGCCAGCAATGCCGGCGCGGCGACCGGCGCCCGGCGGACCGCGGCGAACGACCCGGTCACTGCGATACGACCCGCTGTCGTCACCGACTTCAGCGTCTCGAGCGCCTGTCGCGCGCCCTGCGGGGCCACGAATCGCCGAGCCCCGTTGCTCTTGAACACCTGGTATGTCTCGGTCCAGCGCAGCAGCAGCGACGGATAGTCGACAGCCGTGACCTCGCCCTTGTTCGAACGATCGACGAGCGCCTCGCGGTCCAGCGCTTCCAACAGCCGAGAGACATAACCGGGGTTGAGCGCCGTCGCCTGCGCGATCGCGCGGACCCCGTATGGCGGGCGGATGTCAACGAGCCCCCGAATCAGTCGTCCCGCCTTGGCGCCGCGCAACCGAACCGGCTCGCGCTGAGCCGGTTGCGGGTTGCGGGTCGCCCCGACACTGCTGATGAAGACAGCCGGCTGCTCGGAGCGGATCCACGCGTTGCCGGTCAGATCGACGTAGTTGATCTCCTCCGCGCGAAGCACCTCCTGGGTGCGGGCGCTCAGCCACGGCGCAACCACGAGCACTGAGACGCGAGCCACGGTACGGAGCGTCCTGCTCAGACCGGCCATCAGGAGCTCGACGTCGCGCGGTGATACCGACGGCCGTGCTTCGACCACAAACGTTGCAGTTGTGTTCGATCCGCGCAGATCGATAGTCGGGCCAACCAGGGTCGGCTCGCGACCGTTGGGAACGACTATCGGCCAGGTGGATCGCTCAGCAGTCCAGCCAGACGGGAGAGAGCCGTTGAGCCACGCAACAGCACCGTCGACCAGTTCTGTTTCTTCTATAGAGCTGTTTGCTGAAGGCACAAACAAAGAGTAGCAGCGACGTCGTTGTCTTACTTACGATGTTTACGATTTTGGCAAACATCAGTTTGTAGGCAACATGATGCCGAGTGACGCTCCGGCAACCGCCAGCACTTCCAATGCTGGACACAGTGCGTTCGCGGCGGCCGTGCACGCTCCCGACGCCGAATCAGTCATTGAGTGCGACCGTGCAGCTTGGGCATCGCCGGGCCACCCAGCAGCAGCATGGGTTCATTCATCTTCGAAGCCGCTCTGCTCGAACTTCAGCGTGTTTGCGTTCTCAGAGACGGTGCGGATCTTGGCGTCGTCGAAGCCAGCTGCGGTGTTCGCTTGGATCTCGATCGTGATATTGAGATCGATTCCAGGGGTGGCGAGCAGCGGCGCGAGTATCTCGTCCGCAAGCTTCTTGAAGTCGGAGCCATAGCGCTCTGCGGAGAGCTCCTTGACACCGTAGTAGCGGGTCTTCCGAGGCGGCGATGGGGCTGAGGCGGGCGCGACCGCCGTGTGTGGGCCGGTGGGCGCGGGGCCGTTGGGATCGCCGACGAAGATCGTGTCGCCAGGGGCGGTGCCGGCCGCAGCAGCCTGGGCGCCGGCAGCAGCGGCCTGGTCGGCGGCGCGTTGGGCTTGCGCCTTTGAGGGTGGAACGATAATGGTCGCGTCGGTAACGGCGACCTCAACGTGGTCGGTCGGGAGTACAAGCCCGCGGTAGCGGCCGGAGGCTTCGTCGTAGCCGTCGGCGAGGGCGAAGCCCTCCTGCTCCCAGAGCAGCTGCGGCCCAGCGAGCCCTGCGTTCAGGACGCTTTGGTCCCGTAGCCTTGGCATGTATGGATACTCGGCATACAGCCGCCAGAGCCGGCCGACCGTAAGGTCGCCGGCGGTCCACAGCGTCGCGGCATGCGTGTCGAGCTGGTGGCGGATCAGCGCTGGGGCGTGCTGCGATGACAGGCTGCCTTCGTTGCCGAGCTTGCGGCTCACTCGCTCAGCCAGTGGCTGTGCCTGCGAAGCGTCGATCTTCGAGGCTTTGATCGTGATCGGCTGGCCGACGGGCACGAGCATCCACTGGTAGGCGCCGACAAGCCTGACATCGATCGTCTCTGACGCCTTTGCGGCACGCTCGGTTGCCTGGTTGCGCTGGCTGCCGGTCAGGTCAAGGTCGTCTGCCTTCTCGAGCACAAACTTCCAGCCGAGGTACTCGCGCACCGCGTGCTCAACCTCAGACATGCGGTCTTGGTCACCGGCGAGGTAGACGAGCATGTTTCGGAAGGTGCGGTTGGCGGTGCCACGCCGATCGGTGGCCGTGCCGGCAAAGGCGACGGCGGCAGAGTCACTGATGCCGCGCTTGTGTGTGAGCTTCGGGTGCAGAATCACCAGACGAGCCTCGTCGGTGTCCGGAATGTCAGCTGAGTCCTCTGGACAGCTGTGCACTGCGGCGAAGCCACCAGGGTGGCGCGCCTCGGAGCGAAGACGCTCCGTGATCTCCTTGTAGACCTCCTCGACGTGGACACGCTCAGCCTGGTCCTTCGCGCGGCGGCTGATGTTCGGGTGAAGGTCATACCAGTAGCGGCCACCGGCGTTGTAGAAGTAGGTCGCGCGGTCCCCGAGCGTCGCCAGGGCGGAGTGGAAGTTGCCCGGCACATCTCCCGGCATGGCAGTACCGAGGAACACGCGCTGCAGCTCAAGGCCCTTGTGCGGAGAGCCGACCGTCGGGGCGGCGCCGAAGAACACCGTCCGCGCAAGGCGCCGGGTGATCTGACGCTGGCCAAAGAGCGTCTTTGAGTCATCGATCCGCTTGGGCTCTGAGTTCTCGCCATCGACATCGGCGTCGATCACGGCCTTCCAGGTGTCCTGCAGGTACTGCGCGACCTCAGAGTTCACGTTGCCGTCTGAGAGCGGGATCGAACCCGGCATGATCAGCGGCGCCTGGTCACCGCCGCGCCACAGCGCCTGGATGACGGTGCTCATCAGCCTAAGCACGCCGCGGGTGCGCTGGAAGCGCTCGAGACTCGACCAGTCCTCATAGAGCCGGTCAAACAGCTCAGGGTGGATCGGATAGGTCGCCTTGATGCGATCCTCGTAGCTGCCGTCACGCGACTCGCGCGGAAAGTCGTCGGAGTGCTTGTGGTAAAGCTCGACGAACGCGCGCGCGGTCTGGTTGATCGCGGCAAGCGCCTCCGCGTCGGGTTCCTGGAACAGCCGTTGGCGCACGATCTTGTATGCCTCGATCGACGATGCGGGCCGCCACTGGTCGGCAACACGCCGAACCACGTTCTGCAGACGCCGCAGCGCCTCAATGCCGTGGGCGCCGCCGACCTCCTCCTCGTTGCCTCGAACTGGAGCGTTGTCATCCCCCGTTTCCGAGGCCGGGATCGAGATCGCCAGCAGGACGCCGGCCGTGCCCTTGACCGCCTCGGTCAGCGACTGCGCGAAGGTGAACTGATCGTCGAAGGTTCCGGCGGCGAGGTCATCGCGGCCGACGAGCGTGCGGGCGTACGCGACCCACTCATCGATCAGGATCAGCGCCGGGGCGTAGGCGGCGAGCAGTTCATGCAGGGCCTGCCCGGGGGGCGTTCTGTTGGCGTCGGCCTGTGCCACGAGCGCGAATGCCTCCGCGCCGCCTAGCTGCCAGGCCAGTTCTCCCCAGATCGTGTTGACGTGCGTGCCGTCAGGCTTCGGGTCGCCGGTCGTAGAGAGATGGTTGCCCACCAACGCCACGCGGTGGACGTCCTGCAGCTCCGCATATGGGGTATCGGCCAGCAGCTCCTGGAGCTCCTGCGGATAAGCCCCGGCCGGGGTTGCGGAGGCGAGATGCCAGAGCGTGAGCATGCTGTGCGTCTTGCCTCCACCGAAATTGGTTTGGAGGTTGATCACCGGGCTCGCGTTGAGATCGCCCGCCAGGCGACGGATCGAGCGGCTGATCAGATCCTTGAGACCATCGGTGAGGTAGGTGCGCCCGAGGAACTCCGCGGGATCCTGGTAGCCGCTGTCAGCCTCATTGGTCGAGACCTTGTAGAGGTCCGCGGCGAACTCAGCGGCACGGAAGTTCCCTTCGGCAATGTCGGGATGTGGCGCGAGCACCTCCCGCCAAGCGAGCAGACCGCTCGATCCAGGGGCAGACGCAACCGCAGCAAGAGTCTTGCGATCGTCGCGCTCAGAAGCAATCCGCCTCAGGCTCAGGCGAATCTGCTTGACCTCATCAGCCACCGCCGGCGCGCCGATCATCATCAAGAGCCGCTCAGCCGTGTCAAGGTGCCGGTAGGAATCGTCCTCGCTGAAGGCCCCGTTGTGCGCCCACGCGTTGCGAACGTCACGCAGCTCGGTGCAGTAGGTCTGCCCGACGCGACCAAATGTGTCGCGGAACGGGTACCAATTCGCCTTCAGCCGAGAGGTGATGTTCTCAGTCAGCACGCGCAGCTGCAAAGAAGGGTCGGTGCGGCTGTAAGTCAGGCCGTTACGGCCGCTCTGCTCGTCATAGAGCTGCACCAGGACTGTCCAATCCGCGTCTCCGTTCAGTCGCGGCCCGACCGCCTGCTGGATGAAGGCATCCAGAGCGGGCGCGAGCAGCTCAAACATCTTTCCGATTCGATCGCGGTTCGAGGTAGACACGCGCTATCCCTCCAGGTCCATCGCAAGGTCCAACTGCTCCTCCAAAGGAGCGCGCTTGCTCGCTTCGATGATTTCAGGCCAAGAGGTCGCTACGTTGTTGAACAGCAGCGCATCCTGTGTCCAGCCGCTGCCTTCAGCGACACGGAACAGGAGGAATGCGAGCTCCTTGACGAGCTCGGGGTCTACGCTGTCATCGGGCCGCTCACGAACCTCCGCGAGAAACGCTCCTGCGGCGGGAGGGCCGCCGCTCTCTGTGCGCGCGATTAGGTGATGAAGCACCTCCCAGATACCGACATGGTGGTCGGTCGTCACGTCGTAATCAAGTGACAGCTCCGCCGGCCCGATCAGCTTCACCTTGCCGGCGGCGCTGGTGATGACACCCTCCCGCACGACGGCGTCAACTGACGTATTACGGGCACGGGCCAGGCTGTCAGCAGCCCCGAACTCACCCTGACGGTAGCTGTGCTGTCGGTACCAGGCGATGGCGAAGCGGGTGGCTGTGTCGTAATCACCCTCTTGTTCGTTCAGCACCTGATCGAGAATCTCGTTGATCCTCGCGAGCGCCGAGCGCACGGACATAGCCGAGCCATCGTCCTCGATCACCCGTGAGTAGCGAGAGAAGACAGCCATCCCAGGACCGATCGCGGCCTGCGGAAGATCCACCGGCGCGACCGCGCCCTGCTGAAGCTTGCGCAGAGCCTCAGGCAGCTCATCGTGCAGCGCCTGGATGAAGCCGCGACGATCCACCGTCGGCGACGCATCAGGCCGTGGCCGAAGAGCCAGGACAATCGAAGAGGCCAACGCGTTGGTCCCCTGACTCAGCATGCGATTACCCAGCTCGCTGCGCATCGGCCAAGTCGCGGTGATCTCCCAACCGGAACGGATCATCCCGTCAAGCAGC
>JBMFHK010000036.1:0-23188 GCA_049976865.1 Solirubrobacteraceae bacterium | reverse complement strand
CCGGCAGACAGACCGGCCGGCACCCCGGCAGACAGACCGGCCGGCACCCCGGCAGACAGACCGGCCGGCACCCCGGCAGCCGTATCGGAGCCGACTCCGAGACAGGACTCCGTGAGCAACTCTGCCCCGCGGCAGCGCCGTGACGTTGCGCAACAGCACCGCTACGAGGACCTGTTCGCCCGGCGCATGGACGGGATGTCGTCTGCCGCGATGCGCGACCTGATGGCCCTGACCGCCCGTGAGGACGTGATCTCATTTGCTGGCGGACTGCCCGACACCTCGGGCTTTGCCCCCGGTTACTTCACCGAACTGATGGACGGCGTCGCCCGTCAGGCCGTTGCCCGCGCGCTTCAATACGGTCCCACAGAGGGGCTGCTCGACGTCCGTGAGGCGATCGCCCGCGTGATGGCGGCGGAGGGGATGGAGCTTGACCCTGACCTGATCCTGCCGACCAGCGGCGGCCAGCAGGCACTTGACCTGATCACCAAGATCCTGGTCGATCCGGGTGACGTGATCATCGCTGAGGCGCCCACCTACCCTGGCGCGGTGCCGACCTTCGGCTCCTATGAGGCAGACGTCATCCAGATTGCGATGGACAACGACGGCATGCGCATCGACCTGCTGCGTGAGGTGCTGGGACGGCTGGACAGTGAGGGTCGGCAACCCAAGTTCATCTACACGATTCCCAACTTCCACAACCCGGCTGGCGTGACCATGTCGCTTGAGCGTCGCCGAGAGCTTCTGCAGATCGCCCGCGAGCGTGGGCTGGTGGTGGTGGAGGACAACCCTTACGGGCTGCTGCGTTATGAGGGCGATCCAATCCCGCCGCTCTACACGCTTGACGACGAGTCCGTGGTCTACGTTGGGACGTTCTCAAAGATCCTCGCGCCCGGCCTGCGGATCGGCTGGCTGGCGGCACCGGCGCCGGTGCTTGCCAAGCTGGTGCTTGGCAAGGGGGCTGCGGATTTGTGTTCCTCGACCGTCTCACAGTTCTTCATAGCCCAGTACTTCCAGGCGGAAAACTGGCTCCAGTACGTGCAGCATTTGGCCACGACCTACCGCAAACGCCGCGATGTCATGCTTGCGGCGCTCAGCGAACATTTCCCGCCTGAGGCGACGTGGACCCACCCCCGCGGCGGCCTGTTTTTGTGGGCAACACTGCCCGATTACATTGACACCACCGAACTGTTGGCGCAGGCGATCAAGCAACGCGTGGCGTTTGTCCCCGGCCGAGCCGCGTACGCGGACGGCCGTGGCGGCTCAGAGATGCGACTGAACTTCTCAGCCGCGGACGAGGATGAGATCCGTGAAGGAGTCCGGCGCCTCGGCGCCGTGATCCGCGATCAGATCAGTCGCCATGCAACGTCCGCGTTGCATGACCCCGACAGGAGCGATCACTCAGCGGCTGGGTCCGCTGACCCAGCCGCTGAAAAACGTTCAGCACACACTCCCGGCCCGACCCCTGCCGCGTCGCCCGGCCGCTTTTGACCGATCGCCCGCCCAGCTGGCAGGCCATCGCATAAAAGCCAACTGAAGAGAAAGCTCAGCCGAGGAAGTCGTCAGGTTTGACGGTGTCCAGAAAGTCCTTGAACTTCTCAACCACCGCCTCGGTGTCCTCCACGCCGTGCTCAAACTCCATCGCCGACTCAGCGATCACGTCGTCGGCCGCAAAGATCGGGGCGCCCGAGCGAATCGCCAGCGCCAGCGCGTCACTGGGTCTTGAATCGATCTCCAGGTCTCGGCCAGCCGCACGCAGGCTGATCGACGCATAGAAGGTGTTGTCGCGCAACTCGGTGACCAACACTCGCGTGCACTGCACGTCGAGTTCACTGAGCACCTCCGCGATCAGATCGTGGGTAAGCGGCCGCGGCGGCGACGCTCCTTCAAGCCTCATCATGATCGCAGCCGCCTCCGGGTGGCCGATCCAGATAGGCAGGAACTTGTTGCTCTCAACACTTTTCAGGAGCACGATCGGCTGCTTGCCAACCATGTCAAAGGTGACGCCGTAGATGACCATCTCCTGCACGACAAGCTCCTCACTTTGGACACCTACAAGTATATGTGGCAAAACCAGCACAGTCTGAAGTGACGCAGTCGCCTGGCCATGCCGGGCGGCCGACCGGTTCAGCAGTCCGATTTAGCCGGTGAGGTGAGCGTCTGGCCCACAAGCTTGGACAGTGCCGACAGCTGGCACAGAGCCCCACAAAGGGCATTCACAGACGCTTCGGATCAGGAGCTTCGGACGAGCGGGTAGGTATCTTGGGGCAGGTGAGCAACTTAGCCACCCCCGAGCATCCGCTGCGCGTGGCGGTCGTCGGCTCCGGCCCCGCCGGCTTCTACGCAGCCGGTCAGCTGCTTGCCCACAAGGAGCTGGCGATAACCGTGGATATCTTTGACCGGCTGATCACACCCTGGGGCCTGGTGAGGTTTGGCGTTGCCCCGGACCATCCGAAGATCAAGTCGGTCACGAGGGTTTTTGAGAGAACCGCACGGCAGCCTGGGTTTAGCTTTCACGGGAACGTTGAGGTCGGCAGGGACGTCTCTCACGCAGAACTTGCCAGCGCGTACCACGCGGTGATATACGCGGTTGGCACCCCGGGCGACAGGCGCCTGGGGATCCCTGGTGAACAGCTGCCCGGCAGCGAGTCGGCTACGGAATTTGTCGCCTGGTACAACGGCCACCCTGACTACGCGGACATGGACTTTGACCTGTCGGTCAAGCGCGCCGTGGTGGTCGGCAACGGTAATGTGGCGCTCGACGTTGCCCGGATGCTGGCCCTTTCCGTTGACGAGCTTCTGGTCACAGACACGGCCGATCATGCGATTGAGGCCCTGCGCAGGTCCAAGGTGGAGGAGATCGTCGTGCTCGGCCGTCGCGGTCCCGCCCAGGCCGCGTTCACCAACCCCGAGCTGCTTGAGCTCGCCGAACTGGAGATGGCCGACGTGGTAGTCGACCCTGCCGACCTGGTGCTCGGCCCAGACGGCGAGGCGGCGCTCGGGCAGGCCGATCAGACGGCCCAGAACAACGTCAGCGTGCTGCGGCGCTACGCGCAGCAGCCGCCACGGGGAAAGCCCAAACGGATCGTGCTGCGCTTTTTGGTCTCGCCCATCGCACTCGACGGCAATGAACGCGTGGAAGCCGTCCGCATCGAACACAACCAGCTTATGCCAGCCGCTGACGGTCAGCTGCGGCCACACCCAACCGGAGTGACCGAACGGGTGCAGGCGGGTCTGGTGCTGCGCGCCGTCGGTTATGTCGGGGTGCCCTTGCCCGGCGTGCCCTTTGATGAACGGCGTCAGACGCTTTTGAACCGTGACGGGCGCGTGCTCGACCCCGACACCCTGCTGCCGATCCCCGGACTTTACGCGGCCGGTTGGGTCAAGCGGGGACCTTCAGGAGTGATCGGCACCAACAAGCGCTGCGCGCAGGAGACTACCGATCACTTGCTGACCGATCTGGAAGCCGGGCTTCTGCCCACCCCAGCCAGCACGCCCAACCAGCTTCTGCGTGAACTGCGCACACGTGGCGTGACGGTCGTTGACTACGCCGGCTGGCAGGCGATAGACGCCCACGAGCGGGCGCTTGGCGCCGCCACGGGTCAAGCTGGTCAGCCGTGATGAGCAGCTGAAACACTCAGTGCAGGCGTGAGCGCGGCGCAGGCGCCAGCCGCCACACCGATGCGCAGGTCGCTGGTGGCGGTGCTGGCCGTTGCCACCGGCGCCTGCGCCGCCAACCTTTACTACGCTCAGCCGCTGCTCCATACGCTGGCACACGCGTTCAACGTGTCCAGCGGCAGCGCCGGCCTGCTGGTGACGGTCACACAAGTCGGGTACGTCCTCGGCCTCATTTTCCTGGTGCCGCTGGGCGACCTGGTGGAACGCCGCAAACTCGTCACGCGCATGATGGTGGTCATCGCAGTGTGCCTGGCGGGCGCGGCGGCGGCTCCCAACATGCTGGTGTTTGCGCTGATGAACCTGCTGATCGGGATGGCCACCTTCGTGGCGCAGGTGATCGTGCCGCTGTCAGCCCACCTCGCCGCCGAGCACGAGCGCGGAAGGGTTGTGGGCATGGTCATGAGCGGCCTTCTGATCGGCATCCTCGCATCCCGGACGCTGAGTGGACTGATCGCGCAGCTGGTCGGTTGGCGTGGCCCGTTCGTTTTCGGCGCAGCACTGATGCTGCCCCTGGCGGTGATCCTGCGACGCAGCATGCCGACGGTCGCGCCCACCTCAGAGCTGCCCTACCGGGCAGCTCTGAGATCGCTTGTTTTGCTGATCCGGCGTGAACCTACGCTCAGGCAACGGATGTTGCTGGGACTCGGCGTGTCTGGCTGCTTCAGCCTCCTTTGGACAGCGTTGGCATTCCTGCTCTCCGGTGTTCACGGCAGCCCCTACCACTACAACAACGCCACCATCGGCTTGTTCGGTCTGGCCGGTATCGCGGGCGCCCTGGCCGCACAGGCGGCCGGACGCCTCGGTGACGAGGGTCACAACCACCTGGTCACGACCGTCGGTCTCACACTGGTGTTGGCCGGCTTTGGCCTGCTGTACCTGGGGGGCAGCTCTCTGTTGGCACTGATCGCTGGCATCGTGGTGCTTGATCTGGGGGCACAGGCATCCCACATCTCCAACCAGAACGCCATCTACCGTCTTGATCCGGCCGCTCGCAGCCGCGTGACGACCGCTTACATGGGCGCCTACTTCAGCGGCGCGATTATGCTCTCCGCAGTGGCCGGAACGCTCGAGGCCGCCTACGGCTGGAGCGCCGTATGCCTGGCCGGCTCTCTCACCGCGGCAGGCACACTGTTGGTCTGGGCGGTGTTCACTGTCCGGAACCGAATAGGTCCGTCAGCCGACGCGTGAATTGGCGCTTGGCGTCAGAGTTCTGGATCTTGCGAGCCAGCTCACCTGTGGCGTCGTCAACGATCTGGGAAATACTGTCGTCCGTTGAGTAATAGCCAAGTTCCTCCGCGGTTGGTCGCCGTTGCCGGGAACTCAGCACTGATTCATAGGCAGCCTGCTGCCGGGCTGCCGCCAGCTTCGCGGCCTGCTGCCGGGCTGCCGCCAGCTTCGCGGCCTGGGCCTTGGCGGCTGCCGCACGCTGGCGCGCAGACTGCGCTATGTCTTGCTCCATCTCCCGGATGCGCGCCTCAAGATCACTGCCCTGCGCGGCCGCAGAAGCCGTTGCCTGCGTCCGCACGGAACCCGGCGGTGAGCCGCTTTTTGGCCCAGTCCCGGTCCGCGCAGCACCCGCCTGCGCAGCCCCGGAGCGTGCAGCACCCGTCCGCCCAGCCCCGGTCCGCGTCGCACTTCTCTGCCCAGCCCTGGCAGCTGACGACGATGCACTGACGTCAGCCTTGACCGCGGTGTAAGCCTCCTGGATCAGAGCAAAGCGGGCCGCTGACTCGGCCGAGCCGCCGTTGTGATCAGGATGGTGCTGCTTGACCAGGGCGCGGTAGGTGCGCCGCAGCTGCGCTTCAGAGACGCCGCGCGGGACGCCCAGCACCGCATAGGGATCAGAGGCCTGGTCAACCATACGCTGCGATTATCGCGCAGTCGCAGCGCATCTCAGCCACCGCCTCGACGCTCAACTGCGCGCAGTTGAGCGTCGCAGAGATCGTCGGTCATCCACCGGACGGCGTCCAGACCAGCGTTTGCGCCGGTCCGGCTCAGCTGCGCAGGTGTTCGGCGATCAGGCGATTGACCAGGTCCGGCTGCTGGGCTGTGACGATGTGCGCGGCGTCCTGAATCGTCGCCAAACGCGCGCCGGCGATCCGCTCGGCGATCAACCGTTGATGCTCGGGCGGCAGCGACAGATCCTCAGCGGCGCTGATTACCAGCGTTGCCGCTGAGATCGCACCAAGCTGCTCACGCAGGTCCATCGCCGCAATCGCCTCACAGCAGGCCGCATAGCCCTCCGCGTCGGTGGAGACAACCATCGCCCTGTAACTGTCAACAACCGCCGGATGGGAGTCCGCCCATGCAGCCGTGAACCACCGCTCCACGACCGCATCAGCCACCACCGCGGCGGTACCGGCCTCCCGCACCAACTCGGCGCGCTCAAGCCAACGGGATGACGGGGGTGCGTATGCGGATGGGCCCATCAGGATCAGACGATCAAGGCGCTCGGGCGCGTTGGCCGCCAGCCAGATCCCAACCATGGCGCCGATCGACAGACCTGCGTAAGAGACCCGCTCGATGCCCAGATGGTCGATCAGCGCAAGCACGTCACGGCCAAGATCATCAATGCTGTAGGGTCCCAAAGCCGTGAAGGAGCGACCATGGCCGCGGTGGTCAAACGGGATTACGCGGTGCGTGCTCGCCAGTGCCTGTACCTGCTCCCGCCACATCGTCAGGTTGGTGCCCAGCCCCCCGCCAAGCAGCAGCACGGGCGCATCCTGAGGACCGCTTGACTCGTAGTTGAGGATCAAAGGTTGCATAACCACAGTGAGTTAAGCGCACGGTCGATCAGACTGTCGGCTGCTGTCAACCCGATCGCGGTGACAGCGATCATCTGTCGCCGAAGTGCCAAACGCTGACCACACGGCGTTCAGCTGACGGCCAACGGGTGGGCCGCCGCTTGATTGGCCACAGCCCGCTCCACGGCATCGACGTCACGCACCGCACCAGTGTCCGCTGAGGTCGCCATCGCCGCGTAGGCGCGTAGCGCCGGACTGACCTCACGTTCACGCTCCCGGGGCGCGTAGCCACCGCCCTTTTGCAGCAGCTCTCGCCGCCTGACCAGCTCATCCTCGTCAACCTCAAGGACCAGGCGGCGCGCCGGGACGTCGATCGTGATCGTGTCACCGCTCTGCACCAGCGCGATCGTGCCACCAGACGCAGCCTCAGGTGAGACGTGCCCGATCGACAGGCCTGACGTGCCCCCGGAGAAGCGTCCGTCGGTGACCAGCGCACACACCTTGTCAAGCCCCTTGCCCTTCAGATAGGAGGTGGGATAGAGCATCTCCTGCATGCCCGGCCCGCCACGCGGCCCCTCGTAGCGGATCACCAGCACGTCTCCCGCCTTGACACCCCCACCCAGAATCACCTCAACGGCGTCTTCCTGCGACTCCACGACCACCGCTGGGCCGCTGAACCGCCACAGCTCCTCATCAACGCCCGCCGTCTTGACCACCGCGCCGCGCAACGCCAGGTTGCCGTAAAGGATGGCCAGGCCGCCGTCACTGGTGTAGGCGTGGTTCGCGTCGCGAATGCAACCGGTGGTGGCGTCGGTGTCAAGTGACTCCCACCGCTCCGACTGTGAGAACGCCTCGGCCGAACGCCGGGCGCCCGGCGCCGCATGGAACAGCTCGAGCGCATGCTCGGAGGGGTGCTCGCCGCGTACGTCCCAGGTTTCCAGCCACTCCGCGACCGAAGCCGCGTGCACCGCGCGCACCTGCTCATTGAGCAAGCCACCACGCCACAGCTCGCCCAGGATCGCCGGGACTCCGCCGGCGCGGTGCACGTCCTCAAGCAGGTAGCTGGAGCTGGGGGCGACCTTGCAGATGCAGGGAACCCGCTTGGAGATCTCGTCGATGTCACGCATGGTGAAATCGATCTGAGCCTCCTGGGCGGCGGCAAGGATGTGCAGAACGGTGTTGGTCGAGCCGCCCATCGCGATATCCAAGGACATCGCGTTCTCAAACGCGCTGCGAGTGGCAATCTGGCGCGGCAGCACCGTCTCGTCACCGTCCTGGTAGTAACGGTGGCAGAGTTCAACCACGCTCCGGCCGGCTGCCTCATACAGCTCGCGGCGGGCGGTGTGGGTGGCGAGCGTCGAGCCGTTGCCGGGTAGCGAAAGCCCCAGAGCCTCGGTCAGGCAGTTCATTGAGTTGGCCGTAAACATCCCTGAGCAGGAGCCGCAGGTTGGGCAGGCGGCCTCCTCAATCAGCGCGAGGTCAGTGTCGGAGATACTGTCGTTGACGGCATCGGTCATCGCGGTGATCAGGTTCAGACGCTTGCGGACCGTGCCGTCCACCAGGACGGTGCTGCCGCCCTCCATCGGGCCGCCGGACACAAACACGGCGGGGATGTTTAGTCGCAGCGCAGCGTTCAGCATCCCCGGCGTGATCTTGTCGCAGTTGGATATACACACCAGCGCATCAGCGCAGTGGGCGTTGGCCATGTACTCGACGCTGTCTGCAATCAGGTCGCGTGACGGCAGCGAGTAGAGCATCCCGCCATGCCCCATGGCGATCCCGTCGTCAATGGCGATCGTGTTGAACTCCCGGGGGATCCCGCCAGCCCGCTTCACGGCGTCAGCCACGACTGCTCCGACCGGAGCAAGGTGAGTGTGGCCCGGGACAAACTGTGTGTAGGAGTTGGCAATGGCGATGATCGGCTTGCCGAAGTCGTCGCGCTCCACGCCGGCGGCTCTCAGCAGGGCGCGGGCGCCAGCCATGTTGCGGCCGTGCGTGACGGCGTGGGATCTCAGTGCAGGCATGCACATCAGGCTAACCGACGCGCCAAGCGCCCGCCAAGGTGCTCGCGCTCGGGTTCACCTCGCTGCTCAGGCGGGGAACAACGCCAAGGCGATCCAGCTCACGCCGACAAAACTGACCAGCACCAGCACAACCGTGAGCACAAATCGCTCGCGCCGGTGCAGGCGGTGGGCTGTCGGCAGAGCCTTCCATGCGAGCGCGGCCAGAAAGCCGATGACCATCGGCAGCAGCAGCGCGTTGAGAACCTCCACGTCGATTGACAGGGTCACCAGCGAGCGCTGCGCAAGCAGCACCACCGCCGCGCCAGTAGCCACGCTTGCGGTGTAGATGCCGTAGAAGAGCGGCGCGCGGCGCACACGGTCGTCAAGGCTGTGACGGGAGCCCAAAGCCTCGGCCACCGCCCACGACGCCGCGAGCGACACAACCAGCGCCGCAAGCAACGCGGCGCCAGTGACCCCCATGGCGAACGTCAGATGGCTTGCAAACTCACCTAGATAAGGGGTCAATGCGCTGGCGATCTGGCCGATGGAACCCAGTGAGGAGCTGTGGTGGCCGTTCAGCGTGCCGGCGGTGACCACCAGCACCGCGATCATGATCAGCTGGGTGACCACGGCACCAAGGCCGGTGTCGATCCGCTCCAGGTTCAGCTGATGCTCGCGCAGTCCCTTGTTGATGACTGCGCCTTGCTGGTAGAAAATCATCCACGGCATCACCACCGCCCCAACGTTGGCGGCCACCAGCATCAGATAGCTGCGGTTGCCGAGCGGCTGATGGGACCAGAAAGAGGAGGTGATCGCCCCTAACCTTGGCTGCGCGAGAACGGCTGCCACCAGAAACGCCATCTCGAAGGTCCCGAGCGCCAAGCCAATCAGCTCCACGCGACGGTATCCGCCGGTGACGACAACGCCGATCAGAAAGGCGCTAGCCAACGACACCGTCACGGCTGGTGGGATCCCAACAAAGCCGCCCACAGCGGCAAGCCCCGCAAACTCGGTGATCAGCGCGCCGGTCACACTGATTACCAAACCGCCAACCGACACGGCCGCCCAGCGTGCGCCAAAGGTGTCACGGATCGCCTCGGCATGCCCCTTGCCGGTGGTGGCGGCCAGGCGCACGGTGATCTCCATCACCACATACAGCACAGGGATCAGCAGCACCTCCAGCGGCAGCAGCCGGTAGCCCCAATCGGCCCCAGACTTGGCAGCGGTAACGATGCTGCCGGCGTCGGTGTCGGCCAGCATCACCATCAGACCTGGGCCAAAGACCACAAGCGCTCGCGCCAGCCTGGCGCGGCGTCCCAAGCTGGGGGCTGCGTCGATTGTCGTCGTCTCCATCGGCTAACAGAACGTGGGACGGCTTGCGCTGGCGTGCAGATACATTGAACGCGGCGCCACCGCAAAAAACGGCTGAGCGCCGCTCACGTGCGCCACGGGACGCTACCCAGCCAAACGAACATACTCAGGAGCGTAGCGGTGTCCGATCCCAGCGGTGCTGCCAGGGATTGTGCGATTGGGGTTATCCCGAGTGCCTCTTTGGTGCTGGTGGCGAAGACATCAGCGGGCGCCTGCGGGATCGTTAGCTGCGATGAAACCCGCGACAGCGCCGCTTGAGCACACTGATGGATAAGGACTGGCCACCAGATTTCAGCGCGGCCGCCAGTTCTTGCCCGCGAGACCGCGGTGGGCGGTCCGGGAGCCGGCGGCGCCACTCAGCCAAGGCCGCAACAAGACAATGACGCGACGCATATTTTCCCATCCAGCGGCGGCTGAGACGCCCACCACACGGACCGGCTCCGGTCACCAAGACCCCAGCTCGGGCGCGCCCAACAACCGGGTCGGCAATCAGGTCCAGCTTGGATGCCTGATAGTTGATGACAACCCCCGCTTCCTGCAGTCAGCCCGTTTCCTGCTGGAGTACGAGGGGCTGATCGTTGTGGGCACCGCGTCCAGCAGCGCGCAGGGACTCAAGCTCGCCAGGCAACTGAACCCTGACGTTGTGCTGGTGGACGTGAGACTGGGCAGCGAGAGCGGCTTTGATCTGGCCCGCCAACTGAGTGAGACGCAGCCACCAGAACAACACACCTGCGTGATACTGGTCTCCACTCACACTGAAGCCGCCTTTGTCGATCTGGTCCAGGCAAGTCACTCGGCCGGATACTTGCCCAAGGCCGAGCTCTCCGCGCACGCGGTGCGACGGCTTCACGCCGCGTGGCGTTCACTTGGCTAAAAACGCAAGGACCGCCAGGACGCGCCGGTGGTCATCCTCGGTTTCAAGCAGCCCGAGCTTGGTGAGGATGCTGTGCACGTGCTTCTCGACCGTGCCTTCAGTCACCCACAGCCGACGGGCGATGCCGGCGTTTGAGCGGCCTGCGGCCATCAGCGCCAGCACCTCTCGCTCCCGGGCGCTGAGTTCTTCCAGCGGATCGCTGACCCGCTTGGCAGCCACCAGCTCCTGCACGAGCGCGGGATCAACAACCGAGCCCCCCCTGACGATGCGCCCGAGCGTATCCAAGAACTCTTTCACATCGGTGATGCGGCTCTTCAACAGGTAGCCGGTCCGGGCGCCCTGGGTAAGCAGGTCAAGCGCGTGCTCAACATCAACGTAGGCTGACAGCAGCAGGATCGCGGTCTGCGGCGACTGCGCACGGATCGTACGGGCCGCCTCCAACCCCTCCGTGGTGTGCGTGGGTGGCATTCGTATGTCAATGATCGCCAGCTCGGGTTTGAGTTCGGCGACCAGTTCGACCAGTTCGGTGCCGGTGCCGCAGCGGCCGACGATCTCAAGCCCGGCGTGCGCCAGCAAACTGGCCAACCCTTCACGGAGCAACACGTCGTCATCGGCAAGCGCCACTCGTACACGCGCTTGCGCATCACTTGGCGGCTGCACGGTCGCGTCATGAGCTAACTCGGAAGGCACAGCCATCATTGAGATTATGCGCAATCTGACAGCTACCCGTCAGCCGTGGCTTTGCGGGTGGACCGCCTGGGCCGGGGGTAACCTGGGTGGCCATGCGTAAAGTCATGGATCCTTCCCATCGCGCGCCCAGTAACCAAAGCAGCACCCGCGGACAACCGAGCCCCAGACACACACGTGGCTGAGACGGCTAGAGAAGCTGGCAAAGCTGCGGGTGTGGGGCAGCCAGAGACGGCGCGCAAGGCAGATCCGCGTGGCCTGGGACACGAGCTTGCGACCTTCCGGCGGCTGGCGACCCTGGTTGCACACGGCGCACCACCCGCGCAGCTGTTCGTAGTTTTCGCAGATGAGATCGGGGGACCGCTACCAGGTGATCACATGGCGCTGGGCCGTTACCTGTCAGACGGAACGGTCGCTGCCGTCGGCGCGTGGGACCGGACCGGTAAGCGCCACAGCGACGATGGCTCGACACTGTTGCGCGCCGCCAACCTTGCAGCCGACGCGTTCACCGCCGCGTGCCCTACCAGACGGCTGGCCGACGATCCGCGGCATCGCTGGAGGATCGCCGTGCCGGTGATGATCGACGGCCGCCCCTGGGGGGTGATGGTCGCCCGGCCCGCAACCGCCTCGCCGCTGCCGGCGGATGCTGACGTCCGTCTGTTGGAGTTCGCCGGGCTGCTCGCGACGGTGATCGCCAACGCGGAGAGTCGCGCCGCGTTGGCCTCATCACGAGCCAGACTGGTTGCCGCCGCCGACCAGGCACGACGACAGATCGAACGTGACCTGCACGACGGGGCGCAACAGCGACTCGTGTCACTGGCGCTCCAGCTTCGGGTCGCGCACGCATCCGTGCCCAGTGAGCTTCACGAACTCCGGGCCCAGTTAGAGCGATTCCAGGATGAGCTCAACGACCTGCTTGAGGATCTGCGTACGATCGCACACGGCATCCATCCGGCGATCTTGGACGCGGGCGGGCTTGCGCCCGCGCTGATGACACTGGCGCGCCGTTCTCCGCTTCCGGTCGCGGTCGATGTCAACGTGGAGTCGCGACTGGCCCCCGAGGTGGAGGTGGCCGCCTACTACACAGTCTCGGAGACGCTCACCAACGTGGCCAAGCAT
Source organism: Solirubrobacteraceae bacterium (assembly GCA_049976865.1). Classification (GTDB taxonomy): domain Bacteria; phylum Actinomycetota; class Thermoleophilia; order Solirubrobacterales; family Solirubrobacteraceae; genus Palsa-465. Next base: position 10,715 of record JBMFHK010000036.1, on the reverse strand, counting down.
GCCCGCGCCACGCGCATTGAGATCGCGGCGCGCGTTCGCGAACAGACGTTGCTTGTGGAGGTGTCAGACAACGGGATCGGCGGGGCTGACGCCCAGAAGGGCACCGGCTTGATGGGACTGATTGATCGCGTGGAAGCGCTCGGCGGATCACTGAGCATCCGCAGTCCCGAGGGCGAAGGTACCTCCGTGTTGGTGGCGCTGCCCGCCAGCTAACCGGCGCCGGCCCGCGCTGACTTCGGGTTAGCGTGAAGCGCCATCGCCAGGCAGCCCGTAGTGCAGTCTGGCGCCAGCAGTGAAGACAGCGGGGCCTGCGGGTGAGACGCTGTGGCAGTGCAATCACCGTGGAGAAACGACCCGTCGGCGCGGTCATCCGGGCCGCGCGCCGTCCGCGCGATAACTGAGCTGCGCAGGCGACCCGTCGCGCGGCTGTCCACGGGAACCTGGCTGCAGGCGATCCGGGTGGCCAAACGCAGGCTCGCAGCCACCCACGAGCTGCTCCCTACGCCGACAGGAGACGTCCGGCGGCAGCCCCCGTTTTCCCACCTGGGAGCACCAGGGCGGACGGGACAGCCCGCGGAGCACGAAGCAAACATGCAATCCCGACCCAAGGAGTAATCCAATGCCTGACCAGACACCCACCAAGGAGCAGATCCTTGAGCGGATGAGCGCGACGCTGGGCACCATCCCGGCGGCCCTTGAAAAATCACTTACCGCGGATCCCCGAATGATCTTCGAACAGGTCCGCTCGAGCGCGTGGGCGATGCCTCCCGAAGATGGTGCGCTTGACGAAAGAACCCGTACGCTCATTTACTTCGCGGTTGCGCTGGCGACCTCCAACCAGGCCTGCACGCTCGCCATGCTCGGCAAAGCCAACACGCTTGAGATTCCCGACGCCGAGCTGCTGGAAGCGTTCCATATCGCACGGTTCGCGATGGCAACCCAGGTGCTTGGTAACGCCGAGCCTTTGTTTGACCACATCAACCAGCGCTCAGCGCTACCGGGGGAGGGTGAACAACTATGAGTAGCAACGCTGCTAGCGAAGCCCCGAGCAGTGCCGTGCAGGCGCCCACAACCATCCTGCGGGCGTTCCATCCCGGCTGGTACGGCGCGGTGATGGGCACGGCGATCGTCGGGGTCGGCGCCTACCTGAACCCTGGCTCCAGCAGCAACCTGCTGACTGCCGCACATGACATAGGTGTGGCTTTCGTGATCGCCGCTTGGGTGATCGCCTTTATGCTCGTCGGCCCTTACCTGTCACGCCTGGTGGCCCACCGCGATCAGGCTCTGGCGGACCTGCGTAACCCTGCGATCGGTCCGCTGTACGCCACCTTCCCGGCGGCGCTGCTTGTGCTTGCTGTGGCCACCGCCACCGCCGGTCCGACGATATTCACCTCCAGCACTCCAATCACCGACATCGTGACCGTGCTTGCCATCGCCGGCGGCCTGCTGACCGTCGCCTTCTCGGTGGTGTTCACCTACATTCTGTTCACCAGCGAGCGGGTGGACACGCAACTGGCCAACGGCGCCTGGTTCATTCCGCCGGTTGCCAACATCGTCATCCCGCTGGCACTGATCCCGTTGCTGTCGCACGTTGGCCCAACTCCCGCAAGGCTGCTGATGCTCGCGGGGTACGCCGGCTTCGGCGCCGGCTTGCTGCTGTTCCTGATGCTCTCGATAGTCGTGTTTGCCCGGCTGGTGTTCCACCCGCTTCCGCAGTCCGCTCTCGCCCCGACGCTGTGGATCGGGCTGGGGCCCATCGGCGTCGGCAGCATCGCGCTGCTGCATCTTGCCGCGGCCGGAGTGCACCTCTGGGGTCCCGCCGCGCCAGCGGTGCAGCTCCTGTCCCTGATCGCCGCGTCGGCCCTGTGGGGCTTGGGCGTGTGGTGGCTGTTCACCGCTGCGGCGCTGCTGATCCGCTATCTGCTCCGTGGGGGCCTGCCGTTTGGCGTAGGCCTGTGGGGGTTCACCTTCCCGCTTGGGGCATACACCGTGGCGACCTTGGCGATCGCCACCGCCTGGCACACCCAGCCGCTTGCGTGGGGCGCCGCGGGGCTGCTGATCGTGCTCGCCGGCTTCTGGCTGGTCGTCGCCGGCTGCACCCTTCAAGCGATGGTGACCGGCAAGGCTTGGCAGCGCTGACCAGACATGGAAGCGATCACTGCTGCCAGCTCACATCCGACCCTGTAGATCCCCCGTCCGGGTTCGGTGTGAACCAAGTCCGCCTCGGGGACGGTGAAGGTCCTGGCACCAAGCGCCGGGCCGACACCGTCTCTGAGGCGTGACCGCTGTGACGGCGGCCACCCAGAGCTGACCGGTCACAACTCCTACCGGGTGCGAAAGCGGAACCGGGCGGCTCGCCCAACCCGGCTGGTCCCGCCAGGCGTACTGACCCTCACCGGCTGGCGGCCGGCTGCCGCAGGTGCAACCGCGACCAGCTTGCCCGCCGAGCGCACCCTGAACGAGCGTGCGCGCTTGTTACCAAAACGCACCGCGCTGACCCTTGTGAAGCCTGTTCCGAAGACGGTCACCCGCGTTCCCCCAGCGGACGGCCCGCTGTCCGGGCTCAGCCGCAAAACGGCCGGACGGGCCAGGTAGGCGAACCTGCCAGCCTTCACCCGCCTGCTGGCGCCGGCACCGGTACTGACCGTCACGTAGACCGTACCGCTGCCGGCAGGCGCGATGGCAACAATCTTTTTGGTCGAGTCAACTTTGAAAGACTTGGCCCGACGCGAGCCGAAGTGGACGGCACTGACGTGGCTAAACCCGGATCCGGAGATCGTGACCACCGCACCGCCCGCTTTTCTTCCGGCCGTAGGTGTGATCTTTGCGACGGCAGGGGCTGCCGTGGCGGTTGCGGTGGCCGGCGTGGTGGCGGTTGCGGTGGTTACCGTGCCGGTCTGTGTGGGGGGTGGGATGGCGGGCCGGGCAGCTTTGCACAACTGTGTGACCAGGCCGTCATCTGACCCCGAGCCCGATCCGGCGATGGGTGATCCGAGTCCTGAGGCCATGTCGTAGCCCGGCCCGGCCGCGTAGGTGCCGTCGTGGGCATCCAGGAGGTCGTTGTTGCCAGACGTGATGTCGTTGAATGCCGACGCGTAGCCCGCACCGCTTGCCACGTTGTAGAGAGCGGGGTTTGCGAACCCCAACGGCGTTCCGTCACATGCGCTGCTTGAGTCGGCCAGCGCAAACAGCGCCGCCCAGGTGGGTGCCGCCAAACTGGTGCCGCCAAACGCCGTCCAGCCGCCATCGCCCGTGGCACCACACCCTTCAGACCCTGTCTCCGTGCAATACACGGCAACAGGTGCACCCGCGTCGGCAGACACGTCCGGCACCTCACGACACAAGCCGGAACCCGAGGGGCAGCTTGAGTTCGCGTTTATCACTCCCAGTGACGCGGCTGCATCCGCCTGGTAGCTGGGCATCGGCCACAGCGATGAAACGCCGCCGCCACTCGCGCCGCCGGACAACCCGTCTGACGCGTTGCCGTTCCAGACCGTCTCGGCCGGGGCGGGCCCCAGAGACTGCAGATAGGTACCACCCACCCCGGTAACGTAGGGTTGACTGGCCGGGTCGTCAACCGCCAGCGCCGTGCCAGCGGAGCCGCTAAGAACTCCGTCACAGTCTTCGGACCCGTCATCACCGGCTGCCGCGACCACCGTCTTACCCTCGACCGCCGCCTGCTGAAACAGCGTCGCCTCAGCATTGATCAGGCTTGGGTCCTCGGCGGCTTCGCACTCACCCCAGGAGGTTGAGATGACGTTCACGACCGGGTTGTCGATCGCCTGCGTGTAGGTGTCCAGAATGTTGCTATCAGTCGCGCCGAGCGGCCCCTCATAGACATCGATCGACGCTTGCGGCGCAAGTCCGATGATCGTCTCAATATCAAGCTCGGCCTCCTGTTCGCCGCCTTCAACGCTTGCGGAACCGGAAGTCACCGGGCTGCCGGCGCCCCCGTCGACCGGATAGTTGGTGATGGCCGGATCGGGCGGGCTTGAGTAGCAGTCCTCAAACGTCGTGATGTCGGAGCTCACGTAGGGAGCGAACTCAATCAGCGCGACCGTGGTCCCGCTCCCCTCGTCACCGCCGGCATAGAGATCGTCGTACTGGTAGGCCTGCGCAAGGTCCGGGTAGGTCCATGGCACGCTGCCGAGCTGGGTAGATGCATCACCGATCTCCTGTGTACATACGCTCGTGGGCTGCGGACCGGCGGTCTGGTGTGCGACCAGCTGCCGCGGTTGTTGGCCTCCCGGGCGTGCCAACGCGGCGGGCGCCGCTTGACGCATCGCTTGGGGCCTGGCACTCACCAGCGAATCCAGTCCGACGACCGCCGAGATGTGCGCCGCCGCAGAGGCCGGTAGCTGCGGCGCAGAGGAGTTGACAAAGCCGGTGGCTCCGCCCGGCAGGACGTAGGTATCGATCGACGTGTGCCAGGCGTGCTCAAAGCTGCCAGCCGACGCCTGCACGTGCAGCACCAGGTGGTTGGCGGACTCACCCTGAACGTGGAGGCTCTCGGCGCGCAGCGCCGCCTGGACCGTGTCAACCGCCGAAGCCGATGCGCCGAACCGTACGGCAAACTCCGGTGGGCTCAGATAGCGACGGTAATCCGACGACCCCGGTGTGGACACCGCCTGGGCATAACTGCTCAGACCCTGCGGGTCGCTTGACGCAAGCACCACATCAACCCGCAGAGACCTGGAGGACACCAGTGGGCCACGTGCTCGCAGGCCAGCCGGAAGAGCCGGCGCATGCCCCCACGCGCCGGCTGCCCTCCGCCCCTGACGCGGTCGCGCCGGCAATCAAAAGCGCCGCGGTGGCCACACCAAGGGCGACGCCCGACAAAACGGCTCTGCTTGGGTTCGCACGCACTGATAAGCAGGCTTATCAGCAATCTTCAGAGACGCGTAAGACATTTCTAAGACGCGGTGGCGCGCGGCTCTGTGGGAGGACATTGCAGTGAGCTGGCGGGTCACACGCCCGGGGTCAGAGAATGAACTGCCGCTCCGTCAGGCAGGACCTCTCTTGCGATGTCGGCGACGTGCTGGTGGTGGGTGAGCATGATCACCTGTGTTCGCCTGCCAACGGAGGCCAGCGCCGGCAAGGCGGCGGCAACCCGCTCTTCGTCGTAGTGCACAAGGACGTCATCAAGCAGCACGGGCAGCGGCCGTGCTGCTTGCAGATGGTGCTCCAGAGCCGCCAGACGCAGGGCCAGATACAGCTGATCCAAGGTGCCGTCGCTCATCGCATCAACACCAACATCGCTGGCCCCATCTGCCCGGCGCGCCAACAGGACCGGCTTCCCGCTCCGTGTGTCGTCGACGAACAGCCGGGTCAGAGAGCCGGCCGTGAGCTGCGGCAAAAGCTCTTGCGCGCGGTCAAGGACCGGTGTGGCGCTGTGTTCGCGGTGGTAGTCGATCGCCCGCATCAGGAGAACCGCGGCGGCCTTCTCAGACAGATACTGTTCCACCGCAACCGCCGCGTCGCTGATGGACGCTTCCGCCGCTTCACGAGCGGCCGCTGCCTGGCTGCCGTGATCAAGCGCCCTGCGCTCAGCTTCCGCAGCGGCTCGCGCTTCGATCAGCTGCTTCTCCTGATCCCGCGCCGTGTCGAGTGCGTCGCTGGCGGTGTTCAGCTCGGCTGTGATCTGGTCGCCGTCCCTCCCCGCAAGCTCGGCCTTCAACCGGTCGATCGGTCGTTGGCCGCCTTCGACGATCTGACGCTCAAGCTCCGTGCGCTCTCGCTCCAGTTCGGCGCGGCGCTCGGCACGCCGCTCAATGTCGGGAAGCTCGTCTACCGATCTGCATCCGGCGGCGGCTGTCAGCCGGTCAAGCGCAGCCTGGGCGTCTGCGATCTCGTCACGATGCGTGCCGATCGCTTTGACGAGGGCGGCGCGACGCTCGTTGAGAACCGCGAGCGCACCCCGAGTCTTTTGCGCACCCTCAAGCCGCTGTGCGAGCGTCCTGACCATCACCAGCGGGTCGTCGGCATCGATGTCCGGGGCCGCCTGCGCGGCCACGGCGCGCGCGTCCTTTGCGAAGCGATCAAAGTCGGCGCTGATGCTCTGAATCCGGTGCGCAAGCTTTGCCGCTTCCTCCTGCGCCGCGGCGATCTCATTGATCAGTGAGACGGCTTGGCGGGCTGCGGGCACCGATGTCTCGGCGGCTATGGGCAGTGGGGTGAGCGCGTCCTGCCACCGTGCCGTCCAGGCCGCTCGATCGTCTTTGACGGCCTGGAGCTCTGCTAAAGCCTGCTCGTGAGCTTTGGTCGTGGCGGCAAGCGTCGCCACCAGCGTGTTGTAGGCAACAAGGCCTGCCGTCGTCTGGTCGATGGCCGATCTCGCTTCGGCCACGGTCCGCTCTTCAGACAGGCCGTCGGCCACTGGGTGGCCGGCGTCGGCGAGCGCCGCGACCAGCCGTTCGCACTGCTTGCGGTACCCAGCCAAAAGCTCTTCCTGTCCAGACCGCTGTGCCTGCAGATCGTCGTAGCGCTCACGCAGATTGTCGTAGCGCTCCCGCCAGACCAGCATGTCGGCAGGACCGGCCGGCGGTGGGAAACCAGACTCCGCCCAAAGGTCAGCCCATTCCCTTCTCCAAGCCATGCGGGCGGTGTTGAGCTCTCCCAGCTCTTGCTCGTGATCGTCAAGCTGTCTGGCCAGCTCGCCGATCTGGTTGCGCAGGCGGATCGCGTCAGCCTGCGCAAGCTGCGCGTCCGCAAGTGAGTCCGCATCCTGGATCAGCGGGGCCAGCCTTCCGTGTGACGCTCGCGCGCTGTCTATCTCTCCCGTGTCAAGTGCGGCGCCGAGGTCGTTGAGCGTCTCGTCGCGCTGACCACGTGCCCTGCGGAGCTTCTCGCCAATCTCCTGTATGCCAACAGCTTCGGCAGCCGCGAGCTGTTCGCGAAGGGTCTCAATACGGGCCTTGAGCGCATCACGCTCACCAACCATCCGTCCAGCCGTGTCGTCGAGCTGTTTGACCCGTGCTGCGTGCTCGCCGATCAGCGCAAGCGTCGGCGGGGTCAGACTCTCAGCAACAAGCGACACACCCGGTGTGAGTGCCGCCGCCTGACTCTCAACGCCCCTGATCGCCACGCGAATATCCCGGTCGCGGTCCCGGGCGGTCAGAAAGCCATGCAGACCTGACTCCAAATCAGAGACGATCGACACGACCGTCGCAGGCATCTGCGCTGGCCTCACCGCCTGATCGACCGCCCGCTGGGCCTCGGTCAGCTGGCTTGTCAGCCCCCGCAGCGCCTCGGCTGCGTCCCGCTCGCGCTGGCGCAGAGCCGCTTCCTGGTCACCCAGCTCCTCAATGCCAGTTCGCACTGCGCGCGGTAGCTCCTGCGCTGAACCGGGGGGGTCGGCTCCGGGGAACTCAGCCTTGAAGCTTGTGCGCAGGCGTTGCACCCTGTCATCTGTGTCGGCTAGTTCGCGCTCGCGTCGGTTGCGGTCTGACAGGGCGGCCTCGTGGCGCTGGATCGCGCCTTCAAGCGTCTTGATCTGTGGCGCGTGTTCTAGAAGTCTCTCGTCGACAGGGATCGCATCGATCTCCTGGTCAAGGGCCGCAAGCTCCCCCAGCGCCTTCTCAAGCTCGTACTCTGCGCGAGCAAGCCGCTCAGTCTGAACTTCGCGCTCGGTCCTGGCGTTCGCGGACAGCGCTGGTGCGTCAGCCAAATTCTTCAGTTCACCGGCCACGACCGCCAGTCTCGCCAATGGGCTGGTCACCGAACGCAGGCGTGTAAGGGCGGCCACGTTCTGCTCCAGTGCCGCCACCTCCTGGCGCTTGGCATCCAGGGTAGCTTCAACATCTTTGATGCGCGCAGTCAAATCCTCGTACGCACGCGGCTTGACGGACCGCTCCTTGGCCTCGTCTAGGTGAGAGCGGTACGCGGCCAGGGCCGCGTTGACCTTGGGGTTACGCGCCTGCCGTTTGGGGCTGAACAGCTCGGCGGCCCGCTTCTCAAGACCCGATCGCACCGCCGCGAGGTTCCCGGAGCCAAGCGTGGCGCCAAACACGGACACTCCGTAGTCGCCACCGCCGGCGGCCAGGCCCTGTCCGCCCTCCCGGAGCTCTTGGTGGCTTACCAGGAACAAGCGGCTGTACAACGAGGCGTCCATGCCGCCAAGCGCCGCCCTCAATGGCTGGTCGGAGATCGGCTCCCCGTCCGGGCCGCGCAGGTCACCCACATTCGCCTTGACACGCGTGAGATCAAACTGCGTGGCGTCCGGCAGGTCAAGCAACGCCCCAACCCGGATCTGCGCGTAAGAGTGCAAGAAATCGTCCTTGGTCTGCCCGGGGACACCGAACAGAAGAGCGTTGATGGCGCGCAGCAGCGAGGTCTTGCCAGCCTCGTTTGGGCCAACCACCACATGGAAGTCACCGTCCCGGCCGGCGCCAAACTTCAGGGTCTGTCCTGTGAAAGGCCCAAACGCTGTCAGCCGAAGCTCACGGAAACGCACCTCAGCCTCCGTCCGTGCCGTCCAGCAGACCAAGCGCGTCCTCAAGACGCGCACGGCCCTTCTCTGCCAACCGTCCCCACGCCGTATCGCTGTCGGCAAGCCAACTCAGGGACGCGCCAGCGTCGAGCATCGCGTCCGGCAGAAGCTCGACAAGCTCCGCCAGCACACCGGCGAGTTCATCTTTGGTTCGCGGGTCCGCAAGCGCGGCGTCCAGTACGCCGGCAAGCTCACTATCGCCAGCAGACTGGGTTTGCACCTCCACAGTCTCCACAGACACACGTCCAAGCCAGAGCCTGTCCTGCCCAACATCGCTGGCAGCCAGCTGCAGCCCGGCCACAAGTTCATCCTCTCTGGCAAGCAAAAGCCGGTGCGCAGCGGTCGCTCCCTCCAGGGTCACCCGTGCGGCGACCGACCGCCCGTCAGCTTCGCCGACCGCTTCGGCAAACTTCGCCCGACAGCGCGTGATCACACCATTGATGCTCGACTCCCCGGCGCAGTCCACCGTGACGGCGACAAATCGCAGCACATCGAAGTCATGCTCCTCCACAACCGGTGCTTCCCCGCGTTCCAGTCTCACCAGTAGGCCACCGTGCGCACCGGTCTCCTTTACGCTGCGGCCCTGCACGCAGCCCGCGTACCAGGCAACTGGACTGCGGCTGACCTGACTTCGCATGTGCACATGGCCCAGCGCCCAGTAGTCGTAGCCAGCCCGTTGCAACACCGCCGCTGACGTTGGCGCATAGGTGTCATGGCCAACGCCACCGGCAAAGCTGGTGTGCAGCAACCCGATGTTGACCAGGTCCGGCCTGGCGGGCGGGTAGGCGGCAGCCAGATCCTCAGGCACCTCCCGTGCCCCAAAGCTCTGCCCATGGACAGCAACACCGAGCTGCTCAAAGACCACGGTCTCCGGCCTGTCTAAGGCAAGCACACGAACCCCGTCCGGAAGGCTCAACCTATCTGTGATGAGGCTCGCTCGGTCATGGTTGCCCCACACCATCACAACCGGAATCCGCGCATCCCGCAACCTGCCGAGTTGCCGCGCGAGAAAGACCCCCGTGCTGAAATCGTTCCATTCGCCGTCATAGGCGTCGCCGGCAATCAGGACAAGATCCACCGCCTCATCCACAGCAAACCCGACAGCGTTCTGAAAAGCATCACGCGTGCAGCTCGCGATCGCGTCCGGAGCATCCTGGTGTGCTGACAGCCCGCGCATCGGACTGTCAAGGTGCAGATCGGCAAGGTGAAGGACGCGCATCAACTAATAGTCTGGTGGGTAGGGCGGTCAATGCAACGCCAGGCGGACTCGAGCCGGGATGATGCGCAAGGTCGTTGTCGTCTCGCAGCCTATGGGTTGTGTAACCGCGGCGGTCTTCATGCCGAAGATGCGCGTCGGTCGGTGGCTCTCGGGCTGCGGCCAGCACGCGCGCGGCCTCACCTCTCCAGGCCGCCCCGCTCTTGCGCCCGTCTGAGACCAAGGCTTGGCGTTCGAGTCCGCGGTGTTCGGCTCGGCGCCTGTGACAGGGCCCGCTCCTGGTCCGGGTAGCGCCCGTGGAGTCGCTTGTGGGCCCGCTCATAGACAGACCGTGTCCCATGCGCGGGATGACGCTCGCCGAACGCGGTCAACGCCAGGTAGGGACGGCCATCGGCGGACGCGATGGAGAACACAAACGCGAATGGACGCTGTGAGGCCGGCGCGCCGGTGATCGGCACATAAACCTTGAACTCGCGGCCAAGACGGGTCCCGTCGTCTCCAACCGTCCGACATGCCAGCAGCGCGTCACGCGGAACGCCGCGCTGCTGCAGCGTCTTGCGTTCCCGTTCGGCGGCAAGCCGAGCGGGCGAGCCCTCACGGAGCCGACCCACCTCCACCGCCCATGTCTCGGGATCCACTCGGACCTCCACCCAGCTGGAATCGCCGTCCCGGGCGGTCATCCTGGCTAGCCCTCACCGTCAGATGGAATGTCGCCGAACCACGCCTGGACCTCTTCAGGGGTTGCGCGACGACCGCCACTCCGCGCGATGATCTCGTCGGCGGAGACGGTGATGGCCGGCTCCAGCGTGGCGCCGCCCTCCTGGTCGGGGACGACCTCGTACAGGCGGCCGTCAACCTCCACCTCCTGGCCGATCCTTAGCTTCTGCGCCGCCAGGGTCATGCGCTAATCGTACCCTTGCGCACCCACCGCTGGACCCGCAACAAAGCCCGGCAGACGCTGGGGCAGAGCCGGCGCGAATCCGACAGCTACCAATGCGCTGGTGAATGTGC
>JBMFHK010000035.1:0-23342 GCA_049976865.1 Solirubrobacteraceae bacterium | reverse complement strand
GTTGCGGGCAGAGGAGCCCAACACCAACCCCCGCAACCGGATCCCTGACACCTCCTTAGCGCCCCAGCCCAGGCCGCCACCAGATCACAGCCCAAACCAAGCCGCCGACACCGCAATAGTCACCGTCAGGCGGCGTTCTGCTGCCCGAGTTCGTGCGGAAGCGCCGCACGAACTCGCGTCAGAAGGTCCTCAACCTCGGCGTCCGGTCGCAGTCGCAGGGCTTGCTTGCAGGCTGCGATGCACTCGTCGCTTCGGTGGGTGCGTGCGAGCGCGTGCGCGTAGACAGACCACACGACGCCGTCTTTGGGGGCAAGGCGTGTGGCGGCTTCGGCGGTGGACACCTCGGCACCGACGTCGCCGCTCAGGTGGTGAGCCAGTGAGAGGTCGAGCAGGACATCGGCGGAAGGCTCAAGCGATTGGCTCACGCGCAGCGCACTGATCGCGCCTTCACGGTCGTTCATACGCAGCCGCAGGCGCCCCAGTCGCGCCCAGGCGGACGGGTCCTCGGGTGTGCGGTCCGTGAGCCGCCGGGCGGACTGGGCGGCCAAGTCAAGCGCGCCCATGTCCTCATAGATGCGGGAGGCGTAGCGTTCCGCCGTTGGGCGATCGGTTTCGGCCCGGGCCCAATCCCGGACCGCGCGGCCCGCCGCAGACAGGTTGCCTGCCTGCCAGAACGCGATTGTCATCAGCCGTAGCACTGTGGCGTTCTGCGGGTCTGCGTCGCGCGCGTAGATCAGCCGCTGTGCCGCCAGCGCCGGGTCACCCTCGGCCAGGGCGTGCTGGGCTGCGGTCATAAAACGCTCCAAGCGTTCTGCGCCTGGGTCCGGCCGGGAGAAGTCAACGAACTGCAGTGAGCCGGCTGGCACGGTGCGCACGCCGATCTGAAACGAAACCCGTGCCCACTGTTTGACGTTGTCACCGTCGCCTGAGAAGTAGATGCCGCTGACGGTGCCCACGCCCCATTCCGGATAGGAAAGGCAGCGCGCATAACGGTGAACCACGGAGTGATCGGGAACGCGTGATCCAAACGGGTCGTGTCTGGCACGGTCCTGCGCGTGGGCGCGGGCGCGCTGCGCAGCCTCATAGGCGCGCGCGCCCTCCTCGGCGCGGGCCTTACGCGCGGCCGCGGCGGACACCTTCACGGCGTTACGGCTGACGTGCCCGTTGCGCGACTGCTCAGCCAGCCGCTCCAGCTGGTCGGCGGCCTCGTTGATCGCCTGCAGGTGGCGCTCATGCTCACCCTGGCGGCCGGGTGGAGCTATGTCCGGGTGCCAGCGCTTGGCGAGTCTGCGCCGCGCCAGCTGGACCTGTCGCTTGTCAAACGGCGCTTGCAGTTCAAGCAAAAGCAGCGACTGTTCCAGGTCGAGCACGCGGGGCATGGCACTACGTTAGCGAGCGCCGCTGTGGCCAAAAGCCGTCACCACGGCCGTCAGATTGGGCGGGTGCGGGCGTGTGGGCCCCAGGCGGGCGGTTGACACATGCCGGTGGCGGGCAGGTCGACGTGACGCTTGAGATGCCGGGGCGGCCAACTCGCAACGTGCTCTGCCTCCAGTGTGCCAACGTGCCCCATCACGGGCGTCGGCTCTGGGATAGCGTGTTTCAGGCGACGGTTGCGGATACCATGCGTGGGCTGAGAACCGGAGACGAAGACCCCATCGTCTTCTGTGCCTGCCGGAGCTACTCCGGCCTGCTGGTGGTCAGGAGCTGGCCCTGGCCCTGGCCCTGGCCCCTAGCCCTGGCCCCGAGCGTTGGCCCCGAGCGTTGGCCCCGAGCGTTGGCCCCGAGCGTTGGCTCTGGCCCCGGGCGGTGAGCCCAAAAGTGCCGTGAGAGGGAGTCAGGATGCGCAAACTGCACGGCCAAAAGCCGATTTGTGCATCTGGTATCGAAAACCGGCGGGTCTGGGAGCAAACTGGCTTTGCGCGACGCCAGTTTGTGCATTTTTACTCGCTTTGCGGCGGGCTGGGCGCCGGCCTGCCTGCAGGCGACCCCCGGGACTGCAGGCGGTGCGCTTGGTATCAGCTCTGTGACGCGGTGTGCCAGTCCCGTCACAGTCGCTGTGTTCCTGGGTTTTGGGAGCATAGGCTCGGCGCATGCGCGTGGATTGGCGGGACTGCAGCGCTGGTTTGACGGTTGCGCTGACGGCTGTGATGGCGGGAACGTTTGGGCTTGTGCTGGTGGCGCTGGCGATGCTCGGCGGTGCTAGCGGTGGCGGTTTTGCCGATCTGGTCTGCAGTGCGCCGCGGACAGTCGGTGCAACGGAGTACGGCGGGCCCGGTGACCCGTCCAGCGGCACCGTCGGTGCCTCCGGGGTGAGTTTGAACACCCAGCTCGACAGCTACGCGGAGCTGGGCGGCAGCAGCTTTGCGACTGCAACGGCGCTGGGCGGTTTGCCGTATGGGAGCCCTCTGGCGATCAGCGTCGGTGATCACACGGTGATCGCGTACAAGGAGGACATCGGTCTGGGTGGCGGGCCGGTTGACGGTTACCGTCGGGTGATTGATCTGTGGTGGCGTCTCGCCCAAGCGCTTGGCATCCCGTATGCGCACGGTCGCTGGGCCGGGCTTGTACGCATTCAGGCCGTCACCGTGGGCTGTGAGCAGCCCGTGGGAGAGATCAGCGCCGGCGCGGGTGACGGGTCGAGCGGCAGTGCCGGGGTGTGCGGCGGCTCCGGGGTGTGCGCCGGCGCGGGTGGGGACGGGGACGGCGTGCCCGTCATCGGCGGCGGCGATCCGGCGGTGCACACGACCGGACTCAGGGCGGTGCTTCTGTCCAACGGCATGGCGGCCGCACCGCTCAGTGCGCCCGCAGCGGTCCAGGGGATCATCGCGGCCGGCAACCAAATCGTCGGATCCCCCTACCGCTACGGGGCTGGACACGGCCTGCCGCTGAACCTCATCGCCACCGCCTACGACTGCTCAAGCAGTGTCGCACATCTGCTCTACGGTGGCGGCTTACTGCTAGCTGACGCCGACCTGGACTCGACGGACTTTGAGAGTTGGGGGCTGCCTGGCCCGGGCCGCTGGGTGACCATCTATGCCAACGCCCAGCACGTTTTCATGTACGTTGCCGGACTGCGCTGGGACACGTGGAACGCCGCCGGTCCGGGCGACGGCTCGACGGGGATCGGTTGGCATCCGCTGGTGCGTTCAGCGGTGGGCTTTGTGGCCCGACACCCGCCAGGCCTGTGAAGCTCTGAAGCTGTGCGGTCCTCGGTGGCCGGGTGGCCGGGTGGCCGGGTGGCCGGGTGGCCGATCGCGCCGCGGCGGTGCGGGCGTCCGGGTGGCCGGGTGGTCGATCGTGCCGCGGCGGTGCGGGCGTCCTGGTGGCCGATCGCGTCGCGGCGGTGCGGGCGTCCTGGTGGCCGGCCGGGCCAGCCGAGATCGCCAGTCGCTACCCTCGGAGCCCGGTGCCCTCTCAGTACATCTTCACGACCTACAAGCTTTCCCGCAGGCATCCGCCTGACAAACAGGTCCTGACCGACATCTCACTGAGCTTTTTGCCCGGCGCGAAGATTGGGGTGCTGGGTTACAACGGCGCCGGCAAATCCACGCTGCTGCGGATCATGGCCGGACGTGACACTGAGTTTGACGGTCAGGCACAGCTTGCGCCTGGCGCCACCGTCGGCCTGCTGGAGCAGGAACCTGTGCTTGATCCCGATAAGGACGTGCGCGGCAACGTCGAGCAGGGTGTGGCGCCGGTCCGGGCGCTGCTTGACCGCTTCAACGAGCTGGCCATGAACTACTCAGATGACACCGCCGCTGAGTTTGCCCGCCTGCAGGAACAGATCGACGCCGCGGATGCCTGGAACCTTGACACCAAGCTTGACTACGCCATGGACGCGCTGCGCTGCCCACCGGGAGACGCTGATGTGACCACCCTGTCTGGTGGGGAGCGCCGGCGCGTGGCCCTATGCCGGCTGCTGCTCTCTGAGCCTGACCTGCTGCTGCTCGACGAGCCGACCAACCACCTGGACGCTGAATCGGTCGCGTGGCTGGAGCGTCACCTGCACGACTACCGGGGCACGGTGGTGGCGGTCACGCACGACCGTTACTTCCTTGACAACGTCGCCGGCTGGATCCTTGAGCTGGATCGCGGTCGAGGCATCCCATATCAGGGCAATTACTCAGGGTGGCTTGAGCAGAAGCACAAGCGGCTCGAGCAGGAGACGCGCAAGGATCTTGCGCGGGAACGCACCATCAAGGACGAGCTTGAGTGGGTGCGGATGAACGCCAGCGCTCGGCGTGCCAAGCCAAAGGCGCGTCTGAATGCTTATGAGGCGTTGCTGGCGCAGGATCGCAACGTCACGCTCGACCAGGTGCAAATTCACATTCCGGCCGGACCGCGACTTGGTGACGTGGTCGTGGAAGCGCGCAACGTACGCAAATCCTTTGGTGAGAAGCTGCTGATCGACGACCTGAGTTTCAGCCTGCCACCGGCTGCGATTGTGGGTGTGATCGGCCCCAACGGCGCCGGCAAGACGACACTGGTGCGTATGATCACCGGCGCCGAGCAGCCCGACTCAGGCAGCTTCCGGGTGGGTGAGACCGTGCAGCTTGCTTATGTGGATCAGTCGCGAGAGGCGCTGAACGCCGAGAAGACCGTCTGGGAGGAGATTTCCGGTGGTCTGGACCAGATGCTGCTGGGCGATCGCGCGGTCGCGAGCCGCGCGTACGTGGCCGGCTTCAATTTCAAGGGCTCTGATCAGCAGAAGAAGGCCGGGACCCTGTCCGGTGGGGAGCGCAACCGCCTGCACATGGCCAAACTGCTGGCCAGCGGCGGGAACCTGCTGATCCTTGACGAGCCGACCAACGACCTGGACGTGGACACGCTGCGTGCGCTCGAGGAGGCCCTGCTTGCCTTTGCCGGCTGTGCCGTGGTCGTCTCGCACGACCGGTGGTTTTTGGATCGCATCGCCACGCACGTGCTGGCCTTTGAGGGAAACTCACAGGTACGCTGGTTTGAGGGCAACTTTGAGGCGTATGAGAGCGCTCGGCGCGAACAGCTTGGCGCCGAGGCTGACAGGCCACACCGTCTGACATACAAGAAACTCGTCCGGAGCTGAGCCGCGTGGCGGGCGGGCAGGAACGTGCCGGTGCGCGTGGCGCAGCCAAACGTATCCCACGGCATTTGCCGATCGGGCGGCCCCCGCACCCCACCCGTGCGGCTCGGGTGGCCGCTGCGGTACGGGTGGCCGCTGCGGCTCGGGTGGCCGCTGCGGTGGGGGCGCTCGTTGCGGTGACGGTGGTGCTTGCCGGCTGCGGCAGCGGTGCCTCTCCTGCGACCGTCCAGCAGCATCGCGCGCAACAGACCTACGGCATCACCGGCGCGCTGCCGGCCGTCGGCAGGCCGCGTCGCGGCGGCACGATCACCGTCGGCCAGCTTGCCGGGCAGGTGCCGACGGACATCCTGCCGCTGGTCGGTGGTGAGGGCTGCACGACGCCGACGCTTGAGTTCATCCAGCAGCAGTACCTGCCGCTCTACGCCGGGCCTGACGGCGGCACCCCGGCGGTGGATGAAGCGTTGAGCGCCGCCACGCCGCCCGTCTACACCAACGGTGACCGGACCGTGACGATCACGCTCAAGCCGGGTCTGCGCTGGTCTGACGGGACGGCAGTGGACGCACGGGACGTGATCTTTGACATTGACCTGCTGCGAGCGGCCGTTCGCGCCTCGCCGGCGAACTGGTGTCAGTACGCGCCCGGCGGCTTTCCGGATAACGTTGCCGCAGTCAGCACCGAAGGGACGCGCACAGTGGTTTTGCGCCTGAAGCATCCGGTGAACCCAGGCTGGTTCACGGCCGACCAGCTTCAGGACCTCGGGGCGGGCATCTACCCGCTCCCGAGCCGGGTGTGGAACGTTGACTCAGCCGTCGGTGGCCACGTCAACAACTGGGCCACCGACCCGGCGACGGCGCTCGCGATCTTCCAGTATCTGGACACGCTCGGCCACCAGACGTCCAGCTTCACCTCAAACCCCCTCTGGAAGGTTGTCGACGGTCCCTTCAAGCTGTCGGCTTTCAGCACCGGCACCGGTGCCTACCGACTGGACCCCAACCCCAGTTACGGCCTGCGCCCCCGTCCCCGTGTCGCCGCCGTGGCGGTGCGCACCTACGCCACCCCGGAGACGATGCTTGAGGCGCTGCGGTCTGGCAGCCTTGAGATCGGCTCGCTGGAACCGACCGTCCAGCCGGGCGTGATCGCCAGCCTGCGCCGGCGCGGCATAAGCGTGTTTGGCGGGCCCGGATGGGGGTGGTACGGGGGCGTCATCAACTTCAAGGACACAACCGATGACTTTGACAACGTGATCGCGCAGCCCTACATGCGCGGCGTCCTGGCTGAGCTGGTCGATCAGGCACAGATGATCCGCAGCGTCTACCACGGCTGGGCTGTGCAGGCTCACGGTCCGGTCCCGGTGGCGCCGCGCTCTCCGTATCTGACGGCCGCGGCCACGCGCGTGCCCTGGCCCTATGACCCGGCCAGGGCGGTGGCGACGTTGCGGGCGCACGGCTGGCGTGTGCGCCCCGGCGGCCGGACGACATGTCGGCGGACGGGTGTCGGCGACGATGAGTGCGGGGCTGGGATCCCGGCCGGCACGCCGATCAGCTTGGTTTGGGCGAACCTGCCCCGGTCGGTGTCGCCGGTCGGCGTCAGTGAGTCACGCATCCTGGCCGGTGCCGCCAAGCGCTTTGCCGGGATCGATATCAGCTTTGTGACCGCAGGTTTCAGCGTGCTGACCGCCGATTACAACGACCAGGGGCTGGTTGGCGCCGCTGCCCGCAACAGCTGGGCGGTCAACAACTTCGGTGGTTTGCTGACCGACTACTACCCGACCCAGGCGGCGATGATCGGCGCTCGCGGTGAGCTCAACCTGGGTGGCTACGTAAGCCGCCGGGCGCAGCATCTGATGGCCGCGTCACTGTCAAGTCCCGGCACGCGGGCCGTCAGCGCTGAGATCAGCTATCTGGGCCGCAACCCGCCGGTCATCTACATGCCCGACCCGGATTGGATCACGGCTGTCAGCCACAGGGTCGGCGGTCCCGCCCAGGCGTTTCGTGCCATGGACCAGCAGCAGTATTACTTCGCGCTGATTTACGCCGTCGGGCGGCGCTAGCGGCGGAAAGCAGGCGCCCTGACGACGTTGGTTCTGCGGCGCGCACGATTAGCAGACTGTTAGGTAGCGAAGAATGGTGTAAAAATTGCCCTAGAAGGCGCATCATGTATGGCGAGAACGTCACCACCGGAGGCGTCTAACTCATGTCGATTCCACTCAAGGAGGGGAAGCTGTAATGAGGTTTATCTCTACGTCGCGCTTCGGCGCTGGCCGGTTCTGGCGGCCGACGGCCTTGATGGCTGCGCTGGCTGCCATCGTTGCGGTTACAGTGGCCGTGACCGGTCTGAGCAGCGCGAAAAGCACCGCCAAGGCGGCGTCATCCTCGACGCTTGCGTCGAGGGTCATTGACGGCACGCTGATCAAGGGCGCTCTGCCCGCCAACGGCAAGCCTGCCCACGGTGGCACCATCACCGCCGGTCAGATCACCGGCGCATCGCCGACCGGCATCAACCCGATCATCGCCGGCGCCGAGTGCAGCACGGCCACGTTCCAGTTCGTTGCCGAGCAGTACATCCCGCTCTACTACGGGCCCAACGGCGCCAGCCCAGCGATCAACGAGAGTCTGAGCGCAGCCAAAGCGCCGGTCTACTCAAACCACGACAAGACCGTGACGATCAGGATTAAGCCGGGCCTGAAGTGGTCAAACGGGACCTCCGTTGACGGCCAGGATGTGGCTTTCTTCTACTACGTGCTCAAGGCGGCGACCAACGCGTCACCGGCCAACTGGTGCCAGTACGTGTCAAACACGCAGTTCCCGTACAACGTCAAGAGCCTCACCTACCACGGCGACGTGGTTGTGATGCACCTGACCAACTCTGTCAACCCGACCTGGTTCACGGACAACCAGCTCCAGGACACCAACGGCGGCGTCTACCCGCTGCCCGCAACCTCCTGGGATGTCAACTCCAGCGGCCAGAAGCTGACTGACTGGGCGACCAACCCGGCTGACGCGCTGGCGATCTTTAACAATCTCAACACGCTGGGCACGAACATCTCGGATTTCACCAATCCGCTCTGGCAGGTCGTGGACGGTCCGTACAAGCTCAAGAGCTTCAACAACGTCAACGACTCCTTTGTGCTCACACCCAACTCAAGCTACGGGCTGAGGCCCAAGCCGACGGCGGAGTTTGTGACCAACACCTACACCAGCTCAACGGCTTTGCTGAACGCCATGGAGACCGGCTCTGTTGAGATCGGCGCGCTCGATGCCGGCACGCAGCTCGGCTCGATCCCGACGCTGCAGCGCGACGGTTTTGACGTGTTTGGCGGTCCCGGCTGGGGTTGGTTCGGCGGCTTCTTCAACTTCAAGGACGCCACCGATCACTTTGCCAAGGTGATCGCGCAGCCGTACATGCGTGGTGTGATGGCCGAGCTGACCAACGAGAAAGCCATCGCCGCGGGCATTTACCACGGTTGGGCGGTGCCCGCCTACGGTCCGGTCGCGTCATACCCAAGCTCACCGTATGTGCCAAGCAACGTGACCAAGCCGGTCTGGCCCTACAGCCCCAAGGCGGCCGTGGCGACGCTGCGGGCGCACGGCTGGGATGTCAAACCGGGTGGCGAGACCACCTGCGCGAAGCCCGGCACGTCGGCCCACCAGTGCGGTGCGGGGATCCCGAAGGGAACGCCGATCAAGTTCGTCTGGGCCAACCAGCCCGAGTCGGCGAACTCAACCGGCGTGCTTGAGTCCTACGCGTTTGCATCCGAGGCCAAGACCGCGGCCGGCATCGACGTTTCGTTCACGACCAAGACGTTCAACATCCTGACCTCTGATTACAGCGATCAGAATCCGGCTGGCAAGAAGTATGAGAACGAGTGGGGCGTCAACAACTACGGCGGGATCTTCACCGACTACTACCCGACCGAGGATGGCGTCATGAACACCACCGGTGCTCTGAACATGGGCTACTACAACAACCGCACGGCCAACAGGCTGATGAAGAAGTCTGTGGTCAGCCCGAGCACCAAGGCGATCGCCAACGAGGTGGCGTTCTTCGCTAAGCAGCAGCCGGTGCTGTATTTCCCGGTCCCCGATTACATCGTGGTGATCAGCAAGAAGGTTGGCGGCACGACCGACGGCTTCTTGCAAATGACTCAGCAGCAGCTCAATCCGGCGGAGCTGTGGGTCAAGAAGTAAGGACCAGGCAGCTGTAGGCTGACGGCACAAGAGTGGGTGGGGCGGGCGCATCGCGCCCGCCCCACCCACAGGCCGTAAGCCGGCTGCGCACCTGACCAGCAATTAGAATCTTCTGCTCATGGTTGGCTACATCATCCGCAGGCTGTTGGTGGCGATTG
The DNA here is from genome assembly GCA_049976865.1 of Solirubrobacteraceae bacterium. Lineage (GTDB taxonomy): Bacteria > Actinomycetota > Thermoleophilia > Solirubrobacterales > Solirubrobacteraceae > Palsa-465. The sequence continues at coordinate 13,937 of JBMFHK010000035.1, read as the reverse complement.
TTGTTGTGATCGGCGTGGCTGCCATCACGTTTGCGATCCTGCACGCGCTCTCACCGTCGCCCGTCTACGAGGTGCTCGGCACCAAGGCCAGCAAAGCCGCGGTGGCGTCCTGGAACAAGCTGCACGGTTACGACCGGGCGGAGGTGGTGCAGTTCCTCAGCTATCTGAACGGCATCATCCACGGTAACTTCGGTTACGCCTACAAGTTCAGCCAGAGTGTGGCGGCCCTGTTTAAGGAGAACGCCGGGCGCAGCGCCTACCTCTCCGGGGCGGCGCTTGTGCTCTCGTTGATCATCGCCGTGCCGCTCGGGATCGCCCAGGCGGTCAAACGCAACAGCCCCGGTGACTACGCCGCCACCGCCATCAACTTCACGCTCTACTCGATGCCGTCGTTCTTCCTTGGGCTGATTCTGATCCAGTTTCTGGCACTCAAACTTGGGTGGTTCCCGCCCGGGGTCAGTGACACCGTGACCACTACTTGGGGGGCGATCACACACCCGCGGCAGCTGTTTTTGCCGATCATGACGCTGGCGTTGCTGAACGTGGCCAGTTACAGCCGGTACATGCGCTCATCAGCGCTGGATGAGCTGGCACAGGATTACATTCGTCTGGCCCGCGCCAAAGGACTTTCTGAGAAAACGGTGCTGCTCCGTCACCTGCTGCGCAACGCGAGCCTGCCGGTCATCACCCTGGTAGGGCTCTCGATCCCATACCTGGTCGCCGGCAACCTGCTGATCGAGGTGTTGTTCAACTACCCTGGCCTGGGGATGTTGTTTTACAACGCCTTGAATGATCTTGATTACAACGTGATGCTCGCCTACACGCTGCTCGGCGCGATTCTGACCGTGTTTGGCAACCTGCTCGCCGACGTGGCGATCGCGGCGGCTGATCCGAGGGTGCGCCTTGACTGATCAACGCCAACCGCCCGTCCAGGAGATCGATCCGGAGCGGGATGCCGGTGCGCTGGGGGTTTTGACCCCGCCAGGTGCCGTGACGGAATCGATGCCAGACGGCGGCGAGGTGCAGGTTGTCTCAAGCGGCTGGCGGCTGATGGTGCGCGAGTACGCGAGCAACAGGCTCGCCGTGGTGGCGCTTGCGCTGCTGGTTGCCATCGTTCTGTTCTGTTTCGTGGGACCGGTCTTCTACCACTCCGACCAGACCCTCGCCAACCCGCTGATTGCCGACCAGGGGCCCAGTGGCGCGCACCTGCTCGGCACCGACGAGAACGGGCTTGACGAGCTTGGCCGGATCATGCTCGGCGGTCAGTCGGCGCTTGAGATCGGCGCCTTTGCCTCCATGGTGGCGATCGTCCTCGGGACGCTGTGGGGAGCCGTCGCCGGGCTGGTGGGCGGCGTGCTTGACGCGTTCATGATGCGCATCGTGGACGTACTGCTGTCGATCCCGTTCTTGCTGATTGTGCTGATCCTCGCCACCAAGTACAACGGCACGGTCTTGGATCTCAGCCTGGTGCTCGGCGTGTTCTCCTGGCTGGTGCCCTCCCGGCTGGTGCGTGGCGAGGTCCTGACCCTGCGTACGCGTGACTTCGTAGTGGCGGCACAGACAATGGGCGCAAGCCGTACCCGTCTGGTTTTCAAGCACCTGATCCCCAACGCGATGTCAGTGACCATCGTCAACATCACGTTCCTGGTGGCCGACTCGATTCTGGCGCTGGCCCTGCTGGGCTTTCTTGGCTTCGGCCTGCAGTTCCCAAACACGTCCTGGGGCGACATGCTCGGCAACGCCCAGCAGTACGTGGAGAACGGGCAATGGTGGCTGGTGTTCCCGGTCGGCGCCTTCCTGGTGATAGTCGTGCTCTGTTTCAACCTGATTGGCGACGCGCTGCGTGACGCCGTGGACGTGCGCCTGCAAAGGCGTTAGAAGGAGGTTGCCGAGCCCATGGCCTCACCCGCGCTGAAGGTTGAGGATCTCACAACTGAGATCCGGCTCTCCCGTGCGACCGTGCACGCGGTGACCAACGTCTCGCTGGAGATCGCCCAGGGCGAGACACTGGGCCTGGTCGGTGAATCGGGCTCTGGCAAGTCGATCTTCGGTCTGTCGGTGCTGGGGCTGTTGCCGGGTGGCGGCCACGTGACCGGCGGCTCGATCAAGCTCTACGACCAGGAACTGGTCGGCATGAGAGAACGTGAGCTGCGCCAGATCCGCGGCAACGAAGTCTCCATGATCTTCCAGGACTCACTGTCGTCGCTGAACCCGACCAAGTCCATCGGCGAGCAGGTTACAGAGCCGGTGCGTCTGCATCGCGGCGCCACTCGCAAGGAGGCTTTTGACAGGGCACTGGAGGTTCTTGAGCTGGTCGGTCTGCCGCACCCACGGGAGCGGATGTCTGACTACCCGCATCAGCTCTCCGGTGGGTTGCGCCAGCGTGTGATGATCGCCATCGCACTCTCCTGCGAACCCAAGGTGCTGTTGGCCGACGAGCCCACCACGGCGCTTGACGTCACGATCCAGGCGCAGATCCTGAAGGTCCTGGATGACCTTGAACAGCGGCTCGGCATGGCGACGTTGCTGGTGACCCATGACATGGGTGTGGTGGCGGGCCGCTCCAAGCACATCAACGTGATGTACGCCGGGCGGATCGTTGAGAGCGCCTCCAGCGAGGAGCTTTTCAAGGCGATGCGCCACCCCTACACCCAGGCGCTGCTGGGCTCCATCCCCAGGCTCGAGTCCGACCCGACCAAGCCGCTGCTGTCCATCCCGGGTCTGCCGCCTGACCTCACCAACCCACCCTCAGGTTGTAGCTTCGCGGCGCGCTGCCGGTATGCAACCGAGCAGTGCCGTGCCCAGGAGCCGCCGCTGACCGGTACTGACGCGCACAGGTTCGCTTGCTGGCATCCGGTGGACGGTCCGGCGCTGCTGCAATCCACGCTGCCGGCTGCTGCTGGCTCGCCAACCGCTGCCGTTGCAGCTGACGGGGTCGCCTCGGTCAGCGGTTTTTACGCCTCGTCTGCCAGGGTGTCGCCAACGGCCAGTGGCAGCGATGCTGCCAGCAACGGCACTGCGCCGCTGCTGGAGCTCGTGGACGTGGTACGCGAATACCCGGTGACCGCCGGCGCGCTGCTGCGGCGCAAAGTCAACTCCGTGAAGGCCGTCTCGAACGTCAGCCTGTATGTCAATGCCGGGGAGGCGCTGGGTCTGGTCGGTGAGTCAGGTTGCGGCAAGACCTCGCTCGGCAAGCTCATTGTCGGCATCGAAAAGCCAGACTCAGGACGGATCCGGCTGGGTGGCGAGGAGATTTTCAAAAAGCACGGCAGGGATCTGCGCAAGTCTCGCCGGGCGGTGCAGATGATGTTCCAGGACCCCTACGGGTCACTTGACCCACGCATGCGTGTCCGCGCGATTCTGCGCGAGCCGATGCAGGTCCAAGGTGTTGGCTCAAAGCGTGAGCAGGATCAGCGCATCAGAGATCTGCTCGGTGAGGTGGGCCTGCCGGTCAACTCGCTTGAGCGCTACCCGCACGAGTTCTCTGGCGGTCAGCGGCAGCGGATCGCGCTGGCAAGGGCACTGGTGCTTGAGCCCAAGATCATGGTCGCCGACGAACCGGTCAGCGCCCTGGACGTTTCGATCCGCTCACAGGTGCTCAACCTGATGAAGCGTCTTCAGGCAGAGCACGGTATGGCTTCGATCGTGATCTCACACGATTTGGCGGTCGTCAAGTACCTGTCTGACCGCATCGGCGTCATGTATCTGGGCAGGATCGTTGAACTGGGGAGCGGCGATGACATCTACCGCCGGCCCGCCCACCCTTACACTGAGGCGCTCATCAAGACGATCCCGGTGCCGGACCCCACGGCGGAGAAGGCCAAGCGCGACGCCGGCATCCGCGGCGAACTGCCAAGCCCGGTGGACCCGCCGTCCGGCTGCCGTTTCCGGACGCGGTGTCCGCTGGCCCAAGAGATTTGCAGCGAGGTTGTGCCGCCGATGCGATACTTCGGGCCAGACCATCAGGCGGCATGTCACTTCCCGTTGCAGACCCCGCTGGCCGACGGTACGTCGGCAAGCGCGAGTCAGAGCACGTCTGAAGTAACCGCACAGACCATTTGAGTGAAGCTTGAAGCGAGGGCCGGGCGTTGGGGGTTCCCGGTGCTGGCCACCGGGAACCCCCAACGCCCGCTGCGGCTAACGTGCCAGCGACGTGTCCGCGGACAGCCGCATCGCAACCGCCGCCACCAGCTTTGCGGCGTTCTCAACGTCCTGCACACTGATCGTCTCAACACCTGAGTGCATGTAGCGCAAAGGCACCGACACAAGGCCGGTCGCGATGCCGCCGCGGGTCAGGTGGATCACGTCCGCGTCAGTGCCGGTGGAGCGTCCGCTGGAGGACAGGGTGTACGGGATGGACTGATCCTCGGCAGCCTCGTAAAGCAGTTCAAAAACCCGTGGATGCAGGGTGGAGCCGCGCTGGATCACCGGACCGGAGCCGAGTGCGTGCGCGGTGTCCTGGCCGAGCTCAATGCCGGGGATGTCAGTCGCGTGGGTCACATCGATGGCGATCGCCACGTCCGGCTGGTGGCGGAACGCGGATGTCCGGGCACCGTTGAGACCGATCTCCTCCTGGACAACCGCCATGGCCAGAACGTCGCCGCTGGCTCCGCCCTCAGTGGCCACCAGCTCTGCGGCCCGGGCGGCCACATAACAACCCACACGGTTGTCCAGTGCCCGTGACACGACCAGGTTGTTGCGCTGGTCAAGCGGCTCCACATCCAGCACACCGGCGTCACCGACGCGGACAAGCGCCCCTGCCTCCTCGGCGTCACGGGCGCCTATATCGATGTGCAGGCCCTTCAGCTCTGGCACGCGCTTCCGGTCCTCCTCATCCATCAGGTGGATGGCCTTGCGGCCGATCACGCCTCGCACCGGTCCGCTGCGTGTTTCCAGCACCACGCGCTGACCGACCAGCTGGATCGGGTCCCAGCCGCCGACCGCTCCGAACCGCAGAAAACCGTTCTCGTCGATGTGCGTGACGTGCAGCCCGATTTCGTCGATGTGGCCGACCACGGCCAGGGACGGTCCGCTGACCGTCCCTGGCACACGCGCCCACGAGGAGCCGTTGACGTCCACGTCAACCTCGGCAGCGAACGTCTTGCAGTGCTCGCGCCACACCGCGGCGGCACGCGCCTCATGGCCGGAGGGACCGGGGACGCGCAGCAGCGCGTCAAGAAATGCAGGTATTGCCATCTTTGTACAGCCTCCTTGTGACGCTGTGATTCAGGCTGCGAGCAACTGGCGCAGCACGTATTGAAGGATTCCGCCGTGGCGGTAATACACCTGTTCCATGGGCGTGTCAATCCGTACCGTGACGGTGAACTCACGCTCGTCGGCGTGGACGGTCAGTGTGCGTGGCAGGTCCGCGCCGCCGGCAATGCCGGGGATCGTGATCTTCTCGTGCCCGGTCAGGCCCAGCGTCTCGACGCTCTCACCGGCCTGGAACTGGAGTGGCAGCACACCCATGCCGACCAGGTTGTTGCGGTGAATACGCTCAAAGCTTTCAGCGATGACGGCCCGCACACCCAAAAGCCGCGTGCCCTTTGCGGCCCAGTCACGCGAGGAGCCGGAGCCATACTCCTTGCCGGCCAGGACTATCAGCGGGATCCCCTGTTGCATGTAGCGCATCGCCGCCTCGTAGATGGAGGTCTCGGTAGCTGTGCCGTCGGCGAGGTAGAGGGTGACGCCTCCCTCGGTCCCCGGCGCAAGGCGGTTGCGCAGGCGGATGTTCGCGAAGGTGCCGCGCATCATCACCTCATGGTTGCCGCGCCGCGAGCCAAATGAGTTGAAGTCGGCCGCCTCCACGTGGTTGGCGTTCAGATACTGGGCCGCGGGGCCGCCCTGTTTGATCGACCCCGCCGGTGAGATGTGGTCGGTGGTGACGCTGTCGCCGAGCACCGCCAGCACGCGTCCATCGACGATGTCCTGGAGGGGTTCTGGCTGTACCGGCAGATGCTCAAAGAACGGTGGCTGGCGCACATAGGTTGAGCGGTCGTCCCAGTCGTAGAGCTCGCCGGTCGGGACCGGAAGGCTCTGCCAGCGCGCATCACCGTCAAAGACGTCCGCGTAGCTGTTGCGGAACATGTCTGACTTTACGGCGGCGGCGACCACGTCGGCGATCTCACCCGAGCTGGGCCACACGTCTTTGAGGTACACGTCCTGTCCCTGCTGGTCCTGACCGAGCGGATCGGTGTAGAGATCAATGTCCATGGTCCCAGCCAGCGCGTAGGCCACGCAAAGCGGCGGGGATGCCAGATAGTTCATCTTCACATCAGGGTTGATCCGCCCCTCAAAGTTGCGGTTGCCTGAAAGCACCGAGACGACCGCCAGGTCCTCGTCAGCTATCACCTTTGAGATCTCGGCCGGCAGCGGGCCGCTGTTGCCGATGCAGGTCGTGCACCCGTAGCCGACCAGGTTGAACCCCAGCGTGTCCAGGTACTCGGTCAGGCCGGCCCGGTTCAGATACTCGGTGACGACTTTGGAGCCGGGCGCAAGTGACGTCTTCACCCACGGTTTGACCTTCAGTCCGCGCTGCACAGCGTTACGGGCCAGCAGGCCAGCGGCAACCAGCACCGACGGGTTGGAGGTGTTGGTGCAGCTGGTTATGGCCGCGATCACCACGTGTCCGTGGTCAAGCTCGGTCTGGGTGCCGTCAGCAAGCGTCAGCCGCTGTGCGGTGGAGACACTGCCGTTGCCGACCGATGGGCGGGCGGTGGCAGAGCCCTCGGGTGACTGGCCTCCGTCATCCGGGGTGGGCAGGTAGTTTCGCACGGCCGTCTGAAACGCCTGACGCGAGTCACGCAGCGGCACGCGATCCTGTGGGCGCCTGGGGCCGGAGATGCTTGGCACCACGGTCGCCAGATCAAGCTCCAGCACCTCGGTGTAGGTGGCCTGCTCTGAGTCGGCATCGTGCCAGAGACCGTTGGCCTTGGCGTAGGCTTGCACCAGCTCGATCTGCTCGCTGGGCCGTCCGCTCAGCTCCAGGTAGCGCAGCGTCTCGCTGTCGATCGGGAAGATCGCGCAGGTGGAGCCGAACTCCGGCGACATGTTGCCGATCGTGGCCCGGTCAGCCAGCGGCGTGTTGGCCACGCCGGAGCCGATGAACTCGACAAACTTGCCAACCACGCCGTGCTTGCGCAAAAGCTCGGTGACCGTGAGGACCAGGTCCGTGGCGGTGGCGCCCTCCGGGAGCTGCCCGTGCAGCCGGAAGCCGATCACCTGGGGCAGAAGCATCGACATCGCCTGCCCGAGCATCGCCGCCTCGGCCTCAATGCCGCCAACCCCCCAACCCAGCACGCCGAGGCCGTTGACCATGGTGGTGTGGGAGTCGGTGCCGACCAGCGTGTCAGGGTATGCCTGGGCGACCCCGCCGGCGCCCGGGTCATTGACAAAGACCACTCGTGCCAGGTACTCGAGGTTGACCTGATGCACAATCCCGGTGTCAGGCGGCACCACCTTAAAGTTGTCGAACGCGGTCTGCCCCCAGCGCAGGAACGAGTAGCGCTCCCTGTTGCGCTCAAACTCCAGCTCGGCGTTGCGCTGGAAGGCGGTGCTGGTGCCGAACTCATCGACCTGCACCGAGTGGTCAATCACCATTTCGGCCGGGACCAGCGGGTTGATCTTCTTGGGTTCGCCGCCCATCGCCTTGATCGCATCGCGCATCGCCGCCAAGTCGACAATCGCGGGCACGCCGGTGAAGTCCTGCATGACCACACGGGCCGGCGTGAAGCCAATCTCCTGGGTCTGCTCGGCCTTGGCGTTCCAGCTGGCTAGTGCCTCAATGTCTGAGGCGTGGACCATGCGTCCGTCCTCGTTGCGCAAAAGGTTCTCAAGAAGGATCTTCAACGAGAACGGCAGACGGGCGACATCGAACTTTGACTGCAGCGCGTCGATCCTGTAGATCTCGTAGGTACGGCCGCCCACCTCAAGGGTGGACTTGGCGCCGAAGCTGTTGGCTGACATGTTCAGAACTCCTCAGGTTTCCGGTTCGTGACACGACCAGGGCTGTGGGCGGCATAGCCGCGCGCCCGTTAAAGCGGTGTCGTGCGCAGACTCTAGTTACTGTCCGCCGCCCGTGCGGCCGGGAGGCGGTTGGGGTGGCGGCTGGCGGCGGTGAAGGCCGGCCGTGGCGGTGGCGGTCGCGGGTCAGCGACGCTCGCGGCCAGCGGGCCGCGAGCGTCACGCACGTCTCTAAAGACCGATCGGGTGGCGGACCACGAACCCGGCGTACTCGCCGGGGCTACGAGACCAGCGGGTGCCGTCCTCGGCAAGCGCCACCGTGTCAAAACGCCAGCCTGCGATCTCCATCCAAACGTGACCGGCGTTGGCGTAGATCGTCACCCACTTGCCTGGTCCGGGCGCACCGTAGGACTCAAAGTCGCCGGAAACCTCCGGGGAGCTCAGCAGCCCGGCCGCGATCAGGACGTAGCTGACCGAGCCGGAGCAGTCGTAACCGGGTGCGATCACCGACGCGTGGCCGCCACCCCAGATGTAGGGGAGGGTGGCGATCGCGTTGCCGGCAGCGATCATCTTGACCACTGCCGCCGGCGCGTTGGGCGGCGGCTGGACCATGCCTCCGGTGTTGATCGGGATGCCACCGACCGACTGGTTGACCTCGGTCGCGGTCTGTCTGGCCTTGGCTGCCGCCGCCGCCTCAATGGCGTTCAGCTTCCTTTGCAGCGAGGCTACGTGCGCCTGAACGGCGCCGAGTTTGGAACGGTCGTTGGAACGGGCCGCCTGCTCGTCAATCTGGCGCTGCACCAGTGCCGCCTCGTAGGCTGCCACCGAGTTGCGCTGCTGGACAATCGCGTTGGTCAGCGCCTCATCCCGGAGTTCGAACCTACCGAGGCTGCTGGCCTCCGACAGCACCTTTGTGCGGTCGTCCTTGGTGACGGTCACGTACTGCGTATCAGCTTGCTGGGCGTCCTTGAGATAGCTGAGCTGGCTGAGCAGGTTGTTGAAACCGTTGGCGCTCAGCACGACATCGACCAGGCTCGTGTTGCCGTTCTCGTACTGCGCCCTGAGGTTGCCGGCGAGCGCCGCCGAAGACTTCTGAAGCCGATGTTCCAGCTTGAGCAGACGCTCTCGAGCGTTCATCAGCTCGGTCTGCACCGTGCGCAGCTGCTGGATGTGGCTGTTGAGCTTGGCCTGCTCGGCGGCGAGCTGCTGCCGGGCGGCGGCAACGCCACCGGCGGTTCTATCGATCTGCTGGGTGTCGGCGCTGATCTGGTTCTGCAGCGACTGGACGGTCGACTTGCTCGTCTGAATCTGCGTGGTCAGGTCCGCGGAACTGGAGCCGACACTGGTGCCCAGGACGGCGACGGCCACAGCCAGGGCGAACGAGCCGGTTATTGCGCGCTTGATCTGACGGGTAGTTCGCATGCCAACAGGTTGGGTCCGGCGTTTGGCCGGTGGTGCTCTGTGCGTGCCACGTCCCGTCGCACTTGAGGCGCGGTCCTGAGGCGTCTGGTGCGACCACCATAGCGCCACCCGCGGGACGGTTCATAAAGCTTGGGTGTGTGCAAGAGATCCTGCGCTGCGGGAGCGCGGCTCCTGTTTGCGCGCGCGGGTTGCCTTGATGCGGGCGGTCTGGTCAAGCACCGTCTTGCGCAGCCGCACGTTGTGAGGCGTCACCTCCACGCACTCGTCCTCGCGCAGGAACTCAAGCGCCTGATCCAGTGACAGCTCCCGTTTGGGAACCAGCCGCACGAGCTCATCGGCGGTTGAAGAGCGCATGTTGGTCAGGTGCTTCTCTTTGACGGCGTTCACATCCAGATCCTCGGCGCGCGCGTTTTCGCCAACGATCATGCCCTCAAACACCTCCTCGCCCGGCCCCACAAACAGCGAGCCGCGCTCCTGCAGGTTGAAAAGCGCAAAGGCAGCGACCCGGCCCGGCCGGTCGGCCACCAGCGAGCCGGTGCCACGGGTCCGGATCTCCCCCTGCCACGGCTCCCAGCGGTCAAAGACATGGTGGACGAGTCCGGTGCCGCGCGTCTCAGTCATGAACTCGGTCCTAAAGCCGATCAGGCCGCGGGCGGGAACTATGTAATCCATCCGCACCCAGCCGGTGCCGTGGTTGATCATGTGCTCCATCCTGCCTTTGCGCAGCGCCAGCATCTGGGTGACCACGCCCACGTATTCCTCCGGCACGTCCACGCTCATGCGCTCCATCGGCTCGTTGACCCGGCCGTCTATCTCCCGGGTGAGAACCTGTGGCTTGCCGACCGTCATCTCAAAGCCTTCACGGCGCATCACCTCGACCAGCACAGCCAGCGCCAGCTCGCCGCGACCCTGGACCTCCCACACGTCGGGGCGTTCGGTCTGATTGACCCGCAGCGACACGTTGCCGACCAGCTCTCGCTCCAAGCGTGCCTGGAGCTGGGAAGCGGTCAGCTTGTCACCGTCCTGGCCGGCCAGCGGTGAGTCGTTGGTGCCGATCGTGACTGACAGGGACGGCTCATCCACGGTGATGGTTGGCAGTGGCCGAGGATCCTCGGGATCGGAGAGGGTGTCGCCGATGGTGATCTCCGGGATGCCGGCCAGGGCGATGATGTCGCCTGCGCTCGCCTGCTCAGCGCTGATCCGCTCAAGCGCCTCGGTCAGGTAAAGCTCGGTGACCTTGACGCGCTGCTGCGTCCCGTCGCCACGGCACCACGCCACCGTCTCACCCTTGCGGATCGTTCCCTGGTGCACGCGGCAGATCGCGATCCGCCCGACGTACGGGGAGGCGTCCAGGTTGGTCACGTGTGCTTGCAGCGGCGCCTCGGGGTCGTACTCGGGGGCCGGAATGTGATCGACCAGCAGGTCAAGCAGTGGTCCCAGGTCGCTTCCCGGCACGTTCAGATCCAGCGTCGCGGTGCCAGCCTTGGCGTTGGTGTACACAATCGGGAAGTCGATCTGGGACTCATCGGCGTCCAGGTCCAAAAACAGCTCATAAACCTCATCGACCACCTCGCTGATGCGGGCGTCCGGCCGGTCGATCTTGTTGATCACCAGGATCACCGGCAACCGTGCCTCAAGCGCCTTGCGCAGCACGAAGCGTGTCTGTGGCAACGGTCCCTCAGAGGCGTCGACCAGCAGCAGTACGCCGTCCACCATTGTCAGCCCGCGTTCCACCTCGCCGCCGAAGTCGGCGTGCCCGGGCGTGTCGATGATGTTGAGCTTGATTCCGCCAAACCGCACGGCGGTGTTCTTGGCCAGGATCGTGATCCCCTTCTCACGCTCCAGGTCCATGGAGTCCAAGACCCTGTCAGCCACATCTTGGTTGGCTCTGAAGGCGCCGGACTGCCACAGCAGCGCGTCCACCAGGGTCGTCTTGCCGTGGTCGACGTGCGCGATGATCGCGAGGTTGCGGATATCAGAGCGAGTGGCCATACGACCCGCCACTGTAGAGGTAAGCTGCACCAAGCCTTTGTGAGAGGAGCGCCACCGGTTGGTTTGCTGTGGTTGCGGGGCTGAAAATCGCGAGGGCGCGAAGCTCCGCACTGGCTGCTGGGCTCGACGGTTTGGCTGTACACGGCGCCTGACCGCGCCGATGCTGAACAGCCAGAACCTCCGGCCGTTCAGCTGGTGAAACGATCGTTCTTTAGCTGGCGCGATGGCCGGCCTTCCCATCCGTTGCGCAGAGGAATCTGCATATAGACTGCTACGCGCGTGCCAAGCCTTGGGATCAGGAGACACCTGTGACAGAGGATCCGCTCGTGCTGGCGCGCCGCGTCGACCAAGTGGACGATTATCACGGCGAGCTGGTGGCCGATCCGTACCGCTGGCTGGAGGACACGAACTCGTCACAGACGCGGGCCTGGGTCGACGCCGAGAACGTGCTCACCGAAGCGTGGCTGTCCCATGTGAAGGTGCGCGAGGAGATCGGCAGGCGCCTCGCGGAGTTGTGGGACTACGCACGGTTTGAGGCGCCGTTCAAGCGTGGCGGGCGCTGGTTTCAGCTGCGTAACAGCGGCCTTCAGAATCAGGACGTTCTCTACGTTATGGACGGTCCCGATGAGGCGGGCCGGGTCCTGCTTGACCCGAACGAGCTGTCTTTTGACGGTACGGTCGCCATGACGTCGTTCGAGGTGACCGAGGACGGGTCGCTTCTTGCCTATGCGACGAGCGCCGCCGGGTCGGACTGGATGACCTGGAGGGTCCGCGAGGTGGCATCAGGACAGGATCGGCCGGACGTGGTGCAGTGGTCAAAGTACTCTCGCGCATCTTGGCTGAGGGACGGATCGGGCTTCTACTACGAGGCCGTCGACCCGCCCGCGCCGGGCGCAGAGTATCTGGAAGCGGCGAGCTCCCAGAAGGTCAGGTTTCACCGCCTTGGGACTGGGCAGAACGATGACGAGCTCGTCTTCGAGGCTCCCGAGCACCCCGAGTGGACTTCGCAGGCGGTCGTGAGTGACGACGGGCGGTTCGTCGTGATCTCGATCTCGCAGGGAACCGCCCCCGAAGCGCAGCTGCTCGTGCTTGACCGCGAGAACCCGGCGAGCGGGATGCGGCCGCTCGTGGCCGACTTCGCCTCAAAGGCGAGCTACGTCACGAACGTCGGGGGCACCTTCTACCTGCTCACGGATGAGCGGGCAGAACGCCAGCGGATCGTCGCCGTTGACCTCGAGAACCCTGAACTGGAGCAGTGGCGCGAAGTGATCCCGGAATCAACCGCCCTGCTCCTTGCTGCGCGCCGCTGCGGCGGCCAGCTCGTCTGCCATTACCTGAAGGACGCCTGCTCGAGGCTGGCGGTCTTCGGGTTTGACGGCGCCCACGTGCGTGATCTGCCGGTCCCTGAGGTCTCCTCCCTGCTTGCCGACCACGGCGCTCCCGGATTTGAGGGCCATCCCGACAGTGACAAGCTGCACTTTGTCGTGACCTCGTTCACCGACTCGGGTTCTTTGTGGGAGCACGATCTGGCAAGTGGCGAGACGCTGCTGATCAGGGGTCCGGCCGCAGCGATCGATCCGCAGACGCTCGTCAGCGAGCAGGTGTTCGTCACCGCCGACGACGGTGTGTCGATCCCGCTCTTTCTCACGTGCCGGCGCGATGTGGACGCGAACGGGAACGTCCCCGTTCTTCTCTACGGCTACGGCGGCTTTGACATTCCCCTGACGCCACAGTTCAACGTTGAGTGGGCCGCCTTCGTCGAGCGAGGTGGCCTCTTGGCCGTGGCGGTCCTGCGGGGCGGGGGAGAGTACGGGCGCTCGTGGCACAGGGCGGGGATCCTCTCCAACAAGCAGAGAGTCTTCGACGACTTCTGTGACTGTGCCCGGTGGCTCGGCACCTCGGGATGGTCGCGGCCAGGCCGGATCGCGATAAACGGGGCCTCGAACGGCGGCCTCCTCGTCGGCGCCTGCTTCACCCAACACCCGGAGCTGTTCGGTGCCGCCGTGGCAGAGGTTGGCGTGCTGGACATGCTGCGCTTTCACCGCTTCACGATCGGGTGGGCCTGGAAGAGCGACTACGGTGACCCCGACAACCCCGAGCGGTACCGGTGGCTGCGCGCCTACTCGCCGCTGCACAACGTCCATCCCGGCCGACGCTACCCGCCGATCCTGCTCACGACCGGCGACCATGACGACAGGGTTATCCCCGGGCACTCGTTCAAGTTCGCAGCTACCTTGCAGGCCGCTGCTGCCGCCTCCTCCGGGCCGTCCGCTCCCATACTGCTGCGAACCGAGACCTCAGCCGGCCACGGCCAGGGACTCCCGACCGCGAAGGCGATCGCCAAGGCGACCGACGTGCTCGCCTTCATCGCCGGCACAGTTGGCGATGCGGCAACGGCGCCATAACAGCCCCGCCGTTCGTTTCGGTGATAAGCCATGCTCTCCGTGACTGTTGCGGTGCCGGCGGCTTGGTTTGGGCTGTGATCTGGTGGCGGTCCGGGCCGGAGCGCTAAGTGGTCCCCGCCATAAGTTCCGTCGTGATCACGCGGCGATCGCGGCTGG
>JBMFHK010000034.1:0-24049 GCA_049976865.1 Solirubrobacteraceae bacterium | reverse complement strand
CAGATGCACAAATCGGCTTTCAGGCGCGCAGTTTGTGCATTCTGACTCGCTCTCATGCCGTTTACGGGCTTATCGCCGGCACAGCACGCCCGTGCGAGCGGCACCCGGGCAGGGAGGTGCCTGGGCGGGGAGTGTGACGGTGCTGGCACGCTTCCTGCCTGCCACAGACCCGCACCCTCGCCCGCACATTCGGGCACGCTTGCACCGGCCAGAGATCAGCCTTGCGCAAAACCTCGAACAGCACGAATGGCAGCACGCCGGTAGCAGCCACGCGCGCCGGTCTGCGCCTTGGCCCCAACGATCCCGGCCCTCGAGACTCCACAGTCAGCGCCGCCAGCTCGTCTGCCGCGCAACACCCTCGGCATCAACCACATCTGCAAACCTCTCGGCACACGACGAGAATCTCGCCCAGCCAACAAACGACGCGAACAGTCACTGAAGTTCAAGGACGGAGTGACAGCGACCGACGACGAGGCCGGGACGCAGGACGAGAAGGTCGCCGCCTGAGAGTTATCACATGTCAATCCACAGCGGTTGTAATGTCTTATCCGATACGCTAGTATCAAATGTTACGTAGTAGCAACACGCGAGGTAAGTCATGGAACTCTCCACCAATCACACGCTCAGCGTGACAGTCGTCGGCGGGTTTGGATTCGGCGCGCTCATGGTTGGCAGCTGGCTGATGGCGGCTTCTGCAGATAACACCGGCGGATTCCTCGCTGTGAGATGGATGCGCTGATACCAGCGCCTCGGGTGCTGAGCATGTGGGGCGCGGACCCCATCGAGGCCGCTCTTATTTGTTGCCCAGCAGATGAGGTAAGGCGTAACGTGGATGCGCAGGCGAGGATTTGCCGGGCGCGCGCGACGAGCCAGTAGACAGCAGTAACACCAGTAGGTGACAAGCAGTGGCTTTTGACGCGCGGCGTGGCGCGGCGGTGGGACACGCTCGCAGACGTGTCACTTGACACTGGCAACAAACATGCACAGGAAGGGTCACCAGATGGCAGTGATAGTGCTGACCGGCAGATGGTGGCGAATGACTCGCGGCTGGGAGGCGAGCGAGGTTTGGGCGAGAGTCGATGAGGCTCGCCTCCACTCGCTGAACATTCAGCGGCGCGCCGAGCTGGCGCGCGATTGCTGCGTCCAACGCCACGGCTCGGGAGGGCGGCGATGATCGGGAGGGCGGCGATGATCGGGAGGGCGGCGATGATCGAGAAGGCGCAGGAGGCGCAGGGACCGTTTCGGGCGGCACTCGAGGCCGTAGGGAACCTTGAGCGCCGCTGGCCGCCTCAATGTCATGGCCACGGGGCTGGAGTTGCTTCGCAATGACCGCCAAGATCATCTCGCCGGGTCGGAGCTTCACCCGGTCAGGCTCTGCCTCCGCCTGGGTCGACTCCCAATTGTGGAGTCCCGTTCGAGTGTAAAGCGCTGTCACACGCAAGTCAGCATGAGCGCCAGGAGGCTGGTCCTCGCATCGATGCTGATCAGAGTGCGGGTGCAGGGCTGCTGATGGCTGATCTGGCCTGACTGATCCCGCGGTCCAGCAGCGGCGTGGCGGCAAGCAGAGCGGCAAGCACGCCAGCGGCCGTGAGCAGCGCCGGGGCCACCCCCATCTGTGGCAGACACGCGGCCAGCACCGCTGAGAAGGCCACGGTCGCGGACATTGAGACGATCGTTCCCCGTGCCACGGCTGCGGCTCCTGCGGCGCCGCTGCGGCGGTGGGTGCCCGGCAAAATGATCGCCAAAAGCACTGGAGCGGAGGAGAGCACGCCAGCGGGCCGCGCGCCGAGGATCGGTACCAACGTTGTAACGGTCGCGACCACAACGGTGGAGATGAGCGCCCGTGTGAGGACCGGGCTGACCATGGGCTTGGCGGTCGCCGTGGTTGTACGCCGGGCCGTAGTCGTGGCCGTTGCCGTAGTCGTGGCCGTAGTCGTAGTCGTGGCCGTTGCCGTAGTCGTGGCCGTTGCCGTAGCCGTGGCCGTGGCCGTGGCCGTGGCCGTGGCCGTGGCGGGGGCGGAGGCCTGCTTACGGCCGTGATCAGTGTCGGCGGCCGACTGGGACCGCTGGCGAGCCCATGGCCAAAGCAGCAGGCTGGCGGCGATCACGATCCAGACCGCCGCGGCGGCCGACCATGGGCCTGCAAACGAGCTGAGCGCCAGCACGGAAGCCAGTGCCAGCGCTAGCGACGCGATCGTGGCTGGGTGCGGCTCGAGCCGGAGGGCCAGCCACGCGTAGGCGGCGCAGAACACCACTACGGCCATCTGCCCGGTGGTCACGCCGGCGGCTGCGTGGGCGGCGGTGGCTCGGCCGGCGGTGAGGCAGACGGTCAAAAGAAACGGTCCGGTGGTGACCGGCAGGCCGATCAACCGCCCTCCGATCCAGTCGCCAAAGCGCGCCTGGGCCCTGGCGACCAGCAGGTAAGTCAGCGGTGTCAAGACGATGCGCAGCAAGATGCTCATGCACATATATGATTGACGACAAGTAGCCGATTATCTCGCGGACTTGCCGCCACTTAGACGTCCGTAGGCAGGATTTCATCGGCCTAACAGCTAATACGCCGAGACTGTTGCAACAATGGTGGGGTGGATGCGATAGATCGGGTGCTGATCAGAGAGCTGCTGCGTGACGCGCGGGTCACCTACCAGGATCTGGGCCGGGCCGCGATGCTGTCAGCCAACACCGTTGCTGACCGTGTCCGACGGCTGCGTAGCTCCGGCGTGATCAGCGGTTACCACGCGCAGCTGAACCTGGCGATGCTGGGCAGGGGGCTACGGCTGATGAGTGATGTCCGGCTGCGTGAGACCGTCGACCGAAGCGAATTTGAAGAGAGCCTGGCGCAGGTTGAGCAGGTGATCGGCGCCGTCCGTCTGACCGGGGAATATGACTTTCTGCTGCAGGTCGCGTGCGCTGACTCTGAGGAGTTTGAACAGGTGGTGGACCGGCTCAAGCGTGATCATGGCGTGCGGGAGATCCGCAGCCGGCTGGTGTTGCATGAGGTACCGATCAGCCTTGAACGGCTCGTCAGCACATCGAAGCTGTAAAGCTTGTCGGCATGACCACTGAGCCGACCACAATGATTGATGAGCTGATCGCCAACAACGGCGTCTATGCGCAGCGCCTGGCCGACCGCCACCTAGACGTCAACCCCAGCAGGCGGCTGGCCATAGTCACCTGCATGGATTCACGGCTTGACGTCTTTGCGGCACTTGGGCTGAACGTCGGTGAAGCTCATATCCTGCGCAACGCCGGTGGGGTGATCACCGACGATGTGATCAGATCGCTGGCGATCTCTCAACGGCGCCTTGGCACCAGGGAGATCATGCTGATCCACCACACTGACTGTGGTATGCAGAAGCTGACCGACGACGGGTTCCGCGCCGAGCTGCAGGCAGCCACCGGCGTCGCTCCGGCGTTTGCGATCGAATCCTTCACCGACGCACAGGCTGATGTGCGCCAGTCAATCCTGCGCGTGCGCCGCTCTGACTTCATATTGCACCGAGATGGGGTGCGTGGCTTCGTCTACGACGTCGACACGCACCGCCTCCATGAGGTTGCGGTCGCTGAAAGCGCAGGGTAGGAATAGGACCCCGTCAAGCCATGGGGCGGTACGGGAGCCAGGCTGCGTATTTCACACGCCATACTTGGACTTGTGACAGCTGCGCTGACAGCCGCGGTGCTTGAGCCGTTGCGGGCAAACCCGTCCGGCTCAGCCATTCTCCTGGACATCGACGGCACACTCTCACCGATCGTCGATAACTCAGCGGATGCGACCGTTCCGGAGGCGACCAGGCAGTTACTGATCGGGCTGTCACGGCGCTACGGCATGGTTGCCTGTCTCAGCGGAAGGCGGGCATCGGATGCGCGTGCGATGGTGGCGATCGGGACGATCTCCTACCTCGGCTCGCATGGCGCGGAGGTGCTCAAGCCGGGCTGGACCGAGGCTCAGCTTGACCAGGAGTTGAAGGAATGGTGGGCCCGGATCGATGCGTTCCGGCGGCATTCAGACACCAGTGAGCTGCGTCGCCGTCATGTCAGGATTGAGGACAAGGGGCCGATTGTCGCCTATCACTGGCGTGGCGCCAGCAATGAGGAAGATGCTCGCGAGGCGGTCGGCGTGCTGGCCGCGCAGGCGCAATCAGAGGGGCTGGAGGTGCGCTGGGGACGCAAGGTTCTTGAGGTGCGTCCGCCGGTCAGGATTGACAAGGGAGCGGGGGTGCGCACACTTGTGAAGGCTGGTGGTTACCGCAACGTGCTGTACGCCGGTGACGACATGACGGACCTGGACGCTTTCAGCGCGCTGCGCGAGCTCCACAGGGACGGGAGCGTGCAGCACGCCCTGTGTGTAGGCGTCTCCTCTGAGGACGGTCCGCAGGACATCCACGCCAGGGCGGACGTCATGGTGGCCGGCACCGATGGTGTAAGGAAACTGCTGAGGATGCTGCTGGCCGACGACACCCCAGCGGAGTTCTGAAGCGGCACCGGGGTTTGGTTCGCCGATGCGCTTTGCAGATCTGCTTCGCACCACCGTGCTGCTCTGCGGGGCTGCCGCCACCGCCCTGGCGATCGTGGCGGTCGCCGGGGTCAACAGCAACGGCCAGGCTGTCCTGGGACTTGTTTGTGTCGGCTGGTGGCTGGTCGCCGCGCTGACCGGCGTGTACATCGGTCGCAGTCATGCGACGTCCAAGCAGATCGCGGCTCTGCTGGCAAGCGCTCGCACCCAGCGCATGCTGCCGGAGATCAGCCCTGGCCGCACAGTGCTGAACCGCCTGTGGCCGATCCTCGTCGTTACGGTTGGAGCCGGGGCGGTCGCGTTTGGCTATCCGCAGGTGCCGGCCATCGCGGCTGGGTTTGCGATCGTCTGGTCACTGGCTTGGCGTCATCAGGCTGCTGCTGTGACGGCCATTGAGGAGCGTGACGGCGCCCGCTTCTACGTTGAGCGGACCTCTCCGTTCCGGTCGATCAAGCTGGTACGCACGCCTGGTTTTCAAAGTAACCTCGCCCAGATGAACGGTGCCAACCGCTCGCGGCCGGTAGCCAGACGCCACGCATGATCACGCCGGCTTTCATCCCCAGCCCGCCCAGCAATGGCTTCAGCATCGGACCGCTGTTTTTCCACGCCTACGGCATCGCCTACGTGGTGGCGGTCGCCGTGGCGATCTGGATCGTTCGCCGCCGTTGGGCAAGGGATGGCGGCGATTCCGATCTTGTCTACAACGTTGTGTGGTGGGGCTTCCCGGCCGGTCTGGTCGGGGGCAGGATTTACTTCGACATCACCACTCCCAGCCAGATGCCCAAACACTGGTGGGGCCCGTTTGCCATCTGGGACGGTGGGATGGGCATCTGGGGCGGCGTGGCGCTGGGCGTGGCGGTTGGCGTCTGGTATCTGCGTCGTCACCTCAGCAAAGCCGACACCTACCGCTTCATCAACGCCGCTGCCCCGAGTCTGCTGGTAGCCCAAGCGATCGGCCGGATCGGCAACTACTTCAACCAGGAGCTGTTCGGCAAGCCCTCAACACTGCCCTGGGCGCTTGAGATCTCGCCGATACATCGGCCGCCGGGGTACCTGAGGTTCGCCACCTTCCAGCCCACCTTTCTGTACGAACTCATCTGGGACCTCGCGTTTGCCGGGTTTTTAATCTGGCTGAACCGCGACCGCAGGATACGCCCGCCCGGGTTGTTTCCGCTTTATATCGCTGGTTACTCCGCCTTCCGGATTTATGAGGAGACGCTGCGGATCGACTACTCCCAGTACATCCTGGGTATGCGCCTTAACTTCTGGGTGGCGATCATCGGCACGATCGCTGGACTGGTGTGGTTTGCGTTGATCCAGTTCAGAGGTAAGCCCCGCGGGAGTGGCGGCGGCGAAGATCCCCAGGCTGCGACCAGCTCTGCGTACTCGGAATCTCAGGCAGGGTAATCCCGGTCACTCACACCACGCGCTAAGCCTTCTTACGGTTTCCCTGGTCCCCCTTATAGACGTCTCCGGTTGGATCAAGCGCAGCCAGTCTCCGGTCGATCCAGCGCGGCGTTACACCCAGATCCTCGCTGCGCTCTTTACGGGCAATCGCGGCACGCACCATCCGGCCACCCACGTAACGGATCGGCTCTGGCGGCAGGTATGCGGAAGGTACTGTTCGCAGCGCGCTTGGCACCGTCGCGTCGTCACGGTTGGCCACCATCTCAGCCAGCAGCTCACCGGCTAGGTAGGTCGGGCCGACGCCGTCTCCGGAGAACCCTGCGCAGACCAGCACGCTTGGCGCCTCGCGCAGGCGAACGAAGAACGGTAACCCGCTCAGCGAGTAGTCGATGGGCCCGCTCCAGGCTTCAGTGACCGGCACGTCCCACAGCGCCGGATAGGTTCGCAAAAGCTGTTGCTTGACGCCGCGCTCCCGACTGCCAGGATGATCGAAGGCGGCGCTCACGCGGTTGTGGTAGCCGAGCGTTCCTCCGCCCTTGCCAAAGACCATGCGGCCGTCCGGGGACGCGTGATAGTAATTGACCAGCCGACGGCCGTCAGAGATGCAGACGCCCAGTTTGATTCCCGCTTCGGCCATGCGCTCGGGTACTGGCTCGGTGGCGATGACGTCGCTGGCAACCACCATCAGCCCTGCTCCAACCTCTGGGATCCGGGCCGCCCAGGCGTTGGTGGCGAGCACTACCTGCTGCGCGCTGACGGAACCGCGGTCCAAAACTACGCTGGTTTGCGAGCCCTGCTTTTCAATCGCCACCGCCTGGGTGTGCTCGTATACATGGACACCGGCGGTCCGGATCGCCCGCGCCAGCTGGCGCGCAATCCGTGCGGGCTGCACAGCGGCCGAGATTGGCTCAAACACCCCCGCCAGATGCTGCCTTGAACCTGCCAGCTCGGCCAATTCGCCGCTCGTGAGCTGCCGGTAGGGCTCGGCTCCGTACTGCTTGAGCAACGCCAGGGTGGTGGCGTAGCCGCCGACCTGGGCCGGATTGGTGGCCGCCCAAATCCAGCCGTTCATGTGGAACGCGTCGGCGATTCCCTCCTCCTGGCAGAACTCGCCTATCTTTGTGACCGCCGTCTCAGCGCGACCTGCCAGTTCCAGGGCGGTCTCCGGGCCGCAAAGGTTGAGCAGCTGCTCAAAATGCGCCCACCAGGTGAGCGCAAAACCGCCGTTGCGGCCACTGGCGCCAGCTCCGCAGATGTCGGCTTCAACCAGGGTGATGTCTGTTCCTGGCGCGCGCCGCTTGAGCTGCAGTGCCGTCCACATACCGGTGAAGCCGCCACCGATGATGCAGACATCGGTGGTTGTGTGGCCGCTGAATTGGGGCTGTTCATGGGGCTCCTGGTTGCCGAGCGCCTGTTGTAACCAGAGGGAGCGTGCGCCGTGTGTTTGCACACGGCTTTTGCCAAGCGACACGATCCCCGGCGTGGATGTTCTTAGACCTGTCACGGTGACAGCATGACGCTTACGGAGTTGAGACGGAGTCCGAGTCCGCTCGGGAGGCTATACTTTCTGAAGTAGGATCGTCCGTAGTCAAAGTTTCCAACAGGAGTGCAGATGGCGGCAATCGTTTCCAGTGTCACTGACAACAACTTCCAGGCTGAGGTGCTCGATTCAGATCGCGCCGTTCTGGTTGACTTCTGGGCGCCATGGTGTGCCCCCTGCCGGATGGTCTCTCCTGCTGTTGAGGAGATCGCCTCTGAGCACGCTGATCAGCTTAAGGTTGCCAAGCTCAACACCGATGAAAACCAGCGCACCGCCATCCAGTACAACGTCATGTCGATCCCCACGCTGATCGTCTTTAAAAACGGCCAAGAGGTCAAGCGTGTGATCGGTGCATACCCGAAGAAGCGGCTCGAGGCTGAGATCGTTCCAGCGATCGCGTAACGCTTCCGCGGTCGGCGGATCATGAGAAGGGCCGGATCTCCACGCCGGCGCCGATCAGGTGGTTCCTCAGACGCAGTGCCAGCTCGGCGTCTGAGGGAGTGTCGCGGTGGATGCACAGCGAGCGTGTCGGCATGGCGAGCGTCCTGTCTTCTATCGTTATCACCTGTTGGTGAAAGACGATCATCTCGGCTTGGGCGAACGCTTGTTGGGCTGTAAGGGCGCTGCCGGGCTGGCTGAGCGGTAGCAGGGTTCCGTCCTGGCGATAGGCACGGTCAGCGAACGCCTCGGCAGCCGCGTCAAGTCCTTCGGCGGTGGCGCGTTGGAGCAGCTGGGAGGCCGGCGGTGCAAGCAGCACCAGCCGGCGGTCAGCGGCCAGTACGGCGGCGATGATCGCTTCCGCCTGACCAGGGTCAACGGTGGTGCGGTTGTACAGCGTGTCGTGCGGCTTGACATAGCTCACGCGTCCGCCAACAGCCTGCGCGGTGGCAGCCAGCGCACGGATCTGCTGGACGATCTGGTCGCGCAGCACGCTGAAATTGACGTTGAGGTCGTGCTGCCCGAAGCCCTCGGGATCCAGACAGGAGACGTGTGCGCCGATCCGTTTGTGAAGGTGCACTGCCGCCTGGCAGAGCGCGTGCATGGTTTCGCCGTCTCCGCCGTGGAATCCGCACGCGACGTTGACGCTGGAGACGGCGTGCATGATGGCAAGGTCATCCGCAATCCCGGTCGCTTCTGATTGCTGGCCGACGTCGGCGTTGAGATCGATGACTGGTGCGCTCATGTTGGCAGCATCGCAGGCTCGCGGGCAGGAAACAAAATCAATCGGCTCCTTTCAACCCTTTTCTGGCGCAACCGTCTGACCACCAAGCATGTCCCGCTAGGGTCTGCGTTTATGCGCGTACCAATCACACTCTCGCTTCACATTCCGAACTACAACTTTGCCGACGTCGGCGCAGACCAGGTGTTTGAGCGGATCGTTGAGATCGCCACCACCGCCGAAGCATCCGGTTTCAGCTCCGTCTCGGTGATGGACCACCTGCACCAGATGGATCCGATCGGTCCGCCGGAGAACTGGATGTTCGAGGGCTCGACGATGCTCGCTGCGATCGCGGCGCGGACCTCCAAGCTGACGATGGGGCTGATGGTCGGCAGCGTCACCTACCGCAATCCGGCGCTGGCGGCCAAGATCACAACGACGCTTGACATCATCTCCGGCGGGCGCGTCTGGCATGGGCTTGGCGCCGGCTGGTTTGAGGCCGAGCACATCGCCTACGGCTACCACTTCCCGACGCTGAGGACCCGCTTCGAGATGCTTGAGGACGCGCTCCAGATCGCGCGCGCGATGTTCACCCAGGAGCGCGCGGAGCACAGCGGCAAGCACTACCACGCAAACGGCGCCTTCAACAACCCGAAGCCACTGCGCGGCGACATCCCGATTCTGATCGGCGGCAGCGGTGAGCAAAAGACACTGCGCCTGGTCGCCAAATACGGCGACGGCTGCAACCTGTTCGGCGACCCGGAGCGGGTCAGACACCTGCTCGGCGTGCTGCAAGCCCACTGCGAGGAGGTTGGCCGTGACTACTCGCAGATCACCAAGACCGGTACCGGGCGGGTGCTGATCGCTCCCACGCATGAGCAGGCGGAGGCGAAGAAGCGGGCGCTGCGCGAGCGCGGCGTGCCCCAGGAGTCGATCGACTCAATGATTGCCGGTGACCCCGACGCGGTCGCCGAGCAGGCCGCCGAGCTTAAGCAGGCGGGGCTTGAGGGTCTCTGCTTCTCGATGCTCGGAAGCGAGGATCCGGAAACGGTCGCGCTGGCCGGCCAGACGCTCTCAAAAATCTTTCCGCCGAGCGGGGGGGCTGCACGGTGACGTCGGCACGGCAGCCCGCCACCGCAACCGATGACGCGCGGCGGTTCGAGTGGCGCGTCGAGCAGATCGCACAGCTGGTGGTCGGGATCGGCGCCAACGTCCAGCCCGGGCAGATCGTGACGCTCGCAGTCGAGCCGGGGCAGGAGGCGATCAGCCGCGCCGTGGCCGAAGCGGCCTACAGGCGCGGGGCGAAGTTTGTTGACGTCGGCTACTTCGACCCGCACGTCAAGCGTTCGCGGCTGCTACACGCGCCCCGCGAGACGCTCTCCTTCGTGCCACAGTGGATCGGCGAGCGGATGCTTGCGATCGGCGAAACCGGCGCGGCGCGGATCTCCTTCCAGGGGCCCGTCGAGCCCCACCTGCTGGACGGCATCGACCCGGAGCTGCTCGGGATCGACATGCTGCCGCGCACCAGAGAGTCAATCATCGTCACCGGCAAGCAACAGACCAACTGGTGCATCGTGCCGTTCCCGACCTCCGGCTGGGCGGCACTGGTCCATCCGGAGATGGAACCGCAGGCCGCGTACGAGCGGCTCTGGCAGGAGATCGAACGGATCCTGCGCCTGGACGAGCCCGATCCGAGCGCAGCCTGGCAGGCGCGGCTCGCGCAGCTGCACTCGATCTCATCCCGGCTGAACGAGCTGGCGCTGGATCACCTGCGCTACGAGGGGCCCGGCACCGAGCTGACGGTCGGACTGCTACCAGCCTCCACCTGGATGAGCGGGGCGATGGAGAACATCCACGGCGTTCGCTTCACCGCCAACCTGCCCACGGAGGAGACCTTCACCGCACCGGACCCGCAGCGGGTTGATGGCGTGGTGACCGCGACCAAGCCGCTGTTGATCTCGGGCGCCGCCCCGATCGAGGGGTTGCGCGTGCGCTTCCAGGGCGGGCGCGCAGTGCAGATCGACGCCGACTCGGGCGCCGAGACGCTGCGTGCGATGTGCGCCACGGACGAGGGTGCGGCGCACCTCGGCGAGGTCGCCCTCGTTGACCGCGACAGTCGCGTGGGCCAGAGCGGCTCGATCTTCTACTCGATCCTGCTCGACGAGAACGCCGCCTGCCATCTGGCGCTCGGCAATGCGTATCCGTTCAGCGTCGCTGACGGCCCGGACCGCGCACGCGCCAACCAGAGCTCGATCCACATCGACTTCATGGTCGGCTCAGAGCACGTGGCGGTCACCGGCGTGCGCGCCGACGGCACTGAGGTGCCGCTGCTGCGCGACGGAGCCTTTGTCATCTGAGAGCACGCCTTGCGGGGGTGGTCCCGCTGGACCACCCCCGCTCACCTGCGCGCCTCAGGCGCCGCGGTCAGCTGGAAGCTGCGCTCAGGCGGCGAGCGACAAGCGCGTCGCGCACGCGCCGGATGGTCGCGCCGGGCCGCACGAGTGGCCCGGGTGCAAGCTGCGTAACCCGCAGCTCCTCAAGCAGCCAGAGCAGTTCGCGTCGCTGGCCGGCCGCCTGCGCTTCGGCCTCAAGCCCGTGGATGAGCGCCATGCGCTCCCGGTCGGCGACCAGGTTGCATGGCCACAGTAATCAGAGGCTCGTCTCAGTTAAGAGGCGACGCCCGAGCGCCCGCCAGCATCGATGCATCGACCTTCGGGTTCACGACGCGGGGTCGTGAACGCCGGCCCGATGGTCGAGACGCCATGCATCTGAGCCAAGCAGCGGACGCGCGACGCATATCAATCTGATACGGACTGCGCCATCGCGAGACCACTAAACGAAAGAGCTTGCTCGAACCGTAACATTTGGATACGCTTCGGGCATGCCTGGGAGGAACTTCGTCCAACTCCTTGACCATGCCCAACAGCAGTACGGCTTTCTGACCCCCCACGATGCGCGCGAGTTGCATATCGACCCTGTGCAGCTCCGCATCATGGCGGCCCGGAAAACATTGGAGCACGTGGGACAGGGGTTGTACCGGATGCCGCTCGTGCCACCGACCCCCCTGGACGCGTATATGGAGGCTGTGCTGTGGACCGGACGGCGTGGAGTGCTCAGCCATGAGACAGCGCTTGATCTCTACGACCTCTGCGACGTCAATCCAACCGCGATCCACCTGACTGTTCCGCGGGGCTTCCGCACGCGCAAGGCCCTACCGGCCACGTACCGGCTGCATCGCGGCGACCTCACCGACGGGGACGCTGGCTGGCACGAGGGCATCCCCATCGTCACAGCGGAGCGAGCCATCGAGGGCGGCATCGAGCAGGCATTGGGCTGGCATCTGATCGACCAGGCCATCGAGACCGCCCGAGTGCGAGGCCTTATTACTACGAGGACCGCCGAACGCCTAGCGGCGCGCCGCAATGAGCGAGCAGACGCCTGAACGTGAGCTCAGCAAAGCCAAAGAAGCTGCCAGGCAACGTCGACCATCTGCAGCGGCTCATCTCTGACCTGTCCAAGGAACGTGATGTTCCGCCGGTGAGGCTGCAGCGGTGGCTGAACGCGATGATTGTGACTGCTGTTCTCGACCGGGTTCGTGACGAGAACGGAGAGCCCATCTTCCTCGTCAAGGGTGGTGTGGCGATGGAGTTGCGACTGCGACTTCGAGCGCGCGCGACCAAGGACTTCGACGCCGCCTTCCGGGCGCGGGCGGATGGAGTGTTGGACCGCCTCGACGAGGCGCTGGCAGAACCGTGGAACGAGTTCTCGATGACCCGCAGCGAGGCCGCGCCCATCACGAACACCAAGGCGCTGCGTCTCGCTATCCAACTGCACTACAAGGGACGAAGCTGGGGAACTGTGACAGTTGAGCTAGCGCCGGTTGAGGGCGAAGTCATGGGGACCGAACTGGACCGTGTCCCAGCCGTCCCACTGGAGCCGCTGCAGGTGCCTGTGCCGGAGGAAGCCAACTGTGTCTCGCTGCGCTATCAGGTCGCGCAGAAGCTGCACGCTTGCACCGAAGTCTTCGCCGCGGGGCCCGAGAATGACCGCTTCCGGGACATCATGGACGTCCTGCTCGTGGCTGGCATCTTGCGAGAAAAGGTTGGCCTGCACCGCGTCCGCACAGCCTGCGTGGACATCTTCAACGTGCGGGACAAGCACGCCTGGCCGCCGACCGTCACTGTGTACCAGGGCTGGCGAGCGCCCTTCGCCGCGCTGGCTCGCGAGAATGGCTTCACGCCTGAAGATGTGGACGAGGCGGCGGCGCTCCTCCATCAACTCATCGCCGACATCGACGCGGCCAACGAACCCGCCGAGGCGGCCGAGTAGCGTCTGGCACCGGCCACGGCCGGGCTCCGGTGATGTCCGGCACGGGCCCGCTTCGCCGCGCGCCAGGTGCGCTGCCGAGCGCTCGGCGCTGTGCGCACGTGAGCAGGTAGAGCCTCTCCGGCCCCGTCGCAGCGCGGGTCAGGCGACACGCTCCAGTGTCGCTGAAGAAGCTCGCCAAGTCGGATCCGGAGAGTTCTTCGGGGAGATGTCACTGATCGACCGCTACACGCGCTCGGCCACCGCCAAGGCGGTGACGCACGTACGCTGCCTGGTCTTCTCCTGCTCGGTCTTCCGTCCGTTCGCGCACAACCATCGCGAGGTGGCGTGGACGTTGCTGGAGCTGGTGTTCGCGCGCGTGCGCGAGGCGGAAGCGCGAACCGCCGCCTGAGCGCCGCTGTCTCCGGCTCCAGGTTGCGCAGCCGCTCAAGGCGGTCGGGCTTGCTGGCGTCGTGTCCGACGCCGTACGCGTGCGACTCGTCAAGCAGTCCGGTCAGTTGCTTGTATCGGCGGCCCATTCGTGGCAAAGCTACCGCCAGCGCGGCGGCGCTGGCGGGCAGCGAGTCAAGCGCCTCGCGCACCGCTCGGGCCGCGTCGAGGATCGCCCCCAGCGCGCTCAGAACCTCAAGTGTGGTGGGGCGAAGCTCGCCACGGACGTGCTCGCGCAGCGCCCCGAACCCGGCGGCGTCCCATGCCGGTCCGCCACCGCTTGCGATCAGGGCGTCGAGCGCTGCCAGCACCGCATCGGCAATGGTCGCCTCAAGCGAGCCGTCCGGCGCCGTGGCCAGGGTGAGCGTCAGCTGCGTTCCGAGCTGGGCGCCAACCCAACCGCGCGGCGATGGGACGTTGAGCAGCAGCAGGCGCCGTGTGCCGCGCACCATGTTCGCCGCCTGCTTGTCAGCGCTGTCAAAGATCGCCACGCCGGCCAGGTCGCCCTCGTCGACGAGCGCCGGGTAGCCGCTCAGTCCGCCGGCAAGCTCGATTGTCCGGGGCAGCGTCTCCAGATCAAAGTCCCGCATTCTGTGGCGCTCAAGCTCCGGGGCCGCGCGTCTGACGCGTGCCGTCAGGACCGGCCGAAGCTGCTCGCGCAGCGCCGACAGCGAGCGTCCGGAGACGAGCACGCCGCCGTCCTCGTCCTCGATCGAGAAGGTCATCCGCAGGTGGGACGGCAGCGACTGGGGCGACCAGTCGGCGGGGCTGATCGCCACGCCTCGCAGCCTCAGGATCGCCTCCGCCAGCGCCTCAAGCAGCGGTCCTGAAAGCGGCTCGAGTTCAGGCAGCAATGCGCTGGCCGTGTCGGGTATGGGCACCAGCGGCGTACGCAGCGGCTTTGGCAGCGACCGCAGCAGGGCGACGATCAGCTCGTGGCGGAAGCCGGGTACCAGCCATTCAAAGTGCGTCTGTCCAACCGCTTTAAGCGAGGAGATCGGGATGTGGACGGTGATACCGTCGGTCGCCTCGCCAGGGTCAAACCGGTACGAGAGGGCGAGCTCCAGCGCGCCGTGCTTCCAGACGGCCGGGCGATCAGCGTTGTCGGTATCCACCTCATCCTGGAGAAGGAGCGCTGGCGGGTAGTCAAGTAGTGATGGCTGTGAGCGGCGTTCCTGGCGCCACCAGCGGTCAAAGTCCTGTCCGTTGAGGACATCTGTGGGTACGCGTTGCTCAAAGAATGTGGCGCGCGCCGCCTCGCTGGCAAGCAGGTTTCGCCGTCGAGCCCGTGCCTCCAGCGCTTCCACCTCGGCCACGCGCCGTGCATTTTCACGCATGAAAGCGTGGTTCTGATCCCAGTCACCTTCTACCAGGGCGCGCCGGATGAACAGCTTGTGGGCGGTGACCGGATCGATGCGTCCGTACTGGACGGTGCGAGCTTCGACCAGTGTCAGACCGTACAGCGTCACCCGCTCTGGGGCCACCACGGCGGCGCGCCGACAATCCCAGCTGGGCTCTCCGTAGGAGCGTTTGAGCAGATGCTCGGCAAGCGGCTCGATCCTGCGGCGTTCGACGGCCGCTGCGGTTCTGCCCCATACGCGGGAGGTCTCCACAAGTTCGGCGACCATCACCCACGCCGGTCCGCGTCGCGCCAGAGCGGACCCTGGAAAGATTGCAAACTTCACACCTCGCGCCCCGGTGTACTCGCGTTCCCGGGTGTCCTTTACACCAATGTGTGACAGCAGCCCAGCAAGCGGCGCTGCGTGGATCTCGGCGGCCTGCGCGGGCGTGTCGTTGAGTACCAGGCCCAGTTCGAGTGCCGACTCCTCAAGCTGAGCGACGAGATCCTGCCATTCACGGATGCGCAGGTAGTGCAGGGACTCAGCTTGGCAGCGTCTGCGGAACTGTGAGCGTGAGAGTTCACTCTCCAGTGTCTGCAGGTGGTGCCACAGGACCAGGTACGTGAGGAAGTCCGAGGTTCTGTCCGTGAAGCGGGCGTGCATCTGCTCGGCTTGGGCGCGCAGCTGCACGGGCCTTTCCCGGGGATCCTGGATTGTGAGAGCGGCGGCGATCACAATGACCTCGCGCGTTGCGCCGAGCCGGTCAGCCTCGATCACCATGCGACCGATGCGCGGGTCGATCGGTAGCCGCGCGAGCTTGCGCCCGATGGGCGTCAGCGGCTCGCCGCCAGCCGGTTCCAGCGCCTGAAGCTCATGCAGTAGAGCCAGCCCGTCGCGCACCTGGCGGCGGTCCGGTGGCTCCAGGAACGGGAAGTCCTGCACATCGCCAAGCGCCATTGCGGCCATCTGCAGGATCACGCTGGCAAGACTGGTGCGACGCACCTCCGGGTCGGTGAACTCTGGACGCGCGTTGAAATCCTGCTTCGCATAGAGGCGCACGCAGATGCCGTCGCTAAGGCGGCCACAGCGTCCCTTGCGCTGGTCGGCGGATGCGCGTGAGATCGGTTCGACGACAAGTCGCTGGATCTTCAGGCGAGGGCTGTAGCGTGAGATGCGGGCCACGCCGGTGTCCACCACAAAGCGGATGCCGGGAACTGTCACAGACGTCTCCGCGACGTTGGTGGCCAGTACGACTCGACGCGACCGGCCTGTGGGCTTGCGACCAAACACCTTCTACTGGTCGGCTGCTGCCAGCCGTGAATAGAGCGGCAGGACCTCCACATCCGCGCCAAGCCGGCCCGTCAGCAGCTCTGCTGCGTCTCTTATCTCCCGCTCGCCGGAGAAGAAGGCAAGCAGGTCACCGTCACCTTCGGCCAGCAGTTCCGATACGGTGCCAGCCAGCGCGTCGAGCAGCTCCTCATCCTCGCCCAAGGGCCGGTAGCGGACTTCAACCGGGTAGGTCCGGCCCGCCACGTCAATGATCGGCGCTTTGCCGAAATGCGTGCTAAAGCGCTCCGGATCGATCGTCGCGCTGGTGATGATCAGCTTGAGATCCCGTCGTCGCGGCAGGATGCGGTGCAGGTAGCCAAGCAGGAAGTCAATGTTCAGCGAGCGCTCGTGCGCCTCATCGACGATCACCGTGTCATAGCGGCGCAGCAGCGGATCGCGACGGATCTCAGCCAGCAGCAGCCCGTCGGTCACAACCCGGACCAAAGTGTCCTGCGAGCCGCGGTCATCAAAACGGACGGCATAGCCGACCGTGCTGCCCAGTGACACGTTGAGCTCCTCTGCGATGCGCTGCGCCACCGTGCGCGCAGCGATCCGTCGCGGTTGCGTGTGGGCGATCGCGCCGCGCACGCCGCGGCGGAGTTCAAGACAGACCTTTGGCAGCTGCGTGGTCTTGCCAGAGCCGGTCTCACCGGCCACCACGACGACCTGGTGGTCGCGGATCGCAGCGATCAGATCCTCGCGACGCGCTGAAATCGGCAGTTCCGGCGGATAGGAGACCTTCGGGACGGCGGCACGGCGACGACGGACCGTGGCCTGCGCCTGTGCGAGCTGGTGTTCAAAGCGCCTGACGGCCGGGTGGTCATCGCGCTGTAAGCGCTGCGCCTGACGGCGCAACCGTGCCTCGTCCCTCAACGTCAGCTCATTCAGCGCTGCCGTGTTGATCTCTGCCATCTGTCGCGCACCAGCTTAACCAATCCCGGCACGACGCCGAGGCTGGCTGTGGCTGGGCCATGCAACACGCCGAGGCTGGCTGCTGCAGGGTTCTGCACGACGCCGGCGCTGGCTGCCGCCAGACCGCCGCTGGTCAGTACGGCCGGTCAGGCGAGCAACCTTGCGCCGCTGTCATTGCTCCATGCCACGGCATCCACGTAACACGCGGCGCTGTCGGCACGGATCTCATTGGCGCGTTCAAAGTCGCCTTCCTCGATGGCGATCACGCAGTCCAGCAGACGTCCGGCACCGGTGTGGCGCAGCAGCGCCTCCTGCAGGTTTGGCGCCAGAGGCAGGTCGGCCAGAGCTGTGTACATCGGTGTTCCGGTCAGTGCATCCAACACCGAGAACAGGCCGAGCGTGAAGAGCTCGGCCGGAGTTCCATCGCTGGCGCTGCCGGCTGTCTCACAGAAGCGTGCCCGGACAAGCGCGGTAACCAGCAGCTCACGTGGCTGGTCGCCCACCTCCGCGAAAGTCGACAGTGTCGCCCACCGTCGCAGCGGTTCGATCCCCAGCAAGGCGAGCGCGTGCTTGATCGAGGTGATCTCTCTGCGCAGGCTGAAGTAGGCGCTGTTGATGTACTTCAGGAGCCGGTAGCTGAGCGCCACGTCGCTCCTGATGATGCGCTCAAGGCCGTCAAGTTGGATGTCCGGATCTTGAAGTGCGCTGGCCAGGGCTAGCAATGCGGCTCGGCTGGGCGTGATCCGTCGGCCCGGCAGCATGTAGGGGCGACAGAAGAAGAAGCCCTGGAAGAGGTTTGCGCCTGCGGCGCGAGCGAGCGTGAACTCCTCCCCGGTCTGCACCTCGCACGCCACCAGCTCGACCTCTCGCTCGCGCAGCTCAAAGGCGTGGCGTGCCAGCTCCCGCGCGCCAAGCGCACGCATGTCTATCTTGATCATGTTCACCAGGTCCAACAGCGGCGTGGTTGGCGAGGTCAGCCGGAAATGCTCGGCCGCAAAGCTGTAACCGGCGGAGCGCAGCTCCGCGATTCTGGCAAGGTGCGCATCGTCCTGGTCTGCGTCCAGCGATACTTCAAG
This sequence comes from Solirubrobacteraceae bacterium, assembly GCA_049976865.1. Classification (GTDB taxonomy): domain Bacteria; phylum Actinomycetota; class Thermoleophilia; order Solirubrobacterales; family Solirubrobacteraceae; genus Palsa-465. The sequence goes on along the minus strand of JBMFHK010000034.1, from coordinate 6,018 downwards.
TACGGTCCTGTCTGGCGGCAGGTTGAGGACCATGTCGCTTGTCAAAAACTCTGGTGTGACGCTGATCCAGGCGCGCGTTGCTCCCACCATCCGCTCAAGCCCGATCTCGCTGAGGGCATCGAGTGTGATGCGTATCGCAGCGAGCGTCTCATCTACCGCGCCGGTTGGGTACAGTAGCTCATAGCCCTCAACGACCCGTTGCTGATTGAGGATCGGCTGCCTGGCGATGCGCATGTCCGTCATAGGATGCTCCAGATCGAATCGGAGCAGAGTGTACGCGTGCGCTTGCCGGAACCGGCTACAGCCGTCGGCCGGCCGCTTGTGGCCGTACGCCAGGACCGCCGGTTCCAGCCGCAGATGGCGTCAGGCGCCCCGACCCCAGCCAAGGCGACTAAAGCGGTTACGATAGTGCCAGATGCATGCTGGATGGTCCCCTCACCAGCATCCGCGCGTGTCGGTGGCCGAAGGTGACGACCAAGGAAACACGGCGTTGAGCGTTCAGGTTGATGCATCGTGGAAGGCGCAACAGTCCACCGCGCCGGCGAGCGGCCGGTCGCGGCTGCAGTACAGGCCCGGGCTGGATGGGCTGCGGGCGCTGGCCGTGGGCGGGGTCTTCCTATACCACGCGAACGTCAGCTGGATGCCGGGCGGATTTCTCGGCGTGGACCTCTTCTTCGTCCTGAGCGGCTACCTGATCACTTCGCTGTTGCTTGCGGAGTACGCCACGCGCGGGTCGGTCAAACTCACCCGGTTCTGGGGGCGGCGCGCCAGGCGTCTGTTCCCAGCGGTGGTGGTCGTAATCCTGTTTGCGCTGCTGGCGACGCTGACCGTTGCCCGTGACGACCTCAGTCGCACGCGGGCAGACGCGCTCAGCGCGCTGGTTTACATGACCAACTGGCATGAGATCATTGCCAGCCACTCCTACTTCAACCAGTTCGGTCGTCCGTCGTTGCTTGAACACCTTTGGTCGCTGGCGGTTGAGGAGCAGTTCTATGTGCTCTGGCCGCTGATGCTGATTGTGGGCCTGAGGTGGCTCAGGCGCCGGGGCATGATGGCGCTCACGGTCTGTCTGGCCGTTGCCTCGGTCACGTTGATGTGGGTCCTGTACAACCCCAATGGTGACCCGTCCCGCGTGTACTACGGGACCGACACCCGCGCCTTTACGCTGCTGATCGGGGCGCTTTTGGCATTTGCCTGGCCGGCCGCGCAGCCGCCGCTGCAGCAATTTCGCCGCAGCCGCGCAACGATCAGCGTGGTCGGACTTGTAGCGCTGGCCGGGGTGCTGGCGATGTTCGTCAGCGTCCAGGACTACTACCCGTGGCTCTATCGCGGCGGCTTCCTTCTCATGGCTCTGACCGGTGCGGTGCTTGTGGCTGCCGCGTCCTATCCGGGCGCGCTGCTGGGTCGTGCGCTTGGCTGGGCGCCACTGCGCTGGCTTGGTGAACGCAGCTATGGCATCTACCTATGGCATTGGCCGATCATGGAGCTGACCAGGCCTCGCCTGGACGTGCCTATGCAGGGTGCTCCGCTGATCACTCTGCAGGCGCTGGCGGCGGTCGGGGCAGCGGCTCTGTCTTACCGCTACGTGGAGATGCCGATCCGCTCGGGCCGGGCACAGCGTGCTCTGCGGGCCTGGCTGGACGGCCGGGCGCCGCGTGAGCGCCTGCGCTGGGTCACCGGCAGTGGCGCTGCGGCGTTTGCGGCGGTTGGTCTGCTGTTCGGGCTTCCCGCGCCGACCGTGGCGGGCACAAGCGCAACCACGGCGACGGCCTCCGCGCGTGTGCACCTGCGAGCGGCAACAACGTCTGCAGGCACCGGTGCCCAGCGGGGCACCGGTGTATTGCCAGTGCTGCGGCCGGAACCTGTTCGGCCGGAGCCCCGAACGGGCGCGCTGAACCACAAGAAACGTCCGCCAGGCGTCGCCGGCGCGCTGCCAAGCGGTCCGATCCTTGCGCTCGGCGACTCGGTGATGCTTGGCGCGGCCCAGGATTTGCAGGAGCGGCTGGGCCATCGGCTCACCGTCGATGCGGTCGTTGGGCGCCAGGCGCAGGCCACGATCCAGCGGATCGGCCAGTACCGGGCGGCGGGTCGGCTGCCACAGACGGTAGTTGTCCAGATCGGCAACAACGGACCGGTCTGGTATCAGGACATGCAGGAGCTGCGGTCAGTGCTGCGCGGCGTACCGCGGGTGGTGATCGTCAACGTGCGTCTTCAGCGCAGCTGGCAGAACGAGGTCAACGCGGAGCTGAAGAGCTACGTGAAAACCTGGCCGCAGGCCGTACTCGCGAACTGGTACCAGCACAGCACCTGGGCGATGCTGACTGACGGTGTACACCCCTCGGTCGCGGCCCGCTGGAACTACGTGAGGGTGATTGTCGCCGCGCTCAAGGTGGCGCAGCATCGGTGGACAGTTGCCAGGGTTGGCTGAGGCATTCTGGATGGTCAATGGGTGTCGTCGCTGCCCGGCGGTCCGGGCAGGATGCTGCGCAACACTGCGAGTGCCCGCTCGCGGTGGGTGTCCAGCTCGGTTTTCAGGCGCAGTGGATCCCGGTCACGCAGTGCGTCGAGGATCCGGTCGTGTGCCCGTAGCGCGTCAAGGCGTTCCTTCGGCAGGTTGTAGTAGAGCGCCCGGTAGGCTTCGGTGGCGTCCCAAAGCTGCATGAGCACTCGGATCGTGTGTGGCCTTGCTGAGGTAGCCAGGATCTCCAGGTGGAAGCGGCGGTTGGCTTGCAGCTCATCGGTCACGGCACCGCTCTCAACGGCGTCGGCAAACTCGGCCGCGGCGAACTCGATGCGCGCCAGTGCGTCCTCGTCCAGTGTCGCCGTGATCAGAGCCGCCAGGTGAGTTTCAAGTAGCGCTCGCAGCTCGTAGATCTCCTCCAAATCGGCGATGGCCAGCTCGGTGACAAAGTAGCCGCGTCGCGGCCGGTAGGTTACCTGGCCCTCCTGCTCAAGTGTCCTCAGCGCTTCGCGCACCGGTGCCACGGATACGCCGAGTGCGGCCGCCAGATCCTCCTGCACGATCCGCTGCCCAGGTTGAAGCTCGCCGACGACGATCAGACGCCGGAGCTCTTCTAGCGCGTGTTGTGAGGTGGTTGCTGGACCCATGGCCGCAAACAGATCCTGGAAACGCCCGCCCGGTTCTCCGGGCGGGCGCAGCAGGTTAGCGGAATGCCTGGATGCCGGTCAGCGCGCCGCCGACGACCAGGGCGTGAACATCCGCCGTGCCTTCATAGGTGACGACCGATTCAAGGTTTGCCATATGGCGGATCACCGGGTACTCCAGGGTGATGCCGTTGGCGCCCAGGACCTGGCGGGCGGTGCGTGCCACTTCCAGTGCGGCGTTGACGTTGGCCAGCTTGCCGAAGCTGATCTGTTCAGGTGTGATGAGGCCGTCGTCCTTGAGCTGGCCCAGGTGCAGTGAGAGCAGGGTGCCGCGGTTGACCTCTACGGCCATCTGCGCGAGCTTGTACTGCTGGATCTGTGTGGCTGCGATCGGCCTGCCAAACGCCTCTCGCTCAAGGGAGTAGGAGAGAGCTGATTCAAAGCAGGCGCGAGCCGCACCGATGGCACCGAACAGGATTCCAAAGCGGGCCTCATTCAGGCAGGAGAGCGGAGCCCGCAGTGAGGTCGCCTCCGGCAGCAGCGACTCGGCCGGCAGCCGGACATCATCCAGCAGCAGCTCGGAGGTGACCGAAGCGCGCAATGACAGCTTCTTGTGTGTGTCGACCGTTGTGTAGCCGGGCGTGCCCTTGGGCACCAAAAAACCGCGGATGCCCTCGTCGGTTCGAGCCCAGACAACCGCGATGTCAGCCACGGAACCGTTGGTGATCCACATTTTCTGACCATGCAGGATCCAGTCGGTGCCGTCGCGGCGGGCGCGGGTGCGCATCGCACCGGGGTCCGATCCGGCGTCGGGTTCGGTCAGTCCGAAGCAGCCAATCGCCTCGCCGGCGGCCATCCGGGGCAACCACTCCTGCTTCTGCTCCTCGGAACCCCAGCGGTGGATTGCGAACATGGCCAGCGACCCCTGGACTGAGACGAAACTGCGTACGCCCGAGTCGCCGGCCTCAAGCTCCATGCACGCCAGCCCGTAGGCTCTGGCGCTTGCTCCAGCGCACCCGTAGCCCTCAAGGTGCATGCCGAGCAGGCCGATGTCACCGAGTTCCTTGGCAAGCTCGATCGGAATGATGCCTTCCTCAAACCAGTCGCCGACGTAGGGGAGCACTCGGTCGGCGACGAAGCTGCGGACCAGGTCGCGAATGTCCTTCTCCTCGTCGGAGAGGATGTGATCGATGTTGGCAAAGTCGGTTGGGCGTGGGGCGGTGGTGGTCACTTCTGGTACTCCTTAGCTGCCGTCAATCGCATTGATAAGACTGAAATGATTCGGTTTGTGGTGCCGTGTTGGGTCTGGGTGGCTGTCAGTTGCGCCGGCGCGGCCTCATGGCTGTCAGTTCTGGCGCCGCGACCGGTGCTCGCGGGTGGTGTGTCCACCTTGTCCCTTTGCATGTCGGCCACCCGGGAAGCATATTCGATCTTCGAAGATCTAAGATTAGCGGTATGGAGGCAGAAAGCAAGACTCCAACAGCTCTGGGTGGCATTCGGATCCTCGACTTCTCGCGGGTGCTTGCGGGTCCGCTGGCAACGATGGTTCTAGCCGACCTCGGCGCGGAGGTACTTAAAGTCGAGCGTCCCGGTGTCGGTGATGACACGCGTGCGTGGGGCCCGCCGTACGACGCGAACGGTCAGGCGAGTTACTTTGACTCGGTCAACCGCAACAAGACGAGCATCACCATCGACCTTCAGGACGCTCGGCAGCGTGCCCACATCACCACTGTGGCGGCAGGCGCGGACATCATCGTTGAGAACTTCCGTCCAGGACTAATGGATGAACTCGGGCTTGGCTACGCCGATCTGCGCGCACTGAACCCAGGCTTGATCTATTGCTCCATCAGCGGCTTTGGCGCGACCGAACAGGCGGCTGCGCTCCCCGGGTATGACCTGCTGGTGCAGGCGCTGGGCGGCCTGATGAGTATCACCGGCAGTCCGGATGGGGAGCCCCAGAAGGTGGGTGTCGCACTGGTGGACGTGATAACTGGGCTGTTTGCCAGCGTCGGGATTCTCGCCGCCCTGCGTCATCGTGAGCGCACCGGTCAGGGGCAGCTCGTGGAGGTGGATCTGCTCAGCTGTTTGCTGGCTGCACTTGTCAACCAGGGATCTGCGTTCACCGCCGGTGGCGTTGTTCCGCGCCGGCTCGGCAACGCCCACCCCAGCATCGCGCCCTACGAGCTCTACCCCACCGGTGACGGCGATCTGGTGCTGGCTGTCGGCAATGACAAGCAGTTCCGGGCACTGTGTGACGTGCTCGGCGGGTCAGAGTTGGCGCAGGATGTCCGCTTCAGCACCAATCCGTTGCGTGTGGCCAACCGTGAAGCGCTGCGCGTGGAACTGGTTCGGTTGCTTGCCGCCGGCAGCGCAGCCGACTGGACGGCGCGTCTCACTGAAGCACGGGTACCGGCTGGTGAGGTCAATGACATTGGTGCGGCTTTCGCTCTGGCCGCTCGTCTGGGCCTCAATCCGACCGTCGATCTCCCCCCCGCCCCGGAGGCTGACAGGGTTGGAGAGCCCACCGACGGACCGCCTGCGGTGATGGTCACTGTGCAGCGCAACCCGATACGGCTATCTGTGACACCGCCCACCTACCGCAGCGCCCCGCCTCCGCTTGGTCCGCCGGCGGTTTGAGGCTGCTGAGTCCGCCCGCCCGTCCTCTCCGCCCGGCCCGCTCGGTGCACCCTTTATCAACTTGGGGAGGGAAATATCCCGTGGCGGGATATTTCCCTCCCCAAGTGTGGTGTCTTGTGGGCGTGTGGCTGGGAGGCTGCTGTCAAGCAGGCTTTGCAAGCAGGGAGAGCGGGGCTCTCCCTGAGGGTGTCTCCGACGAAGACCGGCCGCTGCGCGGCCTTTGGCCTCGATCTTGCAGTAAGCGGCTGGGTGGGTCGTTACTGGCGCGCGGGAGCG
>JBMFHK010000033.1:20890-26154 GCA_049976865.1 Solirubrobacteraceae bacterium | reverse complement strand
TACGGTCACGAGCGGACACTAATACGTAGCCGTACTTACGAACTAGAGCACTTAGGTGCCGCCTGACGCATCGTGGACCGACGATCAGTTCGTGTCGCGCAAAACACAAAAAGGCGCGGATGGCGTGTGCGACCATTACCAGCCAGCGTGGTGGTCTGTTCACGGGCATGAGGCAAACGACAATCTCAGGGCAGACGGTGTGGTGATGGCCGAAGTACCGCGCGAGATTGACTTCGTACGCGCCCGCTTGTGGCGCGTACGCCTGCCCGTCGGCCTGGAGCTTGACCAGGTTCTCAAGCTGGTTGACGGGCAGCCGTATCCACTGTGTCTGGTGGGCGCCTGGGCGGACGGCTCGGCGCTTGTCTCCTCAGCGCCGCTGCGTGTCGCCCAGCGTGATTCAGATCCGTTTGAGTTGCTGGCATCGGTCCCGGAGGTGGATGACCCGGAGGTGGACGACCCGGAGGTGGACGACCCGGAGGTGGATGACCCGGAGTGGGGGGCGGTTGGCGGCGGGTGGTTCGGTTGGCTTGGCTACCGCTTGGCCCAGCGGGTTGAGCAGGTGCCGCTGGCTGAGCAGCGCCCCGTGCCGCTACCTGAGTTCCACCTCGCCTACTATGACAACGTCCTGCGCCGGGACCCTGACGGTGTCTGGTGGTTTGAGGCGCTGGTCACGCCGGAACGCCAAACCGCTTTGCGGGCGCGACTCAAGCAGCTTTTGCGGGCACTGCCAGCAAGCTCGCGCCGGAGCCCGGCCAAGGACGCCGCCGCCGGTGTGCCCACGCCGCTGCGGCTGACCGCCGCCGCCGGTGCGCCCGCGCCGTTGCGACTGTCCGCCGCCGCCGCGCGCGCGCACCTGAGCGCCGTTGGCGAGTGCCGCGAGCGGATCGCGGCAGGTGAGATCTTCCAGGCAAACATCTGCCTGCGACTTGAGTCAGAGTACGACGGGACCGCCATCGCGTTGCTGCGCTCTGCGCTGTCGCGTAACCCGCACCTACCCCAGTACACGGCCGCCTTCGACACGCCGGATGCAGGCGTTCTGTCTCTCTCGCCAGAGCTGTTTCTGCGTCGCCAGGGACGGCGTGTACGCAGCGGCCCGATCAAGGGCACGGTCGCGCGGGTCCAAGAGCCGGGGCAGGCCACGCGTGCGCTGGCGCAGCTGCGCGCTTCCAGCAAGGACGCCGCCGAACACGTGATGATCGTTGACCTGATGCGCAACGACCTGGGCCGCGTGTCGCAATACGGAACCGTAACGGCCCCCCGGCGGCCCACCGCAGAAGGCCATCCCGGGCTATGGCATCTGGTGAGCAACGTAGAGGGCACGCTGCGGCCGGGGGTCAGCGATGCTGACCTGCTGCGTGCCACGTTCCCGCCCGGGTCTGTGACCGGTGCGCCGAAGGTTCAGTCGCTGATTGTGATCGCCGAGCTGGAGGCGACTGGACGCGAGATCTACACCGGTGCAATCGGTTTTGTCAGCCCCCTGGCCGGGCTTGAGCTGAACGTGGCGATCCGCACGCTGGAGTTCAGCCAGGGACGGCTCTGGCTGGGGGTCGGTGGCGGGATCGTGGCTGATTCCGAGCCGGCGGCCGAGCTGGCCGAGACGTTGGTCAAGGCGCGGCCGGTAGCCGACGCGGTGGGAACCGTCATCGCATTCACCGACCAGCGCCCGGCCAGGTGAGCGAGTTGCTGCCACATCTGCCGGGTGACGCTCTGGAACCGTTTGACGCCCTGCAGTTCGGGTCAAGGCCCGATCCTGCCTTAGGGATCTTTGAAACGATCCTGGTCACGGACCAGGTGGCGCAGCGACTCGATCTGCATCTGGGCCGGCTGCAGGCAAGCGCACGGGCGCTTTATGGGCTTGAGCTTGACGCGGCAGCGGTGCGGGAGGCGGTGACCGCGTGTGCGCGCGATTTGGGCTGCGGGCGTGCGCGCCTACGGCTGGATTTGACGCCTGACGGCGCCATTGCGGTGCACGGCGAGCCGCTCGTGCGCACACAGCGTGAGCTGCGACTGGTGCCCTACACGCTGTCGGGCGGCCTGGGCTGCCACAAGTGGGCTGACCGGCGGCTGGTCGATGCGCTGAGCGCACACGCGCTGCGCACGGTCAGCCCTGCGGGCCGCGCCGGGGCGGAGTCGGCTGAGCGAAAGCTGACCGTGGTGCCGCTTGTGCTGGACACAGACGGTGCCGTCCTTGAGACGGTCATAAGCAACGTGCTGATCGAAGAGCACGGTCGGCTGCTCTCCCCGCCCGAAGACGGGCGGGCACTGCCTGGCGTCGGCCGCCAAGCCCTGGGCTACAGCTACGCAGCGGTCGACTTGGAGCGGCTCATGGCTGCTGATGCGGTTGTGCTCACCAACGCTCTGCGCACGATCCGGCTGGCTCCCGGCGCGTTGGTCGCGGCCTTAGCTGGACGCTGACGCCGCTGCCTTGGGCTCATCAACCCCATCTGCCGGCAACGCAGGCATATCGACGGTCACCGTGGTTCCACGGCCAACCTCCGACTCGATCCTGGCCTGGCCGCCCGCCTGCCGGGCGATCCCGTAGACGGTGGCTAGCCCCAACCCGGTTTCCTGGGTTTTAGGTTTGGTGGTGAAGAACGGCTCAAACGCCCGCCGGGCCACGTCCGCCGGCATCCCGGTGCCGGTGTCAGTCACTGACAGGCGCACATAATCACCGGGGGAGAGGTCGGCTGACGGTGCATCTTGCGCACCGATCTGCACGGCCGCAGTGCTGATCGTGAGGGTCCCGCCGTCCGGCATTGCGTCCCTGGCGTTGACAGACAGGTTCAGCAGGATCTGTTCCACGGCGTCCGGGTCACCCAACATCAGTGGCAGTCCCTGCGCCAACGACGTTCGCAGGGTTACGTGTTCCCTCAGGGTCCGCTCCAGCAGCGTGTGCACTTCAACGACCGTGGCGTTGAGATCAACCGGCACCGGCTTGCTCACTTCGCGGCGGCTGAACGTCAGCAGCTGCCTGGTCAGTGTGGCCGCCCGGGTCGCGGCGCCCAGGATCTCAACGGCCTCCTCGTGCTCTGCGCTGGCTGGTGTCAGTTGCGAAACCAGCAACTCCACGTTGCCGATCACCACAGACAGAAGGTTGTTGAAGTCGTGGGCGATCCCGCCCGCGAGCTGGCCGAGGCTCTCCATGCGACTCGCCTGCGCGGCTGACTGTTCGCGTGCCAACTGTGCTTGAAGCTCTGCCCGTTCACGTTCGGTGCGCAGCCGCTTGGAGATGTCACGCACCGCCGCGACGGTCATTGTCCCGCCGTCGGTCTCCACGCTCATCAGCGCAATCTCCGCGGGAAACTCGCTGCCGTCGCGCCGACACCCGAAAAGGTCAAGCGGCCCTTCGCCCATCATCCGCCGCCGCCAAGCGTGCACGAAGCTACGGCGCTGTTGGCGATGTTCTGCCCTAAAGCGAGCTGGCATCAGCGCTTCCACGCTGAGAGTTGCCAGCTGCTCCGGTGCATAGTCAAACAGCTCTTCGGCGCGGGTATTGGCCAACACGATCCGCCCCTCCGGGTCCGCCGCCACCACCGCGTCAGGGGACAGTTCCGCAAGCTGTGCCAGGTAATCAAGCATCACCGTGGCTTCTTTCGCCTGACTGCTTGGCATGCACATCCCTCTGGGTCTCCGACGACTTGTGCTCCCAGCGCCGATCTCTGAGCGCCGATCTCTGAGCGCCGATGGCAAGCCAAGCGCGCGCCCGAGCCGGTTCTAGCACTCAACCGCTTGTATGGCAACCTAGTCCAGCGCCGCCAGGGCTTCTTCAAGCATCGGTATGAGCGCTGGGTCGAACTGGCTGCCGACACCTGCCTTGATGATCTCAAGCGCCGCCTTCACCGACACCGCGCGCCGGTACACACGATCGTTGATCAGTGCGTCAAACACGTCGGCGACTGCCACGATGCGGCCTTCAAGCGGGATCTCGGTGCCGCCGAGCCTGCGCGGGTAGCCGTTGCCGTCCCAGCGTTCGTGGTGGGTGAGCGCAATCATCGCTGCCAGGTCGAGTAGCTCGATACCCGACCCGGCCAGGATCTCGTAGCCGATCAAGGTGTGGCGCTGCATCTCATGGCGCTCCTGCGAAGTCAAGGGCCCGGGCTTCAGCAGGATTGAGTCGGCTATCCCAAGCTTGCCCACATCATGCATCGGCGTCGCCGCGCGGATCAGCTCGGTTCGCTCAGGCGTGAAATCGCAGCGCCAGCCAAGCTGGGCGCTCAGATCGGCGACCCGTTCAATGTGACCACCGGTGTCACTGTCACGAAACTCAACAGCTCTGGTCAGCCGGCGGATGACCTCAAGCCGAGAGGTGGTCAGCTCAGCAAGGGTGTCGGCAAGTTGCTGGGTGCGCACCGCCACCTGGTCACGCAGCGACGCAGCCATCTCGCGAGTGCGCAGCCCCAGGGAGCGGCGGTGAACGGCGTTGTCCACACAGATAACCAGCTCGTTGGCTGAGGCCGGCTTTACGACATACCCGTAGGCTCCCAGCTCCAGCGCAACGGCGGCCTGTGATGGGTCGTCGTTACCGCTGATCATCACCACCGCCGTGTCCGGCTGGCGTCCGCGCAGAGTGGCGATCAGTTCAAGCCCCGACTCGCCCGGCATGCTGACGTCACACAGCAGAACCTGATAGTCGGCGGTTTCCAGACTGTGGCGTGCCTCTGCCGCCGAGCCGGCCAGGGCACACTGATAGCCAGCGTGGCCGAGGATCCGTCCGACCATCCGCCGCACCTGCTCGTCATCATCAATGACCAGCACCGAAATGTCGTGGTGGTCAGTCATGCTGGCTGGTCTGGAGGCTCACGGCGGTCAATCTTGCTGGCCGGGTCGCAGGGTCACTGTAGTGAACTGCAGGCTGTCAGCCTGCAGGTTCACGCCGATCAGTCATGGGTCGTGGCCCAAAAGGCGTCGCGTCTACACGAAAAAGCGGGGGTCGGTGACTGTTCAGATGTTGGTGGCTTGGTTTGGGCTGTGATCCGGCGGCATTCTGGGCCGGGGCGCTATGGAAGTGTCAGGGATCCAGTTGCGGGGGCTGGTGTTGCGCGCCGCTGCCCGCAACCGGACTTGGCGGCGCCCGACGGCGGCGCTTTACAGCTGGTTTGGTTTTACTGGCCGTGTTATCGGGGCCGGGTTTGGGGCTGATCGCGGACCGCAAACCGTCGCGCGGGCCGCAAGGGAGCTTAAATGCACAAACTGCGCCGCTTGCGGGCTTATCGCCGGCACGACACGCCCGCGATGAGTGCCACCCGGGCAGAGAAGCACCCGGG
>JBMFHK010000033.1:0-20790 GCA_049976865.1 Solirubrobacteraceae bacterium | reverse complement strand
CAGGGAGGTGCCTGGGCAGGGAGGTGCCTGGGCAGGGAGGTGCCTGGGCAGGGAGGTGCCTGGGCAGGGAGTGCGATGGTGCGGGCACGCTGCCTGCCTGTCACGCGCCCGCACGCTCACGCGCGCTTGGACCGACCGTTGCGCCCGATCCGCGCACGCTCACGCACGCTTGGACCGACCGTTGCGCTCGATCCGCGCCCGATCCGCGCACGCTCACGCATGCTCCCTGCCCGCGCCACACGCCGGTACTCTTGGACCGGCCAGTAACCAGCCTTACGCAAAACCTCAGACAACACCAACCGCAGCACGCCGCTCGCAGTCAGGCCCGCCGGTCTGCGCCGCGACTATCGTGCCGACGGCCCGCAAAGCCGACAGACGACGTGAACAGTTACGGGGTCGCCGCGCTGCAGCGCGGCGACCCCCACTCGTGGCAACGCTCAGCGCCTGGACTGAGAAGCCGGGGGCAGTGATGCCACCGGTGCCAGCGCAGAAACCGTCAGCTGGACGGCCTGCGAGTCGGCGCCGACGTTGACCGGGCCTCCGCCGATCTGGACACGCAGATTGACCGCTCCCATCACCACTGGCGTGTAGGTGAAGAAATAGGCGGAGCGGTGGTTGACCCTGCCGATCGCCACGTCATACCAGATGCCGTTGGCGTTCTGCTGCTGCAGCGCAAGCGCATGGCCGGCGTGCTGCGGCGTGACAAAGCCACTGATCGTCACCCTCTGGCCAAGCGCCGGCGTGGTGGAACTGGCGCCGATCGTGACAACGTCCTGCACGCCGACGTACAGCGGCGCGGTGCTCTGGGCCGGGGTGGTGTCAGAGATGGCCTTGTACTCCATGTTGCTCTGCGGGGTCTGGGTGAATGAATAGCCTCCGGCAGTGTTAGTGGAGCCTTGAGCTATGGCCCGGTACCTGCCTGCGCCGATGGTTTTGCCGTAGAGCGTCACCGGGATGTTCGGCTCAACGGTGGTCGGCGAATTCGGCTGATACAGGGTGCCACCGATGGTCACCGGCTGACCGTCGATGATCGTCGGCGCCGAAGCAGCGATTGTGAAAGACGCGTTCTGGGTCTGCTGCACGGTCAGGTCTACGTCCGTGGATACGCTGGCGATGTTGCGAAGGTCACCCGGGAACCGGGCTCGCAGCGTGTAGTTGCCGGCAGACCTGAACACAAAAGCGAAGCTGAAGCTGGAGTTTCCAGCCGTGGTGGCCGTTGCCACCGTCTGCCAACCGTTGCCGAAGCTGCCCGTCTGCTCTTGCAGGACGATCCTCTGATGGGGATGGTTTGGCGCAACTGTTCCGGTGAAGTCAAACGGCTGATCAGTGGTGGCGGTCGCGGCGGCCGCGTTCAGGGTGACCAGCGCGGAGACGCGCTCCTGGATGGTCGCGCTGTGGGTGTAGCCTGGACCGAGCGTGAACCACTGACGGTTGGTTCGGACCACGCCCGGCGCCCTGACAAACTCGTAGAAGCCGGACGCGTTGGTGCGGGTTGTGGAGACCGGCGTGAAACGTGGCTGACCTGCCAGACGGTGATACAAAATCACACGCTGCAAGCCATTGTCTGGCCCCTTGAGCTGACCGTAGATCAGGACGCTTTGTCCGGCCAGCGCTGGGGTCGGCTCTGAGGCGATCGTCAACCCGTGGTTACGAAGCGGCGCCGCCGTGGCAACCCCCGGCACAGCCAGCACGGCGGCCGTGGTGAGTGCTAAGAGGCCGGTCGCTGTCCCGGCTCTCAAACGACTGTGCATCTGCAACTCCTGTCGGTGGCGCAGCCATATCAGCCCATGGAGGGGAGGGATGGCGCTTGTTTTCAGGCTTACCGCCCACCCTAAAAACAGTCCCGCGCCGGAAGTTGCTTATGGGAACGTTAAGGTTTGATTTGAGCGCGTCGGAAGCTCAGACGCTCTCAAACTGCAGCCGGGCTACCTGGGCCGCCTGGTCGGCAAGCAGCGCGCGCAGCCGGTTGTGCTGCTCGTCAAGGTCGTAGGCGCGGTAGGCGTCAACATCGCGAAAATCAGCGATCACCGCAAAGCTCCAGTTCCCCTCCCTCAACCCCAGGTCCTCGCCGATCCGGCAGGCGATCATCCCGGGCACATCCAGCGCCAACAGGTCGGCCTGATATGTGCGGATGACCTCAGGGTCCGCCTCGGCTTTGAGCTGCACCATCACGATGTTTCGGATCATGAGAGGCGATCATAGAAAGCTTGCGATGCGGTGCGCTGGCCGGTGCGCGTCAGCGCTCACAGACGAGCTGGTCCTGTCCACCACTGGGCGCTCTGAAGGCCCAGCCGACCCGCCCGCCCGCAGCATGGTCCAGCCGACCCGCCCAGACCACCCTTTAGCAACGCGGGGAAGGAAATCCCCCGCCACGGTGCGTTTCCTTCCCCGCGTTGCGGGGCCTTCGCCGATCGAGTTCGCCGATCGAGTTCCCCGATCTCTCCGGCCAGTTTCACGCCTTTGGCAGCCACCTCTGACGCTGTGTGAGCGAGCTTGGCGGCGTCCCGGCCCACCAGGTTGTCTGCCCAGTCTGGCGGTTATGGGCGTGGTAAGCTAGATCTATTCGTCGCAGTGCTTTTCGGGGTTCAGCGATCATGTGTTCTCCCGGTCCTTTTTGACCTCTCTGCCGGCGAGCATCCTGCCCGAGAGGCATGCGAGGAGCGCCATGGACGCTTTGCCCACAGCGCCGCTGCGACCTCTTCATCGACCGCCGCGGAGCAAAGGCTTCGACCGATCGGCTCGGCGGCCAGCTGGCCGCCACGAGCACGGTGCGGAGAACCCGCTGCGCATCGCGATGCTTGCGCCGCCATGGATCTCCGTGCCGCCATCTGGATACGGTGGCGTGGAATCGGTCGTGAGCACGCTGACCGAGGCGCTCGTTCGGCGAGGACACGACGTGACACTGTTCTGCGCTCCGGGCTCGGTGTCGCAGGCGACCGTGACGACGCTGCTGACACGATCCTACCCGGACGAGATTGAGCGTGCGCTCTATGAGGTCGACCACGTTGCACAGGCGTTCGACAAGATTGACCTCGCCACCAACGCTGATCGCTTCGACGTGATTCATGACCATTGTGGCTTCACGGGCCTGGCAATGGCCAACCGAATTGGCGCGCCGCTGGTGCACACATTGCACGGCCCGTTCACCACCGACACGGCGGCGTTCTATGCCCAACACGGCCACAAGGGGGCGCTGGTGGGCATCAGCCACGCTCAGTTGGCTTCTGCGCCGAGCGGGCTGAAGCCGCTTGGCCCGATCCCCAATCCGATCGACTTGGACGCCTGGCCGTTGTGCGAGCGCAAAGATGATTACCTGCTCTGGATTGGGCGCATCAGCCCGGAGAAGGGGCCACACAGAGCGATCGCAGCCGCCCGAGCCGTCGACGTACCACTGGTCCTCGCGGGAGTGATCCAGCCCGGGTCGCGTGCGTTCTTCGACAGAGAGATCGCGCCGCACATCGACGGTGACCGTGTCCGGTTCGTGGGCGAGGTGGGAGGCGCGGCCAAGCAGTCTCTGTTTGCAAATGCACGTGGGTTGCTCATGCCGATCAGATGGGATGAGCCGTTTGGGATGGTGGTTGTCGAGGCGCTTGCGTCCGGCACGCCGGTGATCGCTTTTCCCGAGGGGGCGATGCGAGAGCTCATCATCGATGGGAAGACGGGTTTTCTGGTTAAGGACGAGCGCGCGATGGCTGATGCAATCGGCCAGCTTCAGCGGATCGCTGCGAGTGATTGCCGAGCCTGGGTCAGGCAACACTGTGATGGTGACGTCGTTGCTGGCGCCTACGAGCACATCTACCGCTCAGTCGCACTTCGGCGCCCGGCAAGGGTGGTCGCACCAGGTGCCTGAGGACGTCCTCAGCGTTTTGGACGGAACCACGTTCGTCGTCGGCGACCGTCGCGGGGATATCTATCCCGGCGAAGACCGTGGTCACGGCTTCTTCGCTGAGGACACCCGCTTTGTGTCGCGCTGGGTGCTGCACGTAGGGGATTTATCGTTGGACCTACTCAGCCTTCACCAGGACACGCACTTTGACGCTCAGTTCATCCTTGCGCCCCGCGTCGGGCTTAACAGCCAGACTCCGTACTCGATCGTGCGCCGGCGGCTCGTGGACCATGTCTGGATGGAAGAGATCACCGTCACCAACCACCAGCATGAGACGAGTCGAACGCTCCTGGTACTGGAGGTTGACGCTGACTTCGCCGACCTGTTTGAGGTCAAGGACGGCGTGGTCGCTGGGCGCGCAATCAGCTTCACTCACGACGCGTCGAGCTTGACCCTTGACTACCGTAACTCCGGCTTTCACCGCTCAACCACGGTCACCACTAGTGCTGCCGCAATCATCGACAGGCACGGGTTGACATTCGAACTGAGCCTCGCACCCGGAGAACACTGGTCGACCACCCTCACGATCTCTCCCCATGCGTCACAGCCCGGGGTGCGATTCACGCACCGCAAGCCACGCGGCGGACTTGAGAAGGTGCGCGATACCAGAACCGCGGAACTCGAGACATGGCTGAAACGTGCGCCGGCCCTGCAGACGGACGATCCGGCACTTGCGCGTACCTACCGCGCAAGTCTTTCTGACCTCGCTGCGCTGCGGATACACCCCGATCTCCTCAAGCAGGAAACCCTGCCCGCAGCCGGGCTCCCCTGGTTCATGGCTCTGTTCGGCCGCGACAGCATCATCACCAGCTTCCAGGCTCTCCCTTACCTTCCGGGCCTGGCGGCCACGACTCTGCGCGTGCTCGCCTCTCGTCAGGCTACGCAGCGAGACGACTTTCACGAACAGGAGCCCGGCAAGATCCTGCACGAACTCCGGTTCGGCGAACTCACCTCACGCGGTCAGCGTCCGCACTCCCCGTACTTTGGCAGTGCCGACGCGACGCCGCTGTTCCTTGTGCTCCTTGACGAATACTACCGTTGGACTGGCGACGACGCATTGGTCCGCGAGCTTGAGGCGAATGCTCGCGCCGCACTGAACTGGATCGTGGACAGTGGTGACTCAGACGGCGACCTGTACGTTGAATACCTGTGCCGGAACCCGGCGACTGGTCTGGTGAACCAGTGCTGGAAGGACAGCTGGAACTCAATCCAGTTCGCCGACGGCACGCTGGCTCGCGGGCCGATCGCAACTTGCGAGATTCAGGGCTATGCCTACGACGCCCAGCGACGGGCGGCGCGGCTCGCCCGCGAGGTCTGGCACGATCGTGCCCTCAGCGAGCGCCTGGACCAACGCGCCGATGCTCTCCAAAAGGCGTTCAGGCGTGACTTCTGGATGCCTGAGCACAACCATCATGCGCTGGCGCTCGACGGTGACAAGCGGCAGGTCGACAGCCTGACCTCCAACATCGGTCACCTACTCTGGTCTGGCATTCTCGACGAACGAGAGGCAGCCATCACGGCAGGCTGGCTGCTGGATGAGCAACTGTATTCAGGATGGGGGATCCGCACGCTCGGCACCGGTGAGGCCGGCTACAACCCGCTCGGCTACCACGCCGGGACCGTGTGGCCTCATGAGAACTCCCTCATCGCTGCCGGGCTCGCGCGCTACGGCTATCACGAGGAGGCTCTGAAGATCGCCTCCGCGGTGCTGGCCGCGGCGCCGTACTTTGAGCACAGGCTGCCCGAGGTCTTTGCCGGCTTCCCGGTCAAACTGACCTCCGTTCCCGTCGAGTTCCCCACAGCGTCGCGTCCGCAGGCATGGGCTGCGGGGGCTCCTCTGCTGCTGCTCAGTACGGTTCTCAGGCTCACGCCGCAGGACACCTCGGTACAGATGGACTTCCCGGATCCGCTTGGGCACGTCTCACTGCGCCGAGAGCCTGGAGAACAAAGACCAGCGCCCGTGGGCGACGAGAAGTGAACGACTGTTTAAATCACTATTGTTGACAGGAGCCTGCCACCTCTGTATCCATCCGGCGGTGTGTGATCTTGTCCGCGGCCAGATGGTCCAACGCGGCCACAGCGATCTTTATGGATCGGCCAAAAACTCGCAGTACGCTTGCGCCAGTGGTCCGGTCGACTGCGCGCGGCTATAGGCATCGCGATCTGGCTTCGGTAGTTCGCTTTCCTGCCATGACCGTGGAGGTCAACGTGATCCATACAGACGCAGCTTCAGCGACGGTTGACCGTCCTGGCGGACAAGCGCTGTTGACAGAGTCAGTTGCAGGACTAGCTCCCTGGCAGGAGGCGCTGATGCTGTATGTCGGCGCTGATCTCCGGCGCAGTGTGTTGAACGTGATGACCTCGGTTGTTCCCTACCTTGGTCTGTCGGTCGTGATGTACCTGCTGGTGAACCGCTCCTATCCGCTGACGCTGCTGGTTGCGGTGCCTGCCGCCGGCTTCCTTGTCCGGACATACATCGTCTTTCACGATTGCGCGCACGGCTCGTTCCTGCGCTCCAAGCGGGCAAACAGGTGGCTGGGTACGGTGCTCGGACTGCTCGTGTTCCAGTCGTTCGCGTCTTGGCGACACAGCCATGCGGTGCACCATGCGACCGCTGGCGATCTGGACCGTCGCGGAGTTGGAGATGTTCCAACAATCACCGTTGCTGAGTACCGTGCGCAATCGCCACGTGCGCGCCTGCAATACAGACTGTTCCGCAACCCGGTGGTGATGTTCGGGCTCGGACCGGTCATCGCCCTGATCATCCAGCCGCGGATAGTGCCGCACGGAGCTCGACCCCGGATCAGGCGCAGTGTTCTGGCGACCGATGCTGTACTGGCCGCGATGGTTGCGGCAATGTGCGTGCTGGTGGGCGTGCGTGACCTGCTGTTGGTGCAGGGTCCCGTCGTGATGCTGGGCGGGGCGGCGGGGATCTGGCTGTTCTACGTCCAGCACCAGTTCGAGGACGTTTATTGGGAGAGCAGCGGTCACTGGAGCTACCTGGACACCGCCTTGCACGGCAGCTCGTACCTGAAGCTGCCAAAGGTCCTGCAGTTCTTCTCAGGCAACATCGGCCTGCACCACGTGCACCATCTGAACGCGCGCATCCCGAACTACAACCTGCAGCGCGCGAATGATGAGGTCGCGCTGTTCCGGGGCGTACCGACGATGTCATTGCTGGATGGCCTGCGTGCGGTCAAGCTCAAGCTCTACGACGAGGATCGTCATTGCATGGTCACTTTCGCACAGGCACGGGTAAGCGAGCAGCGGCCCGCTGGAGCGCTTTAACCTCCGCGGCAGCGACACGACCACAGCGTCCTGCTTTCATCGCGGACGCTTATATGTCTTTGTAGCTTCTGGTCTTTGACTTCTGGGCGGGCGCGAGTGACTATGTGAACCGCAACTCTCTCTCCTTCCTCAGAGCGCGCTCCGTACCGGCCCCATAACCTGCCGTTACGGAGTGCGCTCTACTTGTAGGCAAGACCGTGCGCAAACGTTCCACAACGGTCATGCCCATCACCAGTCGGCCGGTCGCCGCGTCGACGGATCAGCCAGACGGCCCGTCAGTGGGCTCCGCAGCCGTTGCAGCGAGCCCGTTTGCACAACGGATACCCCATGGGGTATGCTGAACCATATGACAAGCACACAAGCAAGTAGTAGTAGAGCGGTAGATGGCGGCGAGCGCGGCGCCGCTCCCCACCGCATCGTCGTTGTCGGCGGCACCGCCGCGGGCATGAGCGCCGCCGCGCGTGCCCGCCGCCACAGCGAAACAGCAGAGATCATCGTTCTTGAGCGACAGCGTCACGTCTCATCCGCCAGCTGCGCACTTCCTTACTACGTCGGCGGCGAGATCGAGGACCCGGAGGAGCTGACCGTACACACCCCCCAGACGCTGCGGGCCTCCCTGAACCTGGACATCCGAACCGAACATGAGGTCACCGCCCTGGACGCGCAACGTCGCGTCGTTGAGGTGCTCACGCCGGAGGGTGCCCAGCAGATCAGCTACGACGCGCTCATCATCGCGGTTGGCACCGAGACGGCACGCCCGCCCATCCCGGGCCTGGACCATCCGCGCGTGCAGACGCTGCGCACGGTCGACGACGCGCTGCGCGTCTACGAGACACTCGCGGAGAAACGCACCTCAGAGGGTCTGGAAAGACACTGGCGTCCGCTCGTGCTCGGCGCCGGCTTCATCGGCGTGGAGATCGCTGAAGCATTTGCCAAACGCGGCCTGCCGGTCACCCTCGTGGAGGCCGCTTCCCATGTGCTGCCTCCGCTTGACGAGGAGACCGCCGCGGTCGCTGCCGAGGCGCTGCGCGACTTGGGTGTTGACCTGCGCGTCGGCCTGCTGGCCGAGCGCATCGAGCACGGCGAGGATGACAGCGTCATCGAGTTCTCCGACGGCTCCGCGATCAACGCTGATCTG
This sequence comes from Solirubrobacteraceae bacterium, assembly GCA_049976865.1. Classification (GTDB taxonomy): domain Bacteria; phylum Actinomycetota; class Thermoleophilia; order Solirubrobacterales; family Solirubrobacteraceae; genus Palsa-465. The sequence continues at coordinate 12,478 of JBMFHK010000033.1, read as the reverse complement.
ATCATCCTGGCCACCGGCGTGCGGCCAGCCACCTCACTGTTTGTTTCAGCCGGTGTAGAGCATCAGCACGGCTCGCTGATCGTCGACGAGCGCGGGGCCACCAACCTGCCCAACGTCTGGGCGATCGGCGACGCCACTCTGTCAACCGACGCGACCAGCAGGGAGCGTCGGATGGTTGCGCTGGCCGGTCCGGCCAACCGCGCCGGCCGGATGGTGGCTGACAACATCTTTGGTGTGCCGACACGACTGCTGCCCCCGACCGTGGGGACAGCGATCGCACGGATCGGAGAGCTCACAGTGGCCACCACGGGCGCCAACCGCGCCACCCTCAACGAGGCCGCCATCCCTTACGTGACCGCCCATCTACACCCTCGCCACCACGCGTCCTACTTCCCCGGTTCACAGACCATGCACGTACTGCTGCACTTCCACAAGGAGACTGGGAAGCTGCTGGGCGCACAGGCGATCGGCAAGGCCGGCGTGGACAAGCGCATTGATGTACTTGCCACCGCCATCCGGACAGGGATGGATGCCGTTGACCTGATCGAGCTCGACCTGGCCTACTCGCCTCCGTACGGCTCGGCCAAGGACCCCATCAACATGGCCGGCATGGTGGGTGCCAACCTGCTTGACGGCACCATGGCGGCGACCTACTCTCAAGATCTCCCGGAGGGCGGGGACGGCCGCTTCCTGCTGGATGTTCGTTCCAGGGGTGAGTTCATCTCCGGTCATCTGCCGGGCTCGGTGAACATCCCTCACACCGAGCTGCGTGACCACATCGATGAGGTCCGCGAGATGGCCGATAGGCGGCCCGTCGTGGTGATCTGCGCCACCGGCTTGCGCTCCTACTTTGCGCACCGAGTGCTGCGTCTGGAGGGCTTCCAGGCCACCAGCCTCTCAGGTGGCCTGACCACGTATCGGCAGGTACACGGTGCTCTGGCCGCACACGAAACGCGTTCGGAGAAGCAGTTGGTATGAACCCCACTCCGGCTTTAGCAAACTCGTCACTTTCACAGCGATCCGAGCACCGTCATCAGATCGCCAACCGGCTGCACCGAGCGCAGGGGCAGCTTGAGGCTGTGATTCGGGCTGTGGAGGCTGAGGAGCCCTGTGAGGACGTCCTCAACCAGCTCTCCGCGGTTCTGCACGCCATCGAGCGCGCCGGGTTCAAGCTCGTTGCTGAAGCGATGCAGGACTGCGTGACCGGCGCTTCCGGTGGCGGTCCCGATCTTGATGAGCTGGAACGCATCTTTCTCCGGCTCGCCTGACCAGCTGCGGTCAACCAACCAACAAACACGAAAGAAACGAGATAACCATGTGCCATGCAGTGAGATGCAGCGTCTGTGGAAAAGTCACCTGGTCCGGTTGCGGCCAGCATGTTGACGCCGTGATGCGCAACGTCCCCAGCCCGCAGCGTTGTCAGGGCCACTCTGCCCAGGAGCGCGTCCGGGCGGCATCTGGCCGTCGCTAAAGCCAGCGCATCCAACGACCATACGTCCCCGACGGGAGCTGGCCACGTTGCTCTCATGCGTCGGGGCCAAGTGGGTGCGGCCTTGCTCAGCCGGCGCTTTCTTCGCTAACGTGCGCGCCGTGTTTGAGCCAGACCGCGTAGAGAAGACTTCCACACTCGTGCAGGTGGTCAACCCAGCCTCGTCTGCCGGCTCCGCCGCCCCAGCTCCGTTTGCCGGCTTGGTGGTGCCAGCCCCGTCCGCCGCCTCGGTGGGTCCATCCCCGTCCGCCGCCCCGGCTCCGTCCGCCGCTGTCCCAGCCTGGCGGACTTTGTCTTTTAGGACATGGCTACTGGTCGGCGTGGCACTGATCTTGCTTGTGGTGGTTCTACGCTGGATCTTGTCGGTCGACACCTTCTCCATCGACGTCTGGGCGGCGCGGGTTGGGGACTCACGCAAACCCTGGCTGGTGTGGTACATCACACGCGTCTACCAGCAGGTTGGCCGCCCGCTTGTCGCCATGGGCGAGGTTCTTGTCATGTTCGGCTGGCTGTACGCTGCTGCCGGACGACGCGCCAGCCAAGGGCTGGTCGTGGCCCTTATGGCATCAGTCTCCTCCGGTGTGATCAAGATCATCTGCGGCCCGACACCCCTGTGGCTTTCACTGGCTGACCACGTCGGCACCAACTTCCCAAGCGGAGTGGTGACGTTCATGACAGCCAGCTGGGGATACATCGCTCTGGTTGCCTGGCGGACCAACCGCCGGGGGACGTTCGCCGCACTCGCTGTCCTGATCGTGGCCAGCGGGCCGGCACGCGTGGTCGGTGGACAGCATCTTGCGACCGACACGCTCGGCGGTTACATGCTTGGCGCAGCGTGGCTGATCGGGGCGTATCTCTACCTGACCGCACCCGTGCAGCGCAGCCGGTCAGGCAAGCAAAAAAGTCATGCGGCCCCAGACCCCCAAGCGGTAAGGTGAATAGGATGCGAAATGTCTGCCAGGGGCGATGCGTTGTCACGCGCGCTCTGGAAGAATCTCCCTGCCGGGAAATCCGTGTGCAGGTGCGTTTAGGTCGGTCAATGCCGATGCCGCGTCCCGCCAAGGGCCAAGCCAGCTTCGATCGGCTGATCGCGCAGTGGGAAACGACCGGCTAAAGTCCGGCGACAGGCGGGAGTGTGGGATGCGAATAGCGATCGTGACGGAGGTTTTCATGCCGGCCGTGGACGGGGTCGTGACGCGTCTGCAGCGCACCCTGGAGGAGCTTCAGCGCGCCGGGGATGAGGTCTTGGTCATCGCGCCGCGAGGTGGACCCGACAGCTACGCTGGAGCGCCGGTCATCGGCGTGTTTGACGTCCCGCTGCTGCTGTATCGGGACGGCGTCGGCTATCCGCCCAAGCGGATCTCCCTGCCAGGGCCGCTGATGCGCCGCACGCTGGATAACTTCCAGCCCGACGTGGTGCACGTGATCAACCCGGTCCTGCTGGCGGCCGGGGCGGTTGTCCTGGCCCGCAACCGCCACTGGCCGCTGGTCGCCTCTTACCACGCGCACCTGCCGGCCTACGCGCACCTCTATCACATGGGCTGGGCGGAGCCCGCTGGATGGAAGTATCTGAAGGCGCTGCACAACCGCGCAGCCGTGAACCTGTGCACATCCCGGGCGGTCCTCAGCCTCCTGGAGGAGCGCGGCTTTGAACGTCTTGGGATCTGGCCGTACGGGGTTGACACGGAGCTGTTCAGGCCCTCTCGCGCTGATCCGCGGATGCGCTGGCGTCTGTCAGGCGGCCGCCCGGACCGTAACGTTCTGCTCTATGTCGGCCGGGTTGCCAAAGAGAAGACGATCGAGGGACTGCTTGAGGCCGTGCGTAACGTGGAGAACGTCTCGCTGGCGGTTGTGGGTGACGGGCCTGAGCGTCAGCGGCTTGAGCGCGTATTTGCTGGCACACCAACGACCTTCCTCGGGTTTCTGGATGGCGTGGAGCTTGCCAGCGCTTACGCGTCGGCTGACACTTTTCTGCTTCCCTCCTCGACCGAGACACTGGGCTTTGTGACCATTGAAGCGCTTGCCTGCGGTCTTCCGGTGATCGCGGCCGATAGCCCCACCTCGCGTGAGCTGATTACCGACGGGGTTACCGGTCTTCGCTACCGGTCGGATGAGCCCGGCTCGCTTGCCGCCGCGGTCGCCACCCTTGAGGGTGATCATGCGCTGCGCACGCGCATGGGGCTCGCGGCTCACGCAGCCATGAGCAGTGCGAGCTGGAGCCGCGCCACCGCCAGTCTGCGCGGCTTCTACCGGGCTGCCCAGGGCTACGCCGCGGATGCCGACGCCGACGCCACTGCGCTCCAGCAGGCTGGCGCCGAGTTTGACTACCCGGTGCAGCAGCGGCTCTCAGCCTGACCAGTGAGCCCCTGTTCCGGCGGCCAGTGGACCCCCCGCCCGGCGGCCAGCGGGCCGCCGGGCGGGCTCTGGCTGCTGTCCTTCAGGGATTTGCGCTGGTCCTGCTGTGCGCAATGGCTGTTCCCCAAACACGCAGGTTCGGTTGTGGTAACTCCGCGTCAGGGCTGCCGCTCCTTCCCGGTGATTGTCTGAAGTGCAGGGCGTAGGTTTGACTTGTACAACGTAGGGGGACATCAATGTCTGACAACGTCTTGATCTGTTACGACGGGTCACCCAGCGCGCGCACCGCGGTTGCGCAGGCGTCAAGCCTCATGTGCCACCGCAAGGTCACGCTGCTGCACGTCTGGAATCCGGTGGCGGTCGCCGTCACCGACTCCTCGGATTTCAGTCACGATCACCTGAGCCTGAGCGATGAGCAGCTTAACGAGCTCACCCGTCGTCGTGCCAAGGAGATTGCAGAGGAGGGACGCGAGCTGGGTATCGACCATGGTTTGGAGGTGAACACGCTCGTTGCCGGTAACGAGGGTTCTGAGTGGGAGACGATCCTGCGCATCGCCGATGAACGCGACGCGTCGCTGATCGTGCTGGGCGCGCGTGAACGCGGAGTTCCTGGCCCAACGCTGAACAGCGTCTCCACCGAGGTGCTCGAGCACTCCACGCGGCCGGTGTTGGTGATACCCGCCAATGGTGATGGGCTCAGGGACGCGGCCAGCGCCGCTTGAAGGTCTGGGGCGGCGCGGCAATGGTTTGGACAGGGACGCGAACCTGACCGCCGTGGCGCCAGCACAGCTGACTGACCGCCAGCGCTGGATTGCGCTGGCGGTCCTTTGTGTGCCGTTGCTGATTGTCTCGCTGGACATGACGGTCCTGAACGTCGCCCTGCCGACCCTGGTGCGTAAGCTCGGCGCCACCGACAGTCAGCTGCAGTGGATCGTCGACGCCTACGTGCTGGTGCTCGGCGGCCTGATGCTTGTTTCCGGAAGCCTGTCTGACCGGGTTGGGCGCAAATGGACGTTCATGTCCGGGCTTGGCATCTTTGCCGCCTGTTCCACCTGGGCGGCTCTGTCAGGCAGCGCGCACATGCTCATCGTGGCGCGCGCCTTTATGGGTGTGGGAGCGACACTGATCATGCCTGCCACGCTCTCAATCATCACCAACACTTTCGCCGATCCGCTGGAGCGTCAGCGGGCGTTGGGGGTGTGGTCGGCCACGACCGGCGCGTCCATCGCGCTTGGACCGATCATCGGCGGGCTGCTGCTTGCGCACTTCGCGTGGGGTTCAGTGTTCATGATCAATGTGCCGATTGCGCTGCTCGGGCTGATCGCCGCCATCTGGCTGGTGCCGAATTCACGTAACGAGCACCCGGAGCCGATTGACTTCGCCGGCTCGGCAATGTCAATCGTCGGCATCGGCTTGGTTTTGTGGGCGATCATCTCTGCTCCGTCGGACGGCTGGACCTCCGCGCAGGTGCTCGTGGTCGGCGGGGCTGGCCTGGTGCTGCTGGCCTCCTTCGCGATCTGGGAGAGCCGTACTGCGCATCCGCTGTTGCGGCTCGATTTCTTTGGCAGACGCGAGTTCTCCGGCAGTGTCGGCTCGATCGGGCTGATGATGTTCGCCATGGTCGGAGTGCTCTTTGTGCTCACCCAGTTCCTTCAGTTCCAGCTCGGTAACACGCCGCTTGTCGCCGGCGTTCACATGTTGCCTGCGGCGGGCGGGATCGCGTTGGTTGCGCCGTTTTCCTCGATCCTGGTCAGGCGCCTGGGTCCAAAGCTCTGTGTGGCTGCCGGGATGATGATCGTCACCGGCGGCTTGGTGCAGATCTCGGGCGCGAGCATCACCAGCCACTACTCCTCAGTGCTGCCGGGAACGATCGCCCTTGGCCTGGGTGTCGGTGTTGTAATGCCGGCGGCCGTCGGCACGCTGATGGGAACGCTGCCCAGTGAGCACACCGGCCTTGGCTCGGCAACCAACGGTACGGTCATCCAGATCGGCGGTGCGCTCGGTGTCGCGATCATCGGCAGCGTGATGTCGGCTCGCTATCAGCACAACTTGACGGCGGTGCTGGTCGGCCATGCGATGCCAACGGCCGTTCACAACACCATCATGGGGTCGGTCGGCGGTGCGCTGAGCGTGTCGGCGCACCTGGGTGGCGTGGTGGGCGGCGAGCTTGCACACGCCGCTCGGCTGGCGTTCATGAGCGGGGTGGATCTCAGCTTGCAGATCGCCGCTGGTTTGGCTGGTCTCGGCATCCTGCTGGCTCTGATCGTGTTGCCGTTGCGCGGTGCGCTGCAGGTGCCGCCGTCAAAGCGACGTCCATAAGCGGGTCTGCCTGTTGGGGTCGGGCTGGCCCGCTTTGGTCGGGCTGGCCCGCTTTGGTCGGGCTGGCCCGCTGGGGTCGGGCTGGCGGCGGCCGCGCGCGCTGGTTGACCATGGTGGCTGCAGCTGCACAGCCACGCAGTGCCGGTCCGCAACGTCAACCGGCACTTGGCAGCCGACGGCCGCCGCGCGCCACCCATGCGTCGATCAGCGCACGGGCGATGGACACCTCCCCGGGCAGAAAGAACTCACCCTCTCCGCGTTGGGCGTTGATCACCTCCGCCAGCGAGAACCAGCGGACATCACGCATCTCTCCCGGCTGCGGCGTCGGCTCGCCACCGTCCGAACTGGCCTCGTAGCCGAGCATGAGTGAGGACGGGAACGGCCAGGGCTGGGAGGCCACGTAGCGGGGCGAGTGGGCGATGATTCCGGACTCCTCATGGACCTCACGCAGCACCGCTTCCTCAGGCGTCTCACCGTTTGCCACATGCCCGGCCAGAATGGAGTATCTCGCCTCGGTCCAGTCGAGCCGGCGTCCGAGCAGCAGATGGCCGTCATGTTCCACGAGCATGATTACGACCGGATCCGTCCGGGGATAATGGGAGCTGTTGCAGTTGCTGCAGCGGCGCACCAGACCGGCCTGCGTGATTCGCGTTGCGCTGCCGCAGCGCTCACAGAACCGGTGCGTGCGGTGCCAGTTGAGCAACGCCACCAGATAGGCCGCCAGGCCACTCTCTGAGCGCTCAAGCAGTGCCCCCGCCTGGCGCAGGGACATGAGCCTGCCGATCCCGGTCTGCGCCACCTCGCCCTCTGCCTCAAGGCTGTCCAGGTCGGCGCCGAAGACGGGCCGGCCGTGCTCAAGGCCCAGCAGGATCGGCTGGTAAGGGTTGACCCGGCCGTCAAGCGGCCGTCTGAGCAGTTGCGGGTTGGGACCGTCGGTGACCAGCACGCTGTCAGCGCTAGCGCCGACCACCACGGCGGCAGGGTGGTCTATGAGCTCCCTGACCGTTGCCGCTTCAGTGCGCAGACCGGCTGCCCGGTCAATGGTTGCTCCGGTCAACGGCGGCGCAAAGACCGTCCATGTGGACGTGCCCGAGGTGTATGCGGTGTCTGCGGCATCCATCGTCTTCAGCGCAGAGGGTAGCTGTGGCGCGACCGCGGCTTGCTGTCATGTTCATACAATGAGCCTGCTTGCCCCCATGGTCTAGTGGTCAGGACGCCTGCCTTTCACGCAGGAGATCGCCGGTTCGAGCCCGGCTGGGGGTACTCGGTTTGAACGTCCACGGTTACCTCAAGCCACCGGGACAGCGCCCAAACCTCGCACCAGGTTCGGCCAACCGGTGGTGTGGGTCTTCGCCGAGGGAACTCAGTCGACGAGCGTCATAGCGCTTGCGTTGAGTTGGCGGCTGAGTTAGGTGTTGCTCAGGCCGCACAGCAGGAGAGTTTCGCGACATCACGTCCGAACGTCTGGGCGGCGAGCTTGAGCCCTTCGGCCATCGTCAGGTATGGCGCCCAGGTCGAGGCGAGGTCGGTGATGGTCATGCCGGCTTTGATGGCCAGCACGGCGGACTGGATGACCTCGCCGGCGGCGTCGGCGATGATGCTCGCGCCCAGCAGCCGGCCGGAGTCCGCTTCGGCGACGAGCTTGAACAGCCCGCTGGTGTCGCCGTTGACCAGCGCCCGGGGAATCGCCTCCAGCGGCAGGATCGTCGTCTGCACCTCGAACCCCTGCTCGCGCGCCCGCTCCTCGGTGAGGCCCGCGAGTGCGATCTGCGGGCTGGTGAAGATGATCTGCGGCAGGTTTGTGAAGTCCAGGCGCTGCTCGCCGGCGGCGAGCGCGTTCTGCGCGGCGGCTGCGCCGCCAGCGGCGGCGACGTAAACAAACCGCGGCTGACTGGTGACATCCCCGGCGGCGTAGATCGACCGCACGCTGGTGCGCTGGTGGTGGTCGACGAAGATCGCGCCGCTTGAGTCGGTGTCCACACCAACCGTGTCCAGCCCGAGGTTCTCGCTGTTCGGTTGGCGGCCGGTAGCGACGAGGATCTCATCTGCCCGGATCTCCCGGGTCTCGGCGCCCACCTGGACCTCGAGCACCTTCTCACCGTTCTGTGAGCGCACGCGCCTTGTGTGCGCGTACTCGAGCACGGCATGGCCCTGGTTCTTCAGTACCTGCCGGATCATGTCGGAGATCTCGGGCTCGGAGCGCGGGGTGAGCGCCCGGCGCGAGATGAACGTCACGTGCGTGCCGAAGTTGCCGAACATCTGGCCGAGCTCCAGCCCAACGGAGTTGGCGCCAATCACCGCCAGTCGCCGTGGTGGTGCGACCACCTCGAGCGCCGAGGTTGAGGTGAGGTAGCCCACGGCCACCAGGCCCTCGATCTCAGGGATCGCCGGCCGCGCGCCTGTGGCGATCAGGATCGAGCGGGCTGAGATCTGCTCGCCGTCGACCTGGACGGTGTGCGGGTCGGTCAGGCGCGCGGTCGCGGCGCGCAGCTCGATGCCGTACTCGTCGATCAGGTCGATGTACTTCTCCTGGCGCAGACGCTTTACGAGTGCCGCCTTGACCGAGACGGCGTGCCGCAGCGCATCCGCCTCCCCGTGGTGGTGAAGAGAGGATACCAGCAGGCTCTTTGACGGGATGCAGCCGATGTTCACGCACGTGCCGCCGACCGTGCCCATCTCCACCATCAGCACGCTGTGACCAAGGTCACGGGCGCGGATCGCGCCAGCAAACGCGCCGCCACCGGAGCCGATCACGATCAGGTCATAGTCGTACTGGCCGCCATCGGATGAGGGGCCGTCGGCGTTTACCGGCTCGCGTACTCCCGCGACGCGGTAGTGGGTGCCGGCCAGCGCCTGGTTCATCTCCTCCTGGCTCGGACCGCCCGCCGCGATCGTTCCGCTGCCAGAGCGCCAATCGATCCTCACCACCTGCGCTCCCGCGCGCTGGAGCCCGCTCTGAACATGCCGGGCGCAGTCCGCGCACGTCATCCCTTCGATCACCAGCTCAACGTCTGACATCCGCCAACCTCCTGAAGCAATCCCTCATATCTGTATTTCCGTATAAGATATACATCATGTCGACCGCTACGGTTCCCACCATCGCGTTGGAGGTGCCTGTAGCGACCTCTGACATCCGCGACCGGGCGCCGTTTCGGATACCCCGCAGGCCAACCGAGCGCCAGCTTGTGGCCAAGTACTTCCGCACGTTCGGAGACGCGACCCGCCTGCACATCCTCGACCTGCTCGCCGACGGTGAGCTCTCCGTCAGTGAGATCGTCGAGCAGGTGAACACCAGCCAGCCGCGCATATCCGCACACCTCGCGTGCCTGCGCTGGTGCGGGCTCGTGGCCACACGCCGCCAGCACCGGACCGTCTACTACCGCCTCGCCGACGAGCGCGCCCAAACGATGCTCAAGCTCGCCCGCGACATGCTCGCCGACAACGCCGAGCATGTCGCCGCCTGTCAAACCATCGACGGCTGCTCACTGCCGCGCACAAAACACCACCCTGCAGCTTCAACCATCGTTTAGAGGAGGCTCCGCCGTCTTGTGTAGCTGATGCGAGGAGTTGGAGCTCGGCGCCAGAGGCTGCTTTCCAAGAAGTCTGACAGCCAAAGCATTCCCGGCATTTGCGTTGTGACAGAGGTGCGCCCCGGACGTAGCCTTTGCATAATGAGACGTTTTCTCGTGGCTGTTGTTGGGGTGGCGCTGGCTTTCAGCGCGACCGGTTGTGGACGGACTGGCTTGTCGTCGGGTGCGGCCAGCACTGCGTCCAATCGTGCCGAGGCTGTCTCTGATGCTCAGCACCTGTTGGCGATGGTCCGAGTCCCTGCTGGATCGAATCTGGCGTCCGCGCCGTATGGCGCTGGGTTGGACCAGTCTCGAGGCTTCATCGGTGTGTCGGCCAGCGCGACCGCATCGCGCACCTGGATCGTGCACGACAGTGTGGACCAGACGCTTCGGTACGTCGTGGCTCACCTGCGTCATGGGTCCAAGATCCAAAGCACAGGCAGCGGGAACGGTGAGGAGGAGTTGCAGATCCGGTCCTGGCCACCGGTGAAGGGCGTCCTGAATGGTCGCTGGCTTGCGCTGCAGGCCTACTCAAGCGCGGGCCACACATACCTCACGGCTCGTGCACAGTCCCAATGGGTGATCACCCGAGACTCAAACGAACGGATCCCGTCCAACGTCAGCAAGATCGAGATCACCGTCACCAACGGTAACGGCCGCAAAGCGCACCAGTTGACGATCACCAAGCACCGGACGGTGCGCGACGTGGTTCGGCTCTACAACTCTCTCGGTGTCATCCAGCCAGCCACCATCCTCGGCTGCCCGCCAGAGATCACAGGGTCACTCACGGTCAGGTTCTACAAGCCTCCGGCAGACGAGGTCGCGACGGCGATCTCCCCCAACGACGGCAACCCGTCCTGGCCGGCGTCAGCTGCCGTATGGGCGTGCTTCCCGATTAAGATCACGCTCGCTCAACACCGCGCCCCGAGCCTCAGCGGAAACGTCATCACCCCGCTCGCCAGGCTGCTTCACACCAGACTCAGTCCGTAGCTGCAGTGAGCAGCGACGATCGCATTCGGCGCAAGGCGCTTGCGAGGCTGAGCGATGGTCAGGTATTCGTTAATGCGAGCTGTTGCTTTGTGTCCAGGGGTGCCGCGGCAGCTGCTCGTGGTCGAGGCGCCGATTCGCGGCGGTAGACGGAAATCCGGCTGGCCTTGAAGGCTGAGGCTCCTTCGCGAACAGGGCCGTGAGGCCCGAACCCGCCGCCGCAGCTCACCTGGTCTCCCTCATCAGCGAAGGGAATTCCGTCGCCATCCATTAGCAGCGGGCTGCCATACCCGTCGGTAATGTGCGCCGCCGCCAGCCGCACCCTGGTGTTCCCGACCAGAAAGTCGCATTCATCCTGCGGCTCGGCGCGGCGTAGGACGCCGTCCAAGCGCGCGAGATGCATCGCTGCGCCTGTGAGAGTGAGGATCTCCTGAGCTGGTTCGGGACCGGTCGCCAGGCGTCGCTCCCTCACGGTGCTGATCGCGGGGCTCCCGCTGAACTCAACCAACAGTGGTGACGCAGCCGCTCGCATCGCCTCCTGGTCGGCCTCTGGCCGGGCTGCGACTCTTGCCACCAGCCGCCCGTCCCGGTCGTCAACCGAGAAGCTCGCCAGGCCGCGGACGCCGTGCTGATGAAACCGCTTGGCCAGTAGCGGCGCTGCCCAGTGGTCCGCTTTGGTTGGAGGCCAGAACGCGCTCAGTTCGTACGCGCCGACCTCGCAGCGGAAGTCGCGCTCAGGGCAGGTCCATGCCACCTCCTCACCCACATGGGTGGGCGTGAGGCACAGATCGTGGTTGGGGCAGCGGGGAACCGGCTGATCAACGGCACCGTCAAGGACGGCCTGGAGCCGACACGCAAAGTCGATCCTGCCTCTGATGTCGTCGCGGTCGAGGCTTACATAGCTGGTCGGCATGTCCGCTGGCGTCACCAACGCCACCAATGGCGGCTCTGCGCGATCAAGCTCCAGGGCAACGCCGAACGGCGCACGGGCACGACAATCGTCAAACAGCCCCGTGATCCATTCCACCAGTTGGCTCATCGTTGCATTGCAGCACCTTGGCGACGCGTCCCAAAGCGAGGGCTGCGATCGCCACCGAGATCCACGGTCTTGAGGGTGTTGACCTGGACCGCTGCCTGACCGTGTCGCTCGTCCATCGCGGCTATGAGCGGCGAGCAAACGTCCCTACCTGCTACGCGACACCGGGACTGTAGGGGCAGGTTCCCGCGCTTGTTTGGCTGCCGTTTGCGGTTGCGTAGAACCCGAGATATGGTGCTACTGTAAATAACACTACAAGCATAGTGGGGGTGGACCCCTCAAGCGCTGTCCTGTTGCACGAACAGGTCGCTCCGGCGATTCGCCGCGCGATCGCTGATGGCGAGGCTGGTCCGGGTGAGCGGCTGCCACCGGCCAGAGACCTTGCGGTGGTTCTCGGGGTCAACGCTAATACCGTGTTACGGGCGTTACGGACGCTACGGGACGAGGGCTTGCTTGAGTTCCGTCGGGGCCGGGGGGCGACGGTCAGCGGTAGTGCGCCAGGCCGCAGCCTTTTGATCAGCAAGGCCCGCGAGCTCGTCGAGCTGGCCAGACGTTGCGGCTATGGCGTGGAGGAGCTTGACCAGATCATGCGGCTGATCGGCGGATCGGCGTGACGGTAACCAGGGGTCACTCGCGCGCTGAGCCGGGGCTGGCGCCGGACGCTTTGATTGCCGAGGCACGGGAGGTTCAACGCCGCAGACGCCGGCGCCGGCGGGTTGTGTT
>JBMFHK010000032.1:6861-26173 GCA_049976865.1 Solirubrobacteraceae bacterium | reverse complement strand
GCGGCATGAGCCGCCCCGAGGGAATCCCCGTCCGGAACGGCGGGGAGGAAGTCAACGACGATGGTTGATCAGCCGATTGAGGTGTTCGTCCAGCTTGATGGCGAGGATGTAAGAGCGGGCACCCTGTGGCCGCACACAAGCCGCCAAGGCGACTCTGCGACCTTCGAGTACGACCGCGACTATCTCGCGCATCCGCATGCTTATGACCTCGATCCCGCGCTTCCGAGGGTGGGTGGTCGGCTGCACACCCCTGCCGGGGTCGCGATATTCGGAGCAATGGGTGACTGCGCGCCGGATGGTTGGGGACGAACACTCATTCTCCGCAGTGAGCGCGAGTCCGCTTTGAGAGAGGGTCGTGCTCCGCGTCAGATTCGTGAGATCGACTTCCTTTTGGGGGCTCGCGACGATCAACGCCAAGGAGCTCTTCGTTTCCAGCTCAACGGCGGGCCATTTCTCGCTGACGGTGGGCGTGGCGTGCCGCCACTCGTGAACCTGCCACGACTGCTGAATGCCGCGATGGAGTTCGAGCGAGACACTGCCAACGCCAGCGACCTGCGACTGCTCCTACGGGCTGGAGGATCGCTCGGTGGCGCGCGTCCGAAAGCCCATGTGGTTGATAAGCAAGGGCGTGTCTTGATCGCCAAGTTCCCGCGCGTTACTCAAGACAAATGGGACGTGACCACTTGGGAAGCCATCACGCTTGACCTTGCCCGGCTCGCCGGCCTGGATACCCCTGAATCCAAGCTGCGGCAGGTGGATGGCAAGCCTGTTCTCCTCATCCATCGTTTCGACCGCGATGATGCTGATGGCCGGATCGGGTACGTCTCAGGAATGACGCTGCTGGAGACAACTGACGGACAGACACACGACTACTTCGACCTTGCGGACGTCATCGCCCGAGAGAGTCCATCGGCGATCGCCGATCTGCACGAGCTGTGGCGCCGAATTGCGTTCGGACGGTTGATCCACAACACCGACGATCACCTCCGCAACCATGGCTTTCTCCGCAAGACTGATTCGGGCTGGTCACTCTCACCCGTGTTCGACGTGAACCCTAATCCCGAGCCAGGTGAGTTTCGGACGACCTTAGGCGGCGGTGACGGGGAAGACCCTGGCGTCCTGCTGGATGCGACCGTGGCTGCGACATTCCGACTGAAGCAGGAGCAGGCGAAAGCGGTAGTGCGGGAGGTTGCCGACGCACTCGCGTCGTGGCGCGAAGTAGCCGACCAACATGGAGCGCCAAGACGAGAGGTCGAACTCATGGCCGACGCCTTCGAATCGCCCGCCGTTGCTGCCATCCGCGACGCACTGAAGTGACGTGGCGATAGCCATCGCCTGAACCATCGGCGTTAGGCGAGCGCGTTCGCTAACGCTCTGCGCAGAAGGTCTTCGCTGGATCCGTTGCTGGGCATCTCATCAATCAGCGACGCCATCCTGGGATAGCCAGTCTCGTGAGCGGCTTTGCGAAGTGCTCGCGGATCCATCAACTGTTGCGACACGTGCGAGCGGGCAAGCATCTCGGCGGTGAAGCACGCACCCCCTCGTAGTCGCTCTTGATGGGCTCGGTTACCTGAGAACTCGCGCCGAGGGCAACGCGACGTCGATCAATAGCAATATGAAGATGCTCGTGCACGATCACCGGGACTCACTCGTCACGCCGGTCACCGATGACCAACGCCGGCATGATGAGAACGATCCCTGGGAAACGCGGTGCGTTGAGCGATCCTGGCGTGTAAGCGAGCGCACCTGGGTCCGACATCCACGAGAAGTCATAGGCGCGGCGGAGGCTGAGAGAGTGTTCTCCCGGATAAATGACAGGCACCTTGGACGTCAGTATCGGCATGCCGACCATCCTGTTGATCGGTTGCCGTCAGCTTTGCAGTTGGCTTCTTTCGACTGCAGTCAGCTCAACTGAGACGGCATGGCTCTCTCGGCGGCGCGCGTGCGCGACGGCTAGCGGCCATATGAGCTCCCGAGATGCTTGCGGTATTGAGCGCGCCGATGGAAGAAACAGGTCTGGCCGTTCCTTCGCGAGGGCGGTCCATAGAAAACCCCAAAGTTGATAGTCGGCTACATCCTCATGCTGTGGCCACGCAGTTCCGCCGTCTCTAGAGGCTTGCAGGAGCTCGCTCGCCATCGCCAGGCTCGCGGATCCGATTACCTCATATGCGCGCTCGCTACCTAACTCCCGGCTGTAAATCTGCATGAGGTCGCTGATGACCGGCGATGGCTGCTGCTCTCAGCGTTTATCGCTGAGAGCACGCGTCTCTACCGATTCATTTAGCGCGCGTAGGGTCTGAGATTCGTCGACCACGATGCGACATGTCTCACAAAGATGCTGTTCGGGGTCGAGACGGCGAGAGGGACCGGGCCAGAGCAACGGAGGCGCAATGGCCAAGAAGAAAAAGAACACCACCGGCGGACGAGGATTCAACGTGCAGACCAACAGCCCCGGTCCGGGGCTTCGCGGCGGCGCCCCCGCTCCCTTACTGGCCTGAAATCAGCGCCGACAGCCCGCGCGACCAACTGAACGCCTACGGAAAGCTCTACGTTTGTGGGGCTTTCCTCGTTAGTGTCGTTTGGATGATGGCTCCCGCAAGGCGCCGTTGTACCACTTCGTTGTCCTACTTGGGCTTCACTGCGTCTGAGGCCGGACGCGCCATCCTGGGGGTGTGAGCGGGTCGCGGGCGGGCCGCGTTAGGCTTCTAACGATGATGGTGGCGTGGTTGCCTGGTTCAGCGGCCTGGGTGATTGTCGATCCCGGTTTGCCCGTGGATCGTTCGGCGGTGCTGGCCGAGGCCGTGTGTCTGGGCCGGAGTGACGATGGTACGTAAGGCGGGCCCTGAGCCCGATGTGGATTTCAAGCAGATCCTGGAACGCCTCCCGGCTGAGGATCTTCGGGAGGTGCTGGCGTGGGCTGCCGACTGGCATGAGGATGTCGAGCGCCGCGTCCGCCTGCTCGCAGCAAGGTCGACCGGTGACCTGAGGGCGCTGCGCGCCGAGGTCGACCGAGCGCTTCGGACCCGACGGTTTCTCGGCTACCGCGAGTCTGTCGAGTGGGCGCACGCCGCACGGCCGGTGCTGACCGAGCTCGAGTCTGTGGTCGACAGCGCTCCGTCCCGGGAGCTCGTGGAGTTGCTGGAGCGGGCGCTGTCTCATGTCGTGAAGGTGATCCAGACCCGCGCTGATGACTCCTCCGGGTTGATCGGAGATCTCGCCCGTGATCTCTTGGACCTGCACGCCCGCGCGTGCGATGCGGGCGTTGCGGAGCCGCTCAAGCTCGCCCGCTGGATGATCAGGTTCCGTTTCGTCGAGCAGGACTTCTTCGAGCCTGACCCCGTTCGCTATCGCAACGCCCTTGGCGATGACGGATTGGCCGCGTATCGCTCGCTGCTGGATGGGCAGGGAGACCGCGACACGTTCGCCAGCCGGTACGCCCGCGAGCGGCTTGCGGTTCTCGACGGCGACAGCGACGCCATCATCGCGCTGCTGGGCGGCGACCTATCCCGCCCTCACCAGTTCATCAAGGTGGTCGAGGCGATGGCCGAGCTCGGGCGCGACGAGGAGGTGGTCGAGTGGGCGCGGCGGGGGATCGCGCAGACCAGCGGCTGGCAGACCGACCGGCTCTACGATCACGCCTGCGCCGCCTACCTGCGCCAGGATCGGCCGCTCGACGTGCTCGCGATGCGCCGGGCCCAGCATGAGCGGACCCCGACCGGTTCCAGCTACCGCCAACTCCGCAGTGCGGCCGAGGCAGTGGAGGCATGGTCGCTCGAGCGAGACGGGGCCCGCCGGGCGCTGCGCGAACACAACCTTGCGGGTCTGATCGACGCGCTGCTCGATGACGGCGACGACGAGCTCGCCTGGCAGACAGTCACCGTCACCCAGGGCCTGGATCTCGGTGATCAAGCTTGGCTCAGGCTCGCCGAAGCCAGGCAGAAGACCCACCCCGCCGACGCGCTCCCGATCTACTGGCGGCTGATCGCAACCGTCCTGGAGACGGCCGACCGTCGCGCCTACGCCAGCGCCATCCGCCTGCTCAAGCGGGCTCGCGACGCAGCCGGTGAGGCCGGCCAGGCAGAAGAGTTCGACGCGCGCGTGCTCGCACTGCGCGAACAGCACCGTCGCCGGCCGACCCTGATCTCCATGCTCGACAAGGCCAAGCTCAAACCAGTCTGAGCGACCGGCGCAAAGCCGAGTCCGATGCCCGGTCAGCTCTCGCGCGGCGGACACACCTCAGGCGGGATGCTCGCGTACTCGGTGTCAGCACCACGGTAGAAGCGCACCTGGTAGGCGTCCGTCCAGCGCTGGCCGACGCGCCTGGCCAGCGCGACCGGGAGGTGATCCTCGCGCGCCATCCAGGAATACGTCGGCAGTGCCACCTCGCCGTCGAAGCGACCGAATCCTAACTCTGAGGCCCAGAACCCGATCGTCCCGTCGGCCAGCTCAGGGCAGATCACCGAGGTCGGCTCATCATCGCTGGCCGGCTCGAGGCAGACCGTCGAGCCATCTGGCAGCAACGTCTCCCAGAACACGCTCGTGAGCGTCGCTGTCACGTGGTTACGCCCAACGGCTCGCAGCTCGCTGATCCGTTCTGATATCGCGGCGCACGTCGGGTCCTGTTCGGCCAGCAGCTCCCAGTTTGACTGCAGCTCAGCCGTGAGCGGAAGCTCGAACGGCTCGCCGGCGCGTGGCACGACGAACCATCCGTGGTCATCAGCGCCGTAGTCGTAAGCGAACTCCTCATGCGGGCCGCGCATGTTGGCGCGCAGCAGCGTGCCGACATCGCTCAGCTGGAACTGGTTGGGATCGGGCAATCGGCGCGTCGAGTCGCCCGCCTCCGCGCGCTGACTCCCGTCAAGCCGGCTCACTGACTTACGGATGCGCGCTTTCCGGCGCTCAGCTTTCCGTTGGCGCTTGACGCTCACAGCCCCACCGTAGCTCCTCCGACGGCGGATGCCGGGCCTCGGTGTAGTCGAGCCGCTTGCAGCCGTCGCCGCCCGCTCGGCTGTCTGAGAGGGGTCCCGAGTGTCCCTTCCGCGCGAAGGGAGGTGAGTCCTCGTAAACCACAGTCCGGCAGTCAGAGGCGACGTACGTTCCGCGCGAAGGGGGGTGAGTTGCGAACCTGGGTGAGATGCACGAGATTTGGCAAGAGCGGGTCTGCGACTCGACGGTTGGGCGCTCCCCTGGATAGAGTGACTCTCAAGAGCTACACTGATTGTGTGCCGAGCAAACATCCCCGCATCGCAGTCACCTCTGACCCCGAGCTCACCGCTGCGCTGCAGCGGGTCCGGTTCGCTACCGGCACTCGCGAGGCGGACGCGACGCTCGTTCGCCGTCTCGCGGTCGAGGGCGCCCAAGCCGAACTCGACGCTCGCGGCCACCGCCGGGCGGCGGCGGAGGCGTTACTCGCTGTGATGGACGACGGTGGCTTCGACCTCGACCTCCACGCGATCGACCGCCTCAACCTGGTACCGGATTCCGTGCTGTGAGCGGTGAGATCTGGGACGGCCAAGGCCTTGTGCTGGCTGACACCTCGGCGTGGATCGTCGCGCGCCGCGTTCCTGTCGCGCGGGAGCTGCTCTTAGCTGCCGTCGAACGGGCCGACGTGGCTTGGTGCTGGCCGGTGCGATACGAGTTGATGGTCGACGCGCGTAGCATCGAGGGCATCGAAGCCGTCGACCGGACCATGGAGCGACTGCGCGAGATAGCGGTTGACCGAGCCGTACAACGAGGCGTCCTCTCAGTGATGCGGGAACTCGCTGGCAACGGATCGCACGGAGCGCACCGGCTCCCGCTCACCGATATCACGGTTGCGGTCGCCGCCCAGCAATCAGGCCTGCCGGTACTGCATCACGACCGGCACTTCGACCGGCTCGCGGAGCTGCTCGGCATCGGCGCACTGTGGATAGCTGAGCCGCCCGACTGACGCGGATCCTGCGCGGAGGAGGGCTGTCTGAAAGCGCTTCCAGATGTGCGCACAAAGGGATAGGGGTTTGGGGCATGTCCGCGTCCGCACTTGTGTGCAAGCTTGAGTGATGCCTACGATCAGCCGCTGCTGCCGATCGACCGTTCGCCATGAGCGACCCGTACTTCATCATCACAGCCGTTGAGCCACTCGCGGAACGCTGGGTTCGGCTCACGTTTGCCGATGGCGCGGTGCACGAGGTCGATCTCGCCCCGATGCTCGCCGCGGGTGGTGTTTTTGCGCCCATTCGCGACAGCCGCGCAGTATTTGAGGCAGTGTCCGTAGATCCTGAATCCCACACGATCTGCTGGCCTGGCGATGTCGATCTGGACCCCTACGTCCTTCGCGGCGAAGAGTCACCAGCCTCCGCGCCCGCATATCCGCGGCGCGTAATTACGCCAGTCTGCACTTAAACGCTTCTCGAATTCCGCGCGGGAACCCTGTGCACGGCGCTTGATCGCCTGAGCGGCGACGGCCTGGCGGCCGTCGATCGTGAGGAGATCGTGTGTTCTTCCAGTCAGACCTGAGGCTCAGCTCAGCAGGCCGCGCACATCATCGGCGGTGATCTCGCCGGCAAACACGTCGCCGTCATCCATCACGCCCTTAAAGAGCGCCGCCTTGCGCTGCGCGAGCGCCAGCACCTTTTCTTCGATCGTGTTCTCGGAGATCATCCGGTAGACCATCACCTGCCTGGTCTGGCCGATGCGGTGAATACGGTCGATCGCCTGGTTCTCGGTCGCCGGGTTCCACCACGGGTCAAGCAGAAAGCAGTAGTCGGCCTCGGTCAGGTTCAGGCCAAAGCCGCCTGCCTTGAGGCTGATCAGAAAGACCGGATCATCGCCGCCACGGAAGCGCTCGATCACCTTTCCGCGGGCGCGGGTGCTGCCGTCCAGGTAGCAGTAGCCGAACCCCTCTGCCTCCAGGCGCGAGCGCGCGAGCGCCAGAAACCCGGTGAACTGGCTGAAGACCAGCGCCCGGTGGTCGCCGTCGCGCACGTCAGCGAGCTGCTCGACCAGCGCGTCCAGCTTGGCGCTCGCCACCTTCATGTGCTTCTCCTCGACCAAGCCGGCGTGCAGCGCCAGGCGCCGCATGCGCGTGATCGCGGTCAGCACGGTGAAGCGGTTTGAGTCAAAGTCGTCCAACAGCCCGAGGATCCGCTGGCGCTCGCGCTGCATGTGCGTGTCGTAGAGCTTGCGGTGGCGTGGCGTGAGCTTGACCGACAGCACCTGCTCCTGTTTGGCCGGCAGATCGGCGGCCACCAGCTCCTTGGTGCGGCGCTTGACCAGCGGTCGGATCCGCTGGCGCAGCCGCGCGAGGCGCTCGCCGTCGCCATGGCGCTCGATCGGTCGGGCGTAGAGCTCGTCAAAGGCGGCCGGGTCGGGGAACAGCCCCGGCGCGGTGATCGACAAAAGCGCCCAGAGTTCGCCCAGGTGGTTCTCCATCGGCGTACCGGTGATCGCCAGCTTGAACGGCGCGCGCAACCGTCTTGCCGCCAGGTGTGTCTTGGCGTTGTGGTTCTTGACGGCCTGGGCTTCGTCGAGGATCACTGCGGCCCACTCCATGCTCGTGTAGCGCTCCTCGTCCAGGCGCAGAAGCGTGTAGGTGGTCACGACCACATCGGCGCCATCGGCGAGCTGCTCAAGCGTCGTGCCGGCACGGACCAGCGTGTCGGTCAGCGCCCGCACGTGCAGCTCGGGGGCGAAGTGGCCGGCCTCGCTCACCCAGTTGGGAACGACGCTCGTCGGCGCGATCACCAGCACCGGTGTGGTCCGCCCGCCGGCCAGCGGGCCGGCGGGCGAGGTGAAGCGCTCACGGGCATGAAGGATCAGCGCCAGGGCCTGGAGGGTCTTGCCGAGCCCCATGTCGTCGGCGAGGATGCCGCCGAGCCCGAGCTCCCAGAGGCCCGCGAGCCAGCGGAAGCCGTCGAGCTGGTAGGGGCGAAGCGTCGCCTGCAGGCCGGCGGGGGCCGAGAGCTGGGCCAGTTCGTCGAGGTCGATCAGCGCCTGGACCTGGCGGCGCCACGCCTCGGCCTGCTCGCGCACCACGCCGATCGCCACGAGCTCCTGCCAGAGACCGGCCTGGTAGCGGCTGATGCGCAGCCCGTCGGGCCGGTCGGCGTCCTTCAGGAAGCGGGCTTCCTCGATCAGCTGGCGCAGCGTGGCGAGCTCGGGGGCGAGCAGAGAGAAGTGCGCGCCGTCGTCAAGCAGCATCCGTTCCTCGCCATGGGCCAGGGCGGCGAAGAGCGGTGCGAACTGAAGCTCGCGGCCCTCGACGGAGATCGTCACGTTGAGGTCAAACCAGTCGTGGTCGCCGTCGATCGCGGTGGTCGCGACCGCGATCTGCAGCTGGTCATCGACGTCGCGGTAATCAAGCGGTGAGCCGCTGCACTCGAGCCCCACCGCCGCGATGTCTTCGAGCGCCGGCAGCGCCTCGGTCACGAAGCGGACCGTGTCCAGGCCGCGCAGCGGCGGCGTGTGCGCGGCGGGGCGGCCGTCGGCGTCCAGCAGGCCGAGCTCGGCGAGCCCCTCGCCGACGGAGAGGTCGAGTGAGTCGAGGATCGCGCGCTCGCGCTCGACATCGCGCAGACCCGGCGCCGCGTCAACCGCGCCCAGCTCGAACTGGACACGCTCCTCGCCAACCGTGTAGACCCAGTTCCAGGCCAGCTCGGTGACGTGGTCGGCGCCGTGGTGGGCGCGCAGGATCAGCTCCGGCGCTGAGATCTCGGGCAGGACGAACGACCCATCGGATGAGACCACGGGTGCGACGTTTCGCAGCGCCGGCGCAATCTGGGTCGCAAAACGCGGCAGGTCGCCGACGGGGATCGTGAGTTCGCTTGCCTCAAGCAGCATTCGCTGCAGCTGGTGGGGAGTGTCCCTGGCCAGGCGCAGCAGCCGCAGTTGCACCCCGATGTCTTGCGGTCGCGGCGCGCCGCTTACGGCGCCGGCGCCGCGAGTTTCGACCGGCCGCGCCAGGACCAGCCCGTGGCCGTCCTGACCGAGGAAGAGCACCGGTTGGAGGTCTCTGAGATCCCCGGCGCCGTCGATCCGCAGGCTCGGACGCAGGCGCCTCGCGCCCTCGGCGGTCTCGGTCACGTCCAGCACCAGCTCAGCGCGGCGGTAGCGCGGTACCTCGCCCAACCGTGCCGCGGCGTGGACCGTGATCATGCCGATCCTGGCCGCGCGGTCAAGCAGCGACCACAGCTGTGTGGCGTTCCAGTCGCTCAGGTCCAGCGTGCGCTCGCGCTCGCCGTAGCCGTAGTAGTAGCGCGAGCTGGTCGCCATGCGGGCCTGGTGCACGGACTGGAACTCGCGCGCCAGCTCCAGGTGTTCCTCGCGAAAACCGCCCTGCCGCACCTGCCAGGTCTCCAGCGAGCCCCAGGAGAGTGAGCCGTTGACCCAACCGCCGCGCGCGCCCGGTCGCATCAGGCGCGCCTGCAGGCGCAGAGTGGCGGGGCTCGAGCCGTGGCCGGTTGACACCAGCGCAAGCTCGATGGCGAGCGGATCACCTGTGATGTGGGCGGGCGGCGCCGGGATCAAAGCCCGTAGCGGCGTTTCCCAGCTGGGCGGCGGGGGTGGCGGCGGGCTTGACGGTGCCTGGGCCTGGCCGGCGTCGACAGGGCGCGCCGGTGGCGTGTGCTGGTCGCGCTCTTGCCGAGACCTGTACGCGCCGGGCTCACCTACGGCGCTGATTACCAGCGCCGCCACGTGCTTACAGTTCCAGCCGACCGGGCAGGAGCACTCACCCTCTTCGAACACGAGTGGCCCATCGTCCTCGCCGTCACGGCGCGAGAACTGGGCGGTCGTTTCGTAGATCGCGCCGTTGCCGACCACGTCCGCGTACAGGAGGAGCTCCTCCTCGTCCCAGCTCGGCGCGAGCACACGGTGCGCTCGGGCGTAAGCCTGGCCGCGTTTGAAGGCGGCGCTGCCGCACTCCCCCTGAACCTCAGCGAGGTCGATCTCGATCAGGCTTGCCGCCACGGTCGCCATGTATAACTGAGATTACGAGCCCAGCAGGACGGATGGGGCATGCGTCTGGTGCGTGATCCGCTCATCGCTCCAGGTTGACGTTGAGTCGGGTGCAATCAGCTCGCTCCTGAGCTGTGTCAAGGAGCGAGCTGCCGGCCCACCCGCAAGTGCCGCCCAGGCCGGCCCACCCGCAAGCGCCGCCCAGGCCGGCCCACCCGCAAGCGCCGCCCAGGCCGGCCCACCCGACCACTCTTTAGCAACTTGGGGAGGGAAATATCCCGTGGCGGGATATTTCCCTCCCCAAGTGTGACTTGGCGCCGCTCTCCTGCGGCTTCTTCCTCTGCGTGGGGCGTCCGTCACGCCGGAAAACCATCAAGCGCAGCGCGCAGGCGGGAGCAAGGCAGGAGCAAGGCGGGAGCAAGGCAGGAGCAAGGCAGGAGCAAGACAGGAGCAAGGCAGGAGCAAGGCAGGAGCAAGGCCGGCTCTCTGCTGCCCACACAGATGTGAACAAGGTGTAAAACTAATGGCGATGGATTGGTCGATTGTCCATGCGCTCAATGACTTTCTGTACCACCATGACGCCATTGAGGACCCGGTGCTGGCCTACGTCAAGGTCGCGGAAGCACTGTTCTTGGGGCTCGTCGTGGCGTTATGCGTGCTGGCTCGACACGAGCGCTTTGCGCCAGTGCGGCGTGCCGCCGTGGCTGCCGGCCTGAGCGCTGGGCTTGGGTTACTGGCCGGCAAGATCATTACCGAGTTCTACTATCGAGCCCGACCGTTTGTCGCCCATCCGGGCGCTGTCCACATGTTCCTGTCCCACGGTGCGGACGCGAGTTTTCCAAGCGACCACGCGACTGCGTCCATGGCTATCGCGCTCGCGTTTTTGTTGCGCAGGCGCTTCTTCTGGGGGGTGCTAACGCTTGTCCTGGCGGTGATCCTGGACTTCGGCCGGGTGGCTCTCGGTTTGCACTATCCGACTGACGTGCTTGGTGGTGCAGCCATTGGGGCGCTCGCCGCGCTCGTGCTGTGGGCACCACCACTGCGCAGGCTGATCGACGCGATATCTGATTTTGTCGGCGGTCTGGGGGACCGGATCGTGGATGCTGTGCTGCGGCGGGTCTGGCCTGCGAGTGTCTCTCACTCAAGCTGACCGCTGGAGCGAGTCGTCAGCAGCGCCGAACGCATCGGGCTAGCGGATTTGAATGTCAGGTCCGTCAAGGCCCTGGTAGAGGACCCGGTAGGTGCCCGCGGCTTTGACCGCGATGGTGTAGGAGTCGTGGCTGCTGAGCGGTGCGCGCGCCACTGACCGCCAGGTGCCGTGACTGTCTTGCTGTGCGGTGACTGTGAGGCCGCGCGCCGCGGGGTAGACGCTTCCTCGCAGCGCGAAGCTGACGGTCACACGCTTGGCGACCCGAGCGGCCCCGCTGGGCCGCTCGTTAAACCGTGAAGCGGTCGCGGCTGGCGCCGTCAGCGTCGCGGGAGAAGTGGTGGCCGTGACGGTCGTGGATGCGGGATCGGCTGATGTTGTGGTTGAGGTTGTGGTGGGCAACGCCGGTGGCTTGGGACTGACCGGCCCCGCGTCGACGCGTCGGGTTGTGGTCGTTCTGACCTGCTCACCCTGTGCGCGCAGTGTTGTGAACGTCATGTAAGTGCTGCGTGTGCCGAACAACTGTTGCAGCTGTGTGCCGCTGACGGACCTGGCCCCACGCGTACCGACCACCAGGGCTCTGACCACGCGCGGGGAGGCGCCGGTCCGCGTGACCTGCACCCCCTCCAGCGAACCTTGGTACAGGCCATCCAGTACGCGTTGCGCGGCGGCCAGCGTGAAGGAGTCAACCCACCGGTAGTACGGGTTGCCAAAAGAATTGTCGTAGGGGTCGGCCACCCCACGTAGCCATGGGTCGGCCGGAAAACCGCGCCAGACGTTCTGAATGCTCTCAGTGTGGCCGCCTGAGCTTGCGAAGAAGTAGGTGATTGCGGGGTGGCCGTCATAGGTCACGATCTCTCCCGATGTGTCGGCAACGGCCGTGTTGCCATCCGGGGTCTGGGCGCTGACGCCCCTGTACATCTGGGAGCGAGTGTTGTTGTAGAGCTCAAAGTCGGGACTGACCGGCGGGGCGGTGAGCGCGTATGTGCGCGCGGCCACGGCCTGCGCCTCAAGCGCCTGGAGCGGCCAGTCAGATGGCATCTCCGTGGTCACCACCCCGCGTACGTAGGCGTCCAGCGGCACCGCGTTGACGGTCATCACGCCGCCCTGGCCGTCTGGGCGAAAGACCAGCGCACCGTCGTAAGACCCCTGGTCGGCGAGGGTGAGCGGCTGGCCGTCCGTGTCGCGTACGGACACGGGTGCCTGGAAGACCCCGACCGTTCGACCGGCGGTGGCAAGCGCCAGTTTTTCGTCTTCTGGAATTACGCTGTAGGTGAGCCGGGGGTTCAGGTGCTTGTGGGGTTGGCCTTGGATATGGGAGGCTCCACGGAACACGGCGGTTCCCATGCGCAGAAGCACCGTTACGGGCTGGTCCGGGTTGGTCTTTGCCAGTGCGGTTCCGGAGTAGTAGTGGGAGAGGATCTGCTCATAGCTGTAGCCGTGTAGCGCGAACCCGGCGGCTCCGTACTGGCTCATGCCGACGCCGTGGCCGTAACCGGCGCCGCTGATGTAAAAGCGTGAAACGGCGGGGGCAGCGGTCGTCCTTGTGGTGGTCGTAGTTGTGACTTTGGCTGCCGCGCCGGCTGAGGCTGTCGCCATGAGGACGCACGCCAGCGTGACCGCTGCGGTTGCAGGCCTGGCGATCGTCCGGAACTGTCGGCCAGACTCGCTCACGGGCTACCCAAACACTCCAGAACGGTTGAAGACGCGGTGAGTGTCATGTGCTGCGGTCGCCATGCTAGCTCGCCGGGCAGCGGTTGGAGCCCATCGCTAATCTACAACTGATTGGCTGTGTGCTTGTATACTCAACATATGGTGCTCTACGTTCCGATCCCAACCAGGTTGCTCGAGGTGATCGGTCGCAGCTCTTAGAAGGCGCAGCCAGCGGGCGCGATCTGTGTGCCGCAGACAAGCCACTGCCCGCACTTTGAAAGGGCCGTGTGCTGGCCGTGTGAGCTGCTGCAGGACTCACCTGAACGGATTCTCACCGGCCTAATAACGCTAGCCTCGCCAACTGTCGTCTTGAAATGTGAAAGGAACTCACGATGAGCAAGAACATGAAAAAACAGGACCGTTGCCTGCGTGCATTTGTGATCGCGCCAGCCGCGATTGCGACCGGGGTGCGGGTCGGGCCTTGGGCCAAGTGCTCTGCCGTGCTTTACGCCGCGGCGGCAGTGATGCTTGCGACCAGCGCTGCGGGTTACTGTCCTCTCTACTCGGTGCTGAAAGTGGGCCGCAGCGATCAGCGCCCATCGACAGACTGAAAAGTCGATTTTTAAGGAGTTATGAGCCATGGATGTAACAACTGAGACGTTCCAGCGCGAGGTGATAGATCGCTCGCACGATGTGCCGGTGGTGGTTGACTTTTGGGCCGCTTGGTGTGCGCCGTGTCGGATGCTCGGTCCGGCGCTTGAGGCGGAGGCGCAAAAGCGTGCCGGCCTGCTTGAGCTGGTTAAGCTCGATGTCGACGCCGAACAGGAGATTGCTGCGCGCTACGGAATTCAGAGCATCCCCACGGTGGCCGTGTTCCGCGACGGCGAGCCGGTCACCGGATTTGTCGGCGCCCACCCTGCGCGCGTGATAGCCGGGTTTTTTGACGAGCACGTGCTGGCCGAGGCTGGAGCGCAGCAGGCCGTTGAGCAAGGCGACGGCGGACAATAAGGGCGGCCCCCTGTACGGGTGGGCTGTGATGTTGGCGGGTGGGCTGTGATGTTGGCTGACGCCTCACACAGCCACCGGTCAGAACAACGATGACAAAAAGCAAAGCGCGGCGCGAACATGGACCATCCGGAACAGAAGACTGACGAAAGCTCAAGGGAGGGGGCGACACGGTCTGACCGCCTGGAGCTAGCGCGCTACGTCGATGCCGCGGTAAGCGCCGATAGGCTGGTCCAGCCATGGTTCTCCTGTCTGCAGGATGAGCTCGGTGATGTCCGGATCTTCGACTGTCATACCCACCTCGGGTGCGCAGATCCAGACGGGTCCTGCTTTGAGTTGGCAGAGATGCAGGCCGCGCTGGCGGTGGTTGATGCCCGCGCCGTGGTGTTTCCGCTTGCGGAGCCGGGTTCCTACCGTGCCGCCAACGATCACATCCTGGCTGCCGCCGCCGCGTCCAACGGACAGCTGGTCCCTTACTGTCGAGTGGATCCCAATGACAAGCCGGTAATAGAGCTGGAGCGCGCCGTCGCCGCCGGCGCGGCGGGGATCAAGTTACATCCACGCGCCGAGCGGTTCAGGCTGGGTGAGCCGGCAGTCAAACCCATCTTCGCGTTTGCCAATGAGCGGCGGCTGCCGATCATCATCCATGCTGGCCGCGGCATCCCCTCTCTCGGTCAAGACGCGCTTGAGCTGGCCAGTCGCTACGAGCACGCGCCGATCATCCTGGCGCACGCTGCGATCACCGACCTGGCCTGGATCTGGCGTCAGGCGGCCGGCCAGCGCAACCTGTTCTTTGATACCGCCTGGTGGAACATCGCTGACCAGCTTGCGCTGTTTAGCCTGGTGCCGCCCGGCCAAGTTCTGTTTGCCTCAGACATGCCGTACGGTCGCACCACCGCGTCGGCCGCGCTGGCGTTGCGTGCTGCCCTTGCGGCAGGATTGTCCGCCGATCAGATAGCGGTCATCGCCGGCGGTCAGCTTGAGCGGCTACTGGCAGGTGACGAACCGCTGGACCTCGGTTCGGCCGCAAATGTGCCGGTGCCGGGGCCGGGTCTGCTGCTTGAGCGGGTGCATACCCTGCTGGTGGCGGCGGCCGGTCGTCTGACGGCCGGTTATCCAGCGGAGGAGTACCTTGAACTGGCCCACCTTGCGTGCGAGGTGCCGGTCGGTCACCCTGATGCGGCTGCTGCGACATCGGTGCGTGAGCTGCTGGACAGACATGCTGCGCACGCGGCAACCGATCCGCCACACCGCGGCCCGCGGGCACCCGGCACGCATCTCATCTTTGTTGCAGCCGCCGTCGCCCGGACCCCTTGGCTGCCGGTCCCCGATCCTCGGCAACTCACGGGGCACACTGTTTCCACTTCATCCGAAAACTGAGGAGATCGCCACCCATGTCTGAAGCCGATGGATTTCAATACACGATGGATCTGCAGGACGGCTACCGGTTCTTGGTCGAGTTTGACCAAGAGGGTGTTTCGCCCCTGCTGTTGGACGAGCCTGAACCGCTTGGTGATGGCTCAGGACCAAACGCCTCGCGGTTGCTCGCCGCTGCGGTTGGCAACTGCCTGAGCGCGAGCGTGCTCTACTGCCTGCGACGCTCAAGGATTGAGGTCCAGTCCATGCGCACGACGGTCTCGGGGTCAATGGTGCGCAATGAAGCCGGGCGGCTAAGGGTCGGCGGGATCAATGTTCGCATCGAGCCGGTCGTCGACGAGGCGGAACAGCCACGCATGGCGCGCTGTCTGGGGCTGTTCGAAGATTTCTGTGTGGTCACGGAGAGCGTTCGTAATGGGGTGGACGTCAAGGTCGCTGTCGAACCGGTCAACGCGTAACCATCTGGATGGCCTGCATGTCGGGCTGCGCCTGCTCGCGCGACGCGCTGGGCGAGGTTCAGACTGATGAGTCGTGGCGAGTGCCGAGAAAACGCGGTTGGCCATACCATGAGCTTTCCTGGGTAGCGACTCAAACGCGTAGGTAGCTATCGTCTCACGCCTAATGTCTGCAACTGTCACCACCACCCTCACCCAACTGCCTGAGTCGCGCGTGCGCGTAGAGGCAACCGTCGCTCCAGTCGAGGTTGAGCGCCGCATGCAGCAAGCGGCCCGCAAACTCGGCGGTCAACTGAAGATCCCAGGGTTCCGCAAGGGTAAGGTCCCGCCGCCGGTTGTGATCCGCCGGCTCGGACGCGAACATGTACTTGACGAAGCCCTGCGTGAGGCGCTCGGTGCGTGGTACACGTATGCCATTGACGGTTCGGGTATCGCTGCGGTCGGAGATCCAGACATCAACGTCGGTGACCTGCCGGCGGACGGCGCTCCGCTGACGTTCTCAATTGAGGTCGGCGTTTGCCCCACTGCTCAGCTTGGCCAGTACAAGGGTGTCGAGGTGCAGCGTCGCGAGCCGACTGTCGAGGAAGCCTCCATTGACGCTGAGGTGGAGCGGCTTCGTGAGCGGATGGCCACACTGGAAGTGGTGCAACGTCCCGCGCAGAGCGGTGACTACCTGCTGATGGACTATGTTGGCCGCACTGATGGCGAGCCGTTTGACGGTGGCTCTGCCCGCGATCAGCTCATTGAACTGGGCTCCCAGCGTCTGATCCCGGGCTTTGAGGAGCAGCTGGTCGGCACAGTTGCCGGTGAGACGCGGGCGATCACCCTCACCTTTCCCGAGGACTATGGCGCAGAGCAGCTCGCGGGCCGGATCGCCACCTTCGATGTCACTGTGCATGAGGTCCAGGAGCGGCACTTACCGGATGCCGACGATGACTTTGCCTCCGAGGCTGCGGGGTTTGACACGCTTGCGCAGCTTCGTGAGGACATCAGCGGGCGTTTGCGGGAGCATGAGCAGCATGCGCTTGAGCACGAGTATGAGACCGCCGTGCTGGACGCTGTCGTTGCCGACGCGGTGATTGACGTGCCCCATGCGCTGGTCCATGCCCGCGCCCACGAGATTGTGCATGAGACTCTTGAGTCTCTGGCGCGCCAGGGCATCTCCCGCGAGGTGTACATGCGGATCTCCGGCAAGACTGAGGAGGAGATGGCCGAGGCGGCCGAGCAGGAGGCTGAGCAGGGTCTGCGCCGTGAGGCGGTCCTTGCCGCAGTGGTGCAAGCCGAGCGGATTGAGCCAACCGAGGAGGAGGTGGTCGAGGCGCTGGCGTCCAGTGTCGAGCGCGGTAAGACCACCACCGAGAAGCTGCGCGCACAACTTGAGAAGGATGGCAGGCTGGTCAGGGTGCGCGCGGACCTCGCTGCTCGCAAGGCGCTCGCATGGCTGGTGCAGGAGTCCAAGCCGGTGGCGCCCGCCAAGCCAAAGTCCAAAAAGAAGACTGGCACGGCGAAGCAGGCCACCGTCGAGCCGCCTGCGCCGACCACCGTCGAGCCGCCTGCGCCGACCACCGTCGAGCCGCCTGCGCCGACCACCGGCCAGCCGCCTGCGCCGACCACCGGCCAGCCAGAATGAAAGCCGACAACGGCTTGGTGGGGTGGGCGAAAAATTGCGGTTGCTAGAGTCGGCAGGAATCCTCTCCGGAAAGCGAAAGAAGCCACAAACATGAGCCCACTGGTACCGATGGTTGTCGAGCAGACTTCCCGCGGAGAGCGCGCGTTTGACATCTACTCGCGTCTGCTGAACGAACGGATCGTCTTTCTGGGCACGCCTGTGGACGATCAGGTAGCCAACCTGATCGTTGCTCAGCTGCTGCATCTGGAGTCCGAGGACCCCGACAAGGACATCTCGCTCTACGTAAACTCGCCGGGCGGGTCGGTCTACGCGGGCTTGGCCATCTACGACACCATGCAGTTCATCAAGCCGGACGTCCAGACCATCTGTGTCGGCATCGCGATGTCGATGGGGGCGCTGCTGCTTTCTGGCGGTGCCGCCGGCAAGCGCATGGCATTGCCCAACGCCAAGATCCTGATCCATCAGGTGTCGGCCGGTTTCCAGGGCCAAGCTACCGACATTGAGATACACGCTCGGGAGATTCTCGACCTGCGCCACAGACTGGACGAGATCATCGCCCACCATACCGGCAAGCCCGTGGAGGAAATTGCCAGGGATACGGAGCGCGATTACTTCATGAGTTCGGAGGAAGCCAGGGAATACGGGATCATCGATCGGGTGATCTCCCAGCACTGAAGTTGCGTTCACGCTTGGCCGCATGGCGCAGGCGGGGATAAACTTGGTGTTGGGCGAGACTTCTGGTCACCGTCCACCGTAGAACCTTAATCGCGCCATGGCACGCCCGACCGACTCCAACGAGCAGCTGTTGTGCAGCTTCTGTGGGAAATCCCAGCGGCAGGTTAAGAAGCTGATCGCGGGTCCCGGGGTCTACATCTGTGACGAGTGCATCGACCTCTGTAACGAGATCATCGACGAGGAGCTCACCACACCTCCGAACTTTGACCTTCAGAACCTGCCCAAACCGCGTGAGATCTACGACGTGCTCAATGAGTACGTGGTGGGTCAGGAACAGGCCAAGCGGACGCTGGCGGTGGCCGTTTACAACCACTACAAGCGCGTCCAGATGGTGCAGTCGGATGAGCATGACGTAGAGCTGCAAAAGTCCAACATCCTGCTGCTCGGGCCGACCGGGTGCGGTAAGACCCTGCTTGCGCAGACGCTCGCCAAAATCCTCAATGTTCCGTTTGCGATCGCGGACGCCACTGCGCTGACCGAAGCCGGGTACGTGGGTGAGGATGTGGAGAACATCCTGCTGAAACTGATTCAGGCCGCTGACTACGACGTCAAGAAGGCAGAGACAGGGATCATCTACATCGACGAGGTCGACAAGATTGCGCGCAAGGCTGACAACCCCTCAATCACGCGCGACGTGAGCGGTGAGGGAGTGCAGCAGGCGCTGCTGAAGATCCTGGAGGGCACAACCGCGTCCGTGCCTCCACAGGGCGGGCGCAAGCACCCGCACCAGGAGTTTCTGTCGATTGATACGACCAACATCCTGTTCATCTGCGGCGGCGCGTTTGCCAACCTGGACCAGGTTATTGAGCATCGCATCGGACACCAGGGAATAGGCTTTGGGGCCGAGATCAAGTCAAAGGACCAGCGTGACCTCGGCGAGCTGTTTGAACACTGCCTGCCTGAAGATCTGATCCAGTATGGGCTGATCCCGGAGTTCATCGGACGGCTGCCCGTCATGTCCGCGGTTCATCAGCTGTCACGCGCGGAGCTGATGCAGATCCTCGTTGAGCCCCGCAACGCGCTGGTCAAACAGTTTCAGCGCTTCTTCCAGTTCGATGGTGTTGAGCTTGTGTTCGCGGACGAGGCACTCAAGTCGATCGCCGACCGTGCACTTGAGCGTGAGACAGGGGCGCGCGGGCTGCGGTCGATCATCGAAGAGGTTTTGCTCGATGTCCAGTTTGAACTGCCCTCACGACATGACGTGCGTAAGTGCGTCGTCACGCGTGAAACGATCGAGAAGGGCACTGCCCCGACGCTGGTGACCGTCGCCGTGGATGAGCTTGGCGACCAGGCGGCGGCGTAGTCCAAGCTGGACATGGGGCCCTGCGCCTCTGCCCTGGAGTTCTGTGACCCTGCTCTGGGGGCCCCTGCTTGGGG